>DATGNS010000388.1:0-3633 GCA_035306625.1 Pseudomonas sp. | reverse complement strand
GTCAACGCGGGCGGTGATCACCCTGCGGGGAAACGTGCTCTGCGCGCCGGTGCCCCGAAAACCTCGGCAGCCTGACCGAAATCAGCGGTTGAAGCGCTCCACCAGCGCGTGCATGGCGCGGGAGGTGTCCGCCAGCTCGCGGCCCACCTGGGCCGAGGCCTCCGCCAGTTCGGCGTTGTGTTCGGCGCCCTGGGCGATGGCGGTGATGCGCCCGGCCATCTCGTCCACCACCTGGGCCTGCTCCTCGGTGGCGGTGGCCATCTGCAGGCCCATGTCGCGAATGCCGCCCACGGCCTCGCGGATCCCCTGCAGCGCCTGCTGACTCGCCACCACCTGGGCCAGCCCGCTGCTGGCCTGTTCGCGACCGACACGGGCGATGCGCACGGCATTGTCGGCACCCTCGTGCAGGGTCTGCAGGATGCCATGGATGGCCTCGGTGGCCTCGCGGGTGCGTTGGGACAGTTCGCGCACCTCGCCGGCCACCACCGCGAAGCCGCGTCCCTGTTCGCCGGCCCGCGCCGCCTCGATGGCGGCATTCAGAGCCAGCAGGTTGGTCTGCTCGGAGATCGCGCGGATCATGCCGGCGGCCTGTTCGATGCTGCGGGTTTCCCGGGCCAGCCCCTCCACCGTGTCGCTGATTTCGCCCACCTGGCGGGCCAGCCGATCGATCTGCTCGCGGGCCTGATCCGCCTCCGCGGCCCCGTGCTCGGCCAGGGTATCCACCTGGCAGACCTCGTCCGCCGTGCGCTGCACCATGCCCGATACGTCGCTGATGGTGCGCGCCATTTCCTGCATGGCCTGGGCCACCTGCGCCGCCTCGCTCCGCTGCGCCTGCAGCGAGTCGTTGGTATCGCGGGTCAGCTCGTCGCTGCGCGACGCCAGCGCGGCGGCCTGATCGGCATAGTCATCCAGGCGGCTGAGCAGGGTGCGCAGGCGGGCCTGCTCGCTGACCAGCGCCATCCGCATGCGCGCCGGGCGACCGCACAGGTCGCTGAAGCAGCGGGCCACCAGCTCGCTGTCGAAGGCGCCCCGCATCTCGGCCTGCAGGCGGTCGAGCAGACGGTTGTGGGCGCGGCGCTGGGTGAAATACAACAGGGGCTGGGTCGCCAGGGCCACACCCAGCCCCACGCCGGGAGACAGCAGGAGACCTGCCAGCAGGGCCGGCAGCGTCGCCAGGAAGGGCGTGGCGACGGCCCACGCATCGCCTCTGGCGCGACGCTTGAGGCCTGCGGCCTTCACCTCCTCGTACAGGGCGGTGGCGCGGCGGACCTGCTCGGCTTCGGGCCTGACGCGCACCGACTCGTAGCCGACCACCTTGCCGTCCTCGAAGATGGGCGTCACATAGGCGCTGACCCAGTAGAAGTCGCCGTTCTTGCAGCGGTTCTTGACGATGCCCATCCAGGCGCGACCGGCCTTGAGGTGACGCCACATGTGGGCGAACACCTCCTTGGGCATGTCCGGATGACGGACCAGATTGTGGGGGCTGCCCAGCAGCTCCTCGCGGGTATACCCGCTGACCTCCACGAAGTCGTCGTTGCAGTAGCGAATGATGCCCTTGGCATCGGTTGCCGAGATCAGCCTCAGGTCGGCGGCAAATTGCCGTTCCTGGCTCGTTACGAAAACGTTGCGCGCCACGGTCCAAAACTCCTTTTTTGGGGAGCGGGATGATGTCTCAATGCCACTGCATCTTCAAGGGTTTTCCGGCGCCAAAAAACCATCCTTTTGTATCGAACCGATAGGCGAATTGCTATTGCTCGTCGACTCAGGGTCTACCCGGACCTTAACGGAACGGGGGTTCGTCGAAGCTGCGCAGCTTGCGCGAGTGCAGCGACTCCATCTGATCGCGCAACAGATCCAGGGCCGTCAGGCCGATGCGCAGGTGCTGGTTCACCGCTCGCTCATAGAAGGCGTTGGCGGCGCCGGGCAGCTTGATCTCGCTGTGCAGCGGCTTGTCCGACACGCACAGCAGGGTGCCGTAGGGTACGCGCAGACGATAGCCCTGGGCGGCGATGGTGCCGCTTTCCATGTCCACCGCCACGGCGCGGGCCAGGTTGATCAGCGGGCGCTCCTGGGCCCAGCGCAGCTCCCAGTTGCGGTCGTCGTAGGTCAGCACGGTGCCGGTGCGCAGGCGTTTCTTCAGCGCCTCGCCCTGGTCGCCGGTGACCAGGGCCGCCGCCTCCTGCAGGGCCTGCTGCACCTCGGCCAGCGCCGGCAGCGGGATGTTGGGCGGCAGCACCCGATCGAGGATGCCGTCGCGGCGCATGTAGGCATGTGCCAGCACATAGTCGCCGATGGTCTGCGACTGCCGCAGGCCGCCACAGTGGCCGATCATCAGCCAGCAGTGCGGGCGCAGCACGGCCAGGTGGTCGGTGATGTTCTTGGCGTTGGAAGGGCCGACGCCGATGTTCACCAGGGTCACGCCGTGGCCGTCCTCGGCGATCAGGTGATAGGCCGGCATCTGGTAGCGGTGCCAGAGGACACTGTCGATCATGGCCTGCATCTCGCCCTCCTCCATGCCCTTGGCCACCACCACGTTGCCGGGCAGCACCATGCGCACGTAGCGCGGGTTGTCGCGCAGCTGGTCGAGGCCGTAGCGGATGAACTGATCGACGTAGCGGTGATAGTTGGTCAGCAGGATCCACGGCTGCACGTGCTGCCAGCCGCTGCCGGTGTAGTGCTGCAGGCGCTTGAGGGAGAAGTCCACCCGTGTGGCGTCGAACAGCGCCAGCGGCATGCGCTCGGCGTTCTGCCAGTCGTACAGGCCGTCCGCCACCTCGTCGCTGGCCGCCGACAGGTCGGTGCTGGGAAACACCCGCGCCAGCTCGGCGGCGGTCACCCCGCTGCCGGCCAGCTCGTCGCCCTGGGCCACCACATAGGGATAGGGGATGCTCTGCTCGCTGACGCCCACCTCCACCTTCAGGGTGAAATCGCTCATCAGCGGCCGCAGCTGATCCAGCAGATAGCCGCGAAACGCCTCGGGCTGGGTGATGGTCACGCTGTACACTCCCGGCACCTGCACCTTGGCGTAGGCGCGTGTGCTGGAGGAGGTTTCCCCCGTGTGCAGGTAGGTGATGCGCAGCTCGGGGTAGCGGAACAGCGCGCGCTCGGCCTCATCGGGCACCACGCGCTCCTTGAGATAGCGCTTGAGCGCCTGACTGAGCGCCGAGGCGGCACGCTGATACAGCTCGGCGAGACGGTCGACGGCCTGTTCAGGGGTGGTGGCGAGGGTGAAGGTGTCGGTCACGGCGAAGCATCCTGATTACCGAAGGACACGGGAGTATGCCGCAAGTGTATGTCCTGGCGTTGACAGGTGATGCAGGGCCCGGTCCGGTCTCACATGAACAGACCGCCCACGAGCTGGCGCGCCGCATCATACCCGTACGGAAATGCCGATGGCCGCCGGCTCCCTGAGCTGCCCCAGCGCCTTCTCCGCCTGCTCCAGGTGCTCACCGATTTCCTTCAGGCGTCGCTGATCGTCACGATCCCTGTTGCGCCGGGAAGCCTTGGCCATGGCGTACAGGGCCTTGAGTTCCCGCACGGCCTTCTCCAGCTGCTCGGCATCGGCGTTGCGCTGCGCCTGCTGTGGATCGGTGTTGAAGACCAGGACCGGCGCCGCCGGGCGCTGCGCCATGT
>DATGNS010000387.1:0-6210 GCA_035306625.1 Pseudomonas sp. | reverse complement strand
GTCCACCTATATTCCCCAGGGCACGGTACACAGACTCGAGAACCCTGGCCTCATCCCCCTGCGCCTGATAGAAGTGCAGACCGGCGACTACCTTGGCGAGGACGATATTGTCCGTTTCGATGACGCCTATGGGCGCTCCAGTACCGAGCAGGCAAATTCTTCTCTCCATGGCAATGGGTAACGCCGCGCTATCCGGGCTTCAGGCGCTGGGTTCGCGATACCGGGTAGCCATTGTCCACGACTGGCTGGTGGTTCAGGGTGGTGCCGAAAAGGTGCTGGATGCGCTGCTGCAGGGCTTTCCCGAAGCGGATGTTTACACCCTGGTCGACTTCATGCCTGAGTCGCAGCGAGGCCGGTTGGCCGAGCACCGCGTCACGACCAGCGTGCTCCAGCGGTTTCCCCTGGCTCGACGCTACTATCGTCACCTGCTTCCGCTGATGCCCTATGCCATCGAGCAGCTGGACCTGAGTGACTATGACCTGGTGATTTCTTCCAGCCACTGTGTGGCCAAGGGCGTGGTGACCCACCCTCAGCAGCGGCATATCTGCTACTGCCATACGCCGATGCGCTACGCCTGGGACATGAAGGAGGCCTATCTCATCGATGCCGGCTTCAGGCTGCCCGGCATGGAAGCCCTGGTGCGCCACAGGCTGGGTCGGTTGCGCCAATGGGACTTCTTCACGGCCAGTCAAGTGGATCATTTTGTGGCCAACTCTGCCCATGTGGCGAGGCGTATCGCCAAATACTATGGGCGCAGCGCCGAGGTGATTCATCCGCCGGTAGACCTCGACGCCTTCGCTTTCCATGAAGGGCCCAGAGAGGGGTACTACCTGGCCGCCTCGCGGCTGGTGCCCTACAAGCGCCTCGATTTGATTATTCGCGCCTTTCGAGAGATGCCCGAGCGGAGTCTCAAGGTGGTGGGAGATGGGCCGGAGCGCAAGCGTCTGGCATCACTGGCCGCAGGCTGTGCCAATATCGAGCTGCTGGGGTATCAGCCAGACGCCCGCCTGCGCGAGCTGATGGCACATGCCCGCGCCTTCGTGTTCGCCGCCGACGAGGACTTTGGCATTATGCCGCTGGAAGCCCAGGCGGTGGGCACGCCGGTGATCGCCTTCGGCGCTGGTGGCGCCCTGGAGACCGTGCGCGGCCCTGAACACCGCGAAGCAGCCACCGGGCTGTTCTTCGAACGGCAGGTGCCAAGCAGCGTGATCGAGGCGATTGCGCGCTTCGATCACATGCGCGTTTCACCTCAGGCCTGCCACGAAAATGCCCACCGTTTCAGCACCCACAGCTTCTGGCAACGGCTGCTGGAGCACCTGGAAGCTCAAGAGACAGCTCATGCAAGTCATCGTTAACGTGCAGCCACTGCTGACCCCCTTGACGGGCATCGGTCACTATACCCGCGAATTGACGCTGCAAATGTTGCAATGGGACGAAGCCAGTCAGCCGGTGAAGGTTCACGGCCTGACCGGAACGTTCTGTGAACCACTGCATGACCAGCACGCTCTGCTGCAAACCGCTGACTGTGGCAGTCACGCAAACGCAGCCGATGCCGCCAAAGGCGGCGGGGCGGCATGGCGGTTTGCACGACGCTACCTGCGAAACCCGCTGACCCGCCGTGCCTACCGGTGGCTGGCGGCCCAGCGTCTTCAGCGTCACACGCGCAGGCTGGCCGAGTGTGGCGACAGCCTCTACTGGGAACCTAATTACATCCTGCTGCCTTGGAAAGGGCCCAGCGTGGTAACCGTCCACGATCTATCCCATGAACGCCATCCCGATTTTCATCCGGGCGAACGGGTAGATTTCTTCAATCGACACCTTGCGCAGAGCCTGCAAAGGGCATCGCGCATCAACGTTGTGTCACGTTTCACGGCCAATGAGCTGCAGGAGCTGCATGACGTTGATGCGGCGCGCATCGATATTGTGCCCCCGGGAGTGGCGCAGCGCTTTTTCCAAGCGCCCGGTGTCGCTCAGGTGGCGCAGCTCAGGCAGCGCCACTCGCTGCCTACGCGCTTTTTGCTGAGCGTGGGTACTCTGGAGCCGCGCAAAAACCTTCAAAACGTAATGCAGGCCTTTGCCGAGCTGCCGGCCAGCGATCAGCGCGCTGCCCCCCTGTTGCTGGCCGGTATGCAGGGATGGGGCCAGCAGAGACTCAGCCGCGAGGTGGAAGCAGCCATGCAGGCGGGGACCATTCGGCGCCTTGGCTACATACCCGATGCAGACCTGCCGGCGCTCTATGCCCTCGCTGCCGGTTTTGTGTATGTCTCTCGCTATGAAGGATTTGGCATGCCGGTGATCGAAGCGATGGCCGCGGGAACCCCCGTACTCACCGCCAACGTAACCGCCACCGCCGAGGTAGGCGAAGGCGTTGCTCTCCTGGTGCCGCCCGACGACATTGAGGCCATTCGCCAAGGGATGCAGCGCCTGCTGGACGACGACCACACCGTTCGAGCTGCCCAGGGCCGGCAGCGGGCCGCACGGTTCGGCTGGCCGGATGCTTCACGGAAGCTGCGGGCTTCCTTTCAGCAGGCTCTGGAGGTCAGGTGATGTTCAGAGTGCCACGTCTTTTTCTCGACAGCCTGCCGCTGGTCATGCAGCTGGTGCGCCAGGAGCTGGTAGATCGTCACAAGGGGTCGGTGCTGGGCAGAACCTGGACCCTGATCGGCCCGCTGGTCACCATTCTGGTTTTCGTGCTGGTCTTTTCGCGCATCATGGGCGCCCGCCTTGAAGGGTTTGGCGCCGAGATCGATCAGTACACTTACAGCATCTATCTGATCTGCGGCATTCTTCCCTGGATGGCGTTCGCCAGGAGCCTGGAGCGCATCACTAACCTGTTTGTCGCTCAGGCGCACCTGATCACCAAGGTGCGAGTGTCTCTAAAGGCGCTGCCGCTGTCGGTGCTTATTGCCGAAAGCGTGACCCACCTGATCGGTATGCTTATCTTTGCCCTGTTCCTGATGCTGGTCGGCTATCCCTTCTCCGCCTGGTGGGTGGGCCTGCCGCTGGTCTTTGCCCTGCAATGCGCCTTTCTCTACGGTCTTGGCCTGTGCCTGGCGGTACTGGCCAGCTACCTCAAGGACATACGCGAGACGGTCGCCGTCAGCCTGCAGCTGTGGTTCTGGGTGACGCCGATCGTTTATGTGGCGGATATCTTGCCGGACTGGACGCAGGGCCTGCTGGCGTTGAACCCCATGTTCCACTTCGTGGGCGCCTATCGCGACCTGATCATGCGCCAGCAGCTGCCAAGTACCTCCGGGCTGCTGGTGCTGGCCGTGATCACCGTCGCGTTCATCTGCCTGGCCTTCTGGCTGCTGAGCCGTACCGAGCGCGACCTGCGCGACAGTTTCTAAGGTGTCAAGGAGGCCCAATGTGATAGAGGTACGCCACCTGTGCAAGACCTTCCGGCTATTCGCCAGGCCCAGCGACCGGCTGCGGGAGGCCCTTGGCGGCCGTCGCCGCCATACGCCGCATCACGCGCTGCGCGACCTCAGCTTTCGCGTGGCAGAGGGCGAGGTGCTGGGTGTCCTGGGCCGCAACGGGGCCGGTAAATCGACGCTGCTCAAGCTGCTGACGGGGGTTCTGGTACCCGATTCCGGCCAGATGCACATCGACGGCCGGGTCACCGGGCTGCTGGAGCTGGGGACCGGCTTCAACCCCGAACTCAGCGGCCATGACAACATCACCATCAACGGCCTGATGGTCGGCATGAGCCATGCGGAGATCAATGCACGCCGCCAGGCGATCATCGAGTTTTCCGAGCTCGGTGACTATATCCATGAGCCGCTGCGCACCTACTCATCCGGCATGGTGATGCGTCTCGGGTTTGCCGTCGCCATACACGCCGACCCGGCCTGTTTCCTGGTAGACGAGGCGCTGTCGGTAGGCGATGGCTACTTTCAGCAGAAATGCATGAAGCGTATCCGCGAATTCAAGGAGGCGGGCGGGTCGATCCTTTTCGTCTCCCATGACCTCAACGCCGTGAAGATGCTCTGCGACCGCGCCATTGTACTGGAGCATGGTCAGATCAGCTTCGATGGCGATGCAGACGCTGCGGTCAACCACTACAACCGGGTGATGGCGCGCCAGGCAGAAGAGGAAGAAGGGCGCCACCGTGCCCGCCACCAGGGCATCTACGGCAGCGGTGAGGTCGAGATTGTTCATGGCACCGCGCTGGGAGTCACAAGCGATGCCCCGATGCTCAGCAGCGGCGAGACCCTGCGGCTGAGCCTTGACCTCAAGGCGCACCGCCACGTTGATGACCTGACCCTGGGTATGATGATCCGCGACCGCTTCGGCCAGGACATCTACGGGGTGAATACCCGGCAGCTCGGCCAGGCGCTGTGTCTCGCCCCCGGCGAAGAGCGCCGTGTGACCCTGGACATTACCTGCGATATTGCCCCGGGCAAGTACACCCTGACGCTGGCGCTGCACTCCAGCGACCATCACCTGGATGACTGCTACTGGTGGTGCGACAGCTACCTGCAGTTCGAGGTGGCCGGTTTTGGCGGCCAGCCGTTTGGCGGCGTGTGCCGTCTGCCCATCACGCTGGACCTCGATGCGCCCGCCACGGCAAGCGATACAAGGATGCCTCATGCCTCAGACCTATGACGACATTGACAAGCTGCTGTCGCGCCTGAAGCGGGTGGCCGGTGAGCTGCCGGAAGCCCGGGCGCCGGGGGGTGCCGACACCGTCCCTGTCTTTCAACACCAGCGGCTTATCGACGAAATCAAGGCCGCCCGCGACGATGTCGGTATGCCGCTGCAAGATGTGCGCCGCCCCCAGCTGGCTGAACTGCTGGCCATGGATCGCGACGACGCAGCCTTTCTGCGCGGCCTCTATCACCATCTGCTTGGCCGCGAGCCCGACGAAGAGGGGCTGAACAACTACCTCAGGCGTCTGCCCGGCAACGGGCGGCTTTTCACGCTCTATTCCCTGGCGGCCTCCGAGGAGTCCCGCCGACACCGCGATCAGGCCGGCATTCGCGTGCCCGAACTCGACGCCATGCATGCCCGCGCGCAGCGTCTTTTCGCCCGGGGGCGACCGGGCCGCTGGGCGTTCAGGGGGCTCAAGCTCTGGTGGCGCCTGGTCGAGTATCGCCGCCGCGAGCGCTGGGCATTGCAGGCACAGGGGCTTCGGCTCGAAGCGAGGCTCAACCAGCTCTACGGGCAGATGATCGGCGTGATGAGCGAGCTCGATGGCCAGCTGGGGCGGGTGGACCACTTTCTCGCCAACCAGCACGGCGCGGCCGAGGAAGTGCAGCGCTTGCGCGACGAACAGGCCGCCCTGTGGAGCACCCAGCAGCATCAGCGGCGCGCCTTCGAGCGCGCTCTGGCAGGCGATGCGCCGGCCTATGAGATTCCCCCGGCCCGCGTGGAGCAGGAGATGCTCGACGCCTACTACGTTGCCTTCGAAGCCGCCTGCCGCGGCAGCGAAGCGCAGATCCGCGCCCATCTCCGGCACTACCTGGTGCAGCTTGACCAGGCGCGGCGTGCCGGCACTCAGGCCCTCGACCTGGGGTGCGGCCGCGGTGAGTGGCTGGCTCTGCTGGCCGAAGAGGGCTTCTCACCCCGCGGCATCGATCTCAACATCGCCATGGTCGAGCACTGTCGCAGCCAGGGGTTCGACGCGCGCCATCAGGACGCCCTGAGCGCCCTGCGCGAACTGCCCGACGACAGCCAGGCTCTGGTCAGCGGTTTTCACATCGCCGAGCACCTGCCGTTCGATACGCTCTACGCCATGGTGGACGAGGCGCGTCGCGTGCTGGCACCCGGCGGCGTGCTGATTCTCGAGACCCCGAACCCCGAAAACCTGCTGGTGGGGAGTCACACCTTCTACCACGACCCCACCCACCGCAACCCGCTGACGCCAACGGCCATGACCTTTCTCCTGACCTATCACGGCTTTGGCGAGGTGGAGGTGCGCCGCTTCAACCCCTATCCGGAGGAGGACCGCGTACCCGGCGACGACCCGCTGACGGAGCGTGTCAACGGCCACCTCTGCGGCCCCCAGGATTTTGCCGTTGTGGGCCTCAAGGTGCCGGTCAGGCAGCCAGGCGACGCACAAGGCAAGCCAGCAAGCGAGGAGGCATCGGCACCATGAGGCTGCTCGTTACCGCCAACCACGTGCCCTTCATGCGCGGCGGGGCGGATTACCACATCCAGGGCTTGGTAGCCGCCCTGGCGCACCACGGCCACGAGGTCGAGCTGCTG
>DATGNS010000386.1:0-3005 GCA_035306625.1 Pseudomonas sp. | reverse complement strand
CGCGGCATCGAAGTGGGCCACATCTTCCAGCTCGGCACCAAGTACAGCCAGGCCATGAACCTCAGCGTGCTGGGCGAGAGCGGCAAGCCGGTGACCCTGATCATGGGCTGCTACGGCATCGGCGTGTCCCGCGTGGTGGCCGCGGCCATCGAACAGAACTACGACGAGCGCGGTATTCTCTGGCCGGATGCCCTGGCGCCGTTCCAGATCGCCATCGTGCCGATGAAGTACGAGAACGAGTCCGTGAAGCAGGCCACCGACGCGCTGTACGAACAGCTCACCGCCGCCGGCTTCGAGGTGCTGCTGGACGACCGCGACAGGAAGACCAGCCCCGGCGTGAAGTTTGCCGACATGGAGCTGATCGGCATCCCGCACCGCATCGTGGTCAGCGACCGCGGCCTGGGCGAAGGCACCCTGGAATACAAGGGCCGCCGCGACAGCGAAAGCCAGAACGTGCCGCTGGACGGCATCCTGGAATTCCTCAAGCAGCGCATCGCTGGCTAAGCCCGGGGCCGGCGCAATGCCGGCCTGTCCGTGTCACAGGCGCGCCTCACGGCGCGCCTGGTGGCTCGATAGAACGCGAACCACCCTACACCAGCCCGTCGCGTTCCGGGCCCTATTCGGCGCCCTCAAGCGTACGCCTACACCGAAGCTATCGTAGGGTGGTCAACGTTCACGTTTGCCACCGTCGCGCCGCCTCGGCGCGCCACGACATCCTGTTGGCCCAATCAAGCGCTACCACATCAGAATCGCCCCGAGGTCAACGCTTGTACCGCCCCACCGCGCCGACAAGACGCACCGGGGCGGCCGCTTACGAATGCCGAACCTCAAACTCCGCAAACCCCTGCGGCTCCTTCTCCTGCACCTCTACCCCGGAGACCTCGGCCCTGGCCGGCCCCTGCTCAAGCCAGCGCGCCACTTCCCGCACCGGACCCTCATCGCCTTCCAGCCAGGCCTCGACCCGGCCATCGGGCAGGTTGCGCACCCAGCCATGCACGCCCAGCGACACCGCCTGCTCCACCGTGCTCTGCCGATACCAGACACCCTGCACCTTGCCGCTGACCAGCGCATGCAACGCGATCTTCATGACTCCTCCCGCAATGCCTTGAGCCGCGCCACCAGGCCCTCGGCCGTCTGCTCGCCCAGCAGGCGCTCACGCACCTTGCCCTGCTCGTCCACCAGGTAGGTCACCGGAAGCACGCCCGTGGGCGGCAGCCTGAAACGTTCGGCCGGATTGTCGGCCAGCACCGTGAAGGCGATGCCCATGCCATCGGCCGCCTTGCGCAGGGCCTCACCTTGCAGACCATCGAAATTCACGCCCAGCACCCGCACCCCGTCGATTCTCGACGCCAGCGCGTTGAGCTCGGGAATCTCCTTGCGGCAGGGCGCGCACCATTCGGCCCAGTAGTTGATCACCAGCCACTGGCCCCGCAGGCTCTCCGACGTGACCAGCGACCCGTGCTGATCAGGCCCCAGGTCCGCCTCGCCGCAGCCGCCCAGGGCCAGACACAGCCCCAGCGCCCAGCATTTCCATCCCTTCATCTCGTCTCCTCGTGACCGGCACTGAGCCAGTCTCCCAGGTTGCCGTGAAAGATCGCCTCGCGTGCCTGCTCCAGCTCCAGCAGCCCCGCGCGCAGGTCCGGATACCAGGGTTCCGGCAGCGTCTCGGGCAGGGTCTGCAGCGGCGGCAGCGACCAGGGGCTGCGCGCCAGCAGGCGCTCCAGCGGGTAACTGTTCAGGTCCCGACAGAGCACCCAGGCATTGCCCGTCGTGGGGCACACCAGTCGCTCACGCTGCAGGAAGGCCAGAATCTCGTGCCACTCCTCCTCCGGCAGCGGCCAGCCCTCGCGGCGCAACTGGCGGTAGCGCAGGGTGGCGCCCTTGCGCTGCCGGTCCTGCAGGATGCGCAGCACCCCCAGCGCGGCCAGCAGGCGGGGCAGCGGCCGTGCCCGCCAGGCGCGCGGAGAGGACAGGTTGCACGCCAGCTCGGCACCCAACAGTACGATCAGCCAGCACACATAGATCCACAGCAAAAACAGCGGCACGGTGGCGAATGCGCCGTAGATCAACTGATAGGTCGGAAAGGCGCCCACGTACAGGCTGAACAGCTTCTTGGCCGCCTCCACCAGCAGCGCACTGAACAGCCCGCCGGCCAGGGCGTGGCGCAGCGGCACACGGGTGTTGGGCACCACCGCGTAGAGCAGGGTGAAGGCGGCGACCTCCAGCAGCAGCGGCGCGCTGCGGATCAGCCAGGCGACATCGAACAGCGCATCCGGCCCGGCCAGCATGGCCAGCGAGGCGACATAGGTGCTGATGGCAAAACCCGCGCCCAGCAGCAGCGGGCCCAGGCTGAGGATCGCCCAGTAGATGAGGAAGCTGCTCACGCCCCGGCGCGGCTGGCGCACCCGCCAGATGGTGTTGAAGGCCTTCTCGATGGTCAGCATCATCATCAGCGCGGTGACCACCAGGAAGATCACCCCCACCCAGGTCAGCTGGCGGGCCTGTTCGCTGAAGGCGGTCAGGTAGGACAGCAGCGTCGCGCCGGTGGATGGCACGAAGTTGCGGAAGATGAAGTTCTGCAGCTCGCCGCCCAGCTCATGGAACGCCGGCACCATGGAGATGATCGAGAAGGTCACCGTCATGGTCGGCACCACGGCGAACAGCGTCGTGTAGGTGAGCGATGCGGCGCTATCCAGCCCCTTGTCATCCAGAAAGCGGCGCACCAGGAAGCCCCAGAACTCCACCACGTTGGCCAGCCACTGCCGCATGCCGTCTCCTCGCCGATATGCCGGCGTCGCGAAAGCCACCGCGCCTCCGCCGACCCGGACGGGTAGAATACCCGCCACCCTACCTCGGAAGCGACCTGCCATGAGTGAATTGACCCTCTACCACAACCCGCGTTGCTCCAAGTCGCGCGGCGCGCTGGAACTGCTCGAAGCCCGCGGCCTGGCCCCCACCGTGGTGCGCTACCTGGACACCCCGCCCAGCGCCGCCGAGCTGCGCGA
>DATGNS010000385.1:0-6567 GCA_035306625.1 Pseudomonas sp. | reverse complement strand
AGGTTGCCCAGGGCGGTGGGGATCTCGTTCCAGATCAGGTAGTCCATGATCGAGAAGTCGCCCCCCATCATCAGGCCGGCCGGGAACAGGAACATGTTCACCACCGAGTGCTCGAAGCCCATGTAGAAGAACAGCATGATCGGCATCCACATGGCGATCGACTTGCCGCCCACGGTGGTGGAGATCATCGCGCCCACCACGCCCAGCGACACCATCCAGTTGCACAGCATGCCGCGCAGGAAGATGGTCGCCCAGCCGGCCGCGCCGTACTCGGCATAGCCCAGGGTACGGGCCTCGCCGATGTGGGCGAGCTTCTGCGCCACTTCACCCGGTTCGATGGAGAAGCCGTAGGTGAAGACGAACACCATCATGAAGGCCACGGTCAGCGCGCCGGCGAAGTTGCCGAGGAACACCAGGCCCCAGTTGCGCAGGATGCCGCCGACGGTGACGCCGGGACGGCGGTCCAGCAGGGCCAGGGGAGTGAGCATGAACACGCCGGTGAGCAGGTCGAAGCCCATCAGGTAGAGCATCATGAAGCCGACCGGGAAGAGCAGGGCGCCGAGCAGCGGCGAGCCGGTCTGCACCGAGACGGTCACGGCGAACACCGCCGCCAGGGCGAGGATGGCGCCGGCCATGAAGGCGCGGATCAGGGTGTCGCGGGTGGACATGTGGATCTTGGATTCACCGGCGTCGACCATCTTGGTCACGAACTCGGCAGGCACGATGTAAGACATGGGGGCATTCCTGTTTTATGAACTGCTGGTTGTCGGCCCTGGACATCAGTCCAGGACCATTCAGTCCGAGGCTATCTCCACGGCGTCGCCGTTCAGCCGCGCCGGCCAGACCCGCAGCTTCTGCTGCGGATCTTCCAGGCACTGGCCGTCATCGAGCCGGAAATGCTGCTTGTAGAGCGGGGCGGCCACCACGCGCTGGCCCTTGAGGGAACCGACGATGCCGCGGCCGATGACGTTGGCGCCGGACTTGGGGTCGCGGTTCTCGATGGCGTAGACCTGGTCACCGGGCAGGTGGAACAGGGCCACCTGGGTGCCGTCCAGCCAGGCGACCACGCCGGAGTTGGCGACCAGGTCGTTGCGGCCGCACAGGGTGCGCCATTGGGTGATCGGGGCGAGCATGTTCATCAGTGCACCTCCTCGGCAGGGATCAGGGAAAGTTCGGACGCGCGGGCCGGGCGGCGCTGGCCGCGTTCGCGCACGAAACGGATGTCCGGGTCATCTCGGTGGTCGTTGACGAAGGTGCGGAAGCGCTTGAGCTTTTCCGGGTCCTTCAGGGCGTTGGCCCATTCGCATTCGTAGCGGTCCACCACCAGCTGCATCTGGCGTTCCAGCTCGTCGCCCAGGCCCAGGCTGTCGTCGAGGATCACCGACTTGAGGTAGTCCAGGCCGCCCTCCAGGCTCTCGCGCCACACCGAGGTGCGCTGCAGCTTGTCCGCGGTGCGGATGTAGAACATCAGCACGCGGTCGATGGTGCGGATCAGGGCCTCGTCATCCAGATCGGTGGCGAACAGCTCGGCGTGGCGCGGACGCATGCCGCCGTTGCCGCAGATGTACAGGTTCCAGCCCTTCTCGGTGGCGATCACGCCGATGTCCTTGCTCTGCGCCTCGGCACACTCGCGGGTGCAGCCGGAGACGCCGAACTTGATCTTGTGCGGCGCGCGCAGGCCCTTGTAGCGGTTCTCCAGGGTCAGGGCCATACCGACGCTGTCCTGCACGCCGTAGCGGCACCAGGTGCTGCCCACGCAGGACTTCACGGTGCGCAGGCTCTTGCCGTAGGCGTGGCCGGTCTCGAAGCCGGCCTCGATCAGCTCGGCCCAGATATCCGGCAGCTGGTGCAGCTGGGCGCCGAACAGGTCGATGCGCTGGCCGCCGGTGATCTTGGTGTAGAGGTCGTACTTCTTGGCCACCTGGCCGATGGCGATCAGGCCTTCCGGGGTGATCTCGCCGCCGGGCACGCGCGGCACCACCGAGTAGGTGCCGTTCTTCTGCATGTTGGCCATGAAGGTGTCGTTGGTGTCCTGCAGCGGCACCAGCGCCGGGTCCTGGATCGGGCGATTCCAGCAGGAGGCGAGGATCGAACCCACCGCCGGCTTGCAGATGTCGCAGCCCAGTTCGCCCTTGCCGTGGCGGGCCAGCAGGTCCTCGAAGCGCTCGATGCCCTCGACGCGGACGATGTCGTACAGCTCCTGGCGGGTGTAGGCGAAGTGCTCGCACAGGCTCTTGTCGACGGTCACGCCGCGGGCGGTCAGCTCATGCTCGAACACCTGCTTGAGCAGGCTGGCGCAGCCGCCGCAGCCGGTGGCGGCCTTGGTGGCACCCTTGAGCTCACCCAGGTCGGTGATGCCGGCGTCCACCTGGCAGCACACCGCGCCCTTGGTGACGTTGTGGCAGGAGCAGATGGTGGCGGTGTCGGGCAGGGCATCGGCGCCTAGCGTCGGTGCGCCGCCGGAGGCCGGCAGGATCAGGCTGGACGGGTCTTCCGGCAGCTTGATGCCGTTCTGTGCGTACTGCAGCAGGGTGTCGTAGTAGCTGTTGTCGCCCACCAGCACGGCGCCCAGCACGCGCTTGCCGTCGGGCGACACCACCAGGCGACGGTAGCTGGCGGTGGCCTCGTCGATGAAGCGGTAGCTGCGCGCGCCCGGGGTGGCGGCATGGGCGTCGCCGATGGAGCCCACGTCCACGCCCAGCAGCTTGAGCTTGGTGGACATGTCCGCGCCGGTGAAGGGCGTGGCCTCGCGGCCGGCCAGCTGGTCGGCGACGGTGCGCGCCATGCTGTAGCCCGGCGCCACCAGGCCGAACACGCTGCCGTTCCAGGCGGCGTATTCGCCGATGGCGTAGATGGCCGGGTCGCTGGTGCGGCACAGGTCGTCCACCGCCACGCCGCCGCGCGGGCCGAGCTCCAGACCGGCGATGCGGCCCAGGGCGTCCTGCGGGCGGATGCCGGCGGAGAACACGATCAGGTCGGTTTCCAGACTGTCGCCGTCCTTGAAGTCCATGCGATAGGCGTATTCGCTGCCGGCGACGATGGCCTCGGTGGCGCGCGACAGGTGCACGCCGACGCCCAGGGCCTCGATGCGCGCCTTCAGGGCCTCGCCGCCCAGATCATCCAGCTGCACCGGCATCAGGCGCGGGGCGAATTCCACCACGTGGGCTTCCAGGCCCAGCGACTTCAGCGCGTTGGCCGCTTCCAGGCCGAGCAGGCCGCCGCCGACCACCACGCCGCGACGGGCGCCCCGGGCGGCGGCGCGGATGGCGTCCAGATCCTCCAGGGTGCGGTAGACCAGCCGGGAGTTGCCTTCGGCGCCCGGGATCGGCGGCACGAACGGGTAGGAGCCGGTGGCCAGCACCAGCTGGTCGTAGGCGTAGCGGCCCTGTTCGGTCACCACTTCCTTGCGCTCGCGGTCGATGGCGATCACCGCCTCGCCCAGGTGCAGGTCCACGCCATTCTTCGCGTAGAAATCCGCCTCGCACATGGCCAGCGATTCGGCATCGCGGCCGCCGAAGTATTCGGACAGGTGTACCCGGTCATAGGCGCGCTGGCGCTCTTCGCCGAACACGCGCACCTCGAACCGTTCGAGCGCGTCCTGTTCGACCAGACGGGCCACGCAGTGATGACCCACCATGCCGTTGCCGATGATGACGAGGGTCTCGCGCCTGACTGAAGTGTTCATGTGTCCTTCCTCTGCCTTGCCGGCCGGTTTTCCCGCCGGCCGAAACGCAAAAAGGCGCCTGGAGCCGTTGATAGCTCCAGGCGCCTTTGCCTGGTAATTCGATGTCTGGGTGGTGTTGGCCGAGCGCCGTTGCCCGGATCACCTGGCAGCCGGTGGGTCGCACCAGCCACACCCGCCGGTCGACGCTGACCCTGCGGGGAACCTGTTGGGTTCGCTCAGGGGATTGCAGGTTGTGTGCCAGGTGCGGAAATGGTTGCGAAACCCCTGTTCCAGAGCACTTCTGCTGGAATCGAAAGGGAACCTTGCGATTCTTCGGGCTGATCCGTAACGGAGCACGGCGGTCGATCCGCTCACCATTCTGGAGCAAGGCGCACTGTTCGCTTGTGAACAGATCCCTGTTTATTTGTTCTGATATGTACTAGGGTTGCAGTCAGTAGCAGCAAGAGGAGGTCACCCATGGAAGCCGCCATCGCCCATCCTGCCCAGGCCAACGTCCATTCGCCGGACGCGGGGCGGGTCGCGCTGACCTTCTTCTTCAACCTGATGGAGAAGTGGAAGTGCACTGCGGAGGAGCAGCGCATCCTGCTGGGCGGCATCGGCCGGACCACCTTCCACAAGTACCGCAACCTGCCGGACGTGCGCCTGCCGCGCGACACCCTGGAGCGCATCTCCTACCTGATGGGCATCCACAAGTCGCTGCGCATCCTGTTCGGCCACGGCGACGCCGCCTATGAGTGGGTGCGCAAGCCGAACACGGCGGCGCCCTTCAACGGCCGCTCGGCGCTGGAATACATGCTGGCCGGTCGGGTGGTGGATCTGGCCGATGTGCGCCGCTACCTGGATGCCCAGCGGGGCTGAGCCATGCGGGCGAATGTCGGCGTCGAGCAGGTGCCCCTGCTGCAGCCCGAGTGGCAGGCCTACCGGCTGGTGAGCAGCGTCTTTCCGCCCCTCTCGGTGTTCGAGGACGTGCTGGACCCGGCCGATCTGGAGCTGGCCTTCGCCATCGAGGCGCTGACCAATGACCGCCTGCTGGACGAGGCCGGCGTGCTGCAGCGGGTGCGGCCGGAGGATCGGGTCAGCGGGCCCGGTTCCTCGCCGGTGATGGCCGCCTTTACCCATATCGGCGCCGCCAACCGCTTCAGCGACGGCAGCTACGGCGTCTACTACTGCGCCAGCAGCCTGCAGGCGGCCATCACGGAAACGGCCTTCCACCGCGCCCGCTTCCTGGAGGCCACCCGGGAGGGGCCGCTGGAGCTGACCCTGCGCGCCTACATCAACCACATCGTGAAGCCGTTGCATGACGTGCGGGATGTGGCGGCGGTGCATGACCCGTCGGTGGACAGCTACCCGGTCAGCCAGCGTTTCGCCCGGCGCTTTCGCGATGCCGACAGCTGGGGTCTGCTGTACCGCAGCGTGCGGTCGCCGGGGGAGGAGTGCGCGGCGGTGTTCCGGCCACCGGCGGTGTCCATTCCGGTGCAGGGGCCGCATCTGCGCTACGTGTGGGATGGGCGTGAAATCAGCGAGGTGTTCCGGATTGCCCGGATCGAGTGACGCCCTCTTCCAGGGCGGAAGAGGGCGATGGACTCAGCGGTGCTTGTGGTGCCAGTGTTCCTTGTGATGGCCCTTGCCGCGCTTGTGTTTGTGCTTGTGGTCGTGATGCACGTGGCGATGCCCGGCCTTGTCGCGCCGATCGTCGTCATCGTCGCCGTAGGCATTGCCCAGGGCGCCGCCCGCCGCGCCACCCAGGGCCGCGCCGAGCAGGCCGCCGTTGCTGCCGCCGACCTGCTGACCCAGCACATTGCCGCCGGCCGCCCCCAGGCCACCGCCGACCGCGGCTTCGGTGCGGGCGCGCTTGTCGGCGCCGACGGCGCTGCCGGCCGCTCCGCCCACGCCCGCGCCGATCACGGCGCCGTTGCTGCCGCCAAGATGCCCACCGACCACACTGCCCATCACGCCGCCCAGCGCGCCGCCGACTGCCGCTTCGGTATTGTTGCCGGCCATCGCCGCGCCGCTGAACAGGCCCAGGGTGAGGAAAACAATCGGGACAGGGTTCTTCATCGGGTGTCGCCTCAGTGGAAAAACGAGGCGATGCTCGCCGCGGGACCGCGGCACAACAAGCCCTCAGCCGACGAGTAGCACGACTTTACCGAGTCTTTGCGGTTTTTTTACCGAGCCTGGAACTTTCGGTTCGCAAGCGCGGCCAAAGGCCGCTGGCCTCAAGGTTTTGCGGCCATTTCAACGACTTGGCGGGCGATGGCCACCAGGGTCAGCAACTGCTCGCCCAGGGTGCCGAACTGGCCTTCCAGTTGCGCGCCGCCTTGCCATTCGCCACCCAGATCGCGCAGCAGGCCCATGCGCAGGCGGCCATCCTCGTGCCACTCCAGCAGCTCGGCGTCCTGGAAATAGAAGCGCTGGTTGACCAGCGGGAACAGCGCCTTGAACAGGCTTTCCTTGGCGGAAAAGGTGAGGCTGATCAGCCAGGGGTGCAGGGCCGTGTCTACATCGGCGAGACGTTCCCGCTCGCCGGGGGTGAGGATCTCGCCACACAGCCGCTGGCTGCGCTCCGCACTCAACAGCCGCTCCAGATCGATGCCCACCCCGCGCCATTGCCCGGTGCTGGCCACCAGCGCGGCGGCCTGGCCCTGGCTGTGGGTGATGGAACCGACCACCCCGGCCGGCCAGTGCGGCGCGCGATCCTCGCCCACCGCCGGCACGTCCGCCTGGCCGGTGAGGCGGTGCAGGGCATGGCGGGCGCACAGGCGGCCGGCCAGGTATTCACACTGGCGCTTGCTGGCGCCCGGCACGGCGGGAATGGCGCAGGCCACGAAATCGCCGGGCTGCAGCCGGTCGGCCTGGAACAGGGTGCTCACCAGCGTCGCGCC
>DATGNS010000384.1:0-24425 GCA_035306625.1 Pseudomonas sp. | reverse complement strand
CTCGATCAGCGGGTGCTGCGGGTTGATCTCGAAGATCGGCTTGCTCTCCGGCACCTTCTGCCCGGTGGCCTCGAGGATCTGGCGCATCTGCAGGCCCAGGTCCTGTTCGCCGATGGCCAGGATGGCCGGCGATTCGGTCAGGCGGTGCGATACCCGCACCTCGGAAACCTCCGCCTCCAGCACCTTCTTCAGGCGCTCGACCAGCTGTTCCTTGCCCTTGGCGACTTCCTCCTGGGCCTTCTTCTCTTCCTCGCTGTCCAGCTTGCCCAGGTCCAGGTCGCCGCGCGCCACGTCGACGAACTGCTTGCCGTCGAACTCGGTGAGGTAGCTCATCAGCCACTCGTCGATCCGGTCGGTGAGCAGCAGCACCTCCACGCCCTTCTTGCGGAACACTTCCAGATGCGGGCTGTTCTTGACCTGGCCATGGCTTTCGCCGGTCAGGTAGTAGATCTTGTCCTGGCCTTCCTTCATGCGGCCCAGGTAGTCGGCCAGGGAAACGCTCTGCTCGCCGCTGGCGTCATGGGTGGAGGCAAAGCGCAGCAGGCCGGCGATCTTCTCCTTGTTGGCGAAGTCCTCGGCGGGACCTTCCTTGAGGACCTGGCCGAACTGCTTCCAGAACTTCTGGTAATCCTCGGGCTTGTCCTTGGCCAGCTTCTCCAGCATGTCCAGGGCACGCTTGGTGAGCGCCGACTTCATGGAGTCGATCACCGGGCCCGATTGCAGGATTTCGCGCGAGACGTTCAGGGACAGGTCATTGGAGTCCACCACACCCTTGATGAAGCGCAGGTACAGGGGCAGGAACTGATCGGCCTGGTCCATGATGAACACGCGCTGCACGTAGAGCTTCAGGCCCCTGGGTGCCTCGCGGTGGTACAGGTCGAAGGGCGCGCGACCCGGCACGTACAGCAGCGAGGTGTATTCCAGCTTGCCCTCGACCTTGTTGTGACTCCAGGCCAGCGGGTCCTCGAAGTCGTGGCCGACGTGCTTGTAGAACTCCTTGTATTCCTCGTCGGTGATCTCGGTGCGCGGACGGGTCCACAGGGCACTGGCGCGGTTGACGGTTTCCCATTCGGGCTCGGCCGGCTTGTCCTTCTCCTCTCCGTAGAACTCCTTGGGCAGCTCGATGGGCAGCGCCACGTGGTCGGAGTACTTCTTGATGATGTTGCGCAGGCGCCAGCCATCGGCGAATTCCTCTTCGCCCTTCTTCAGGTGCAGGACGATGCGGGTGCCGCGCTCGGGCTTCTCGATGGTGGCCACCTCGAACTCGCCCTCGCCCCTGGACGACCAGTGCACGCCCTCGGCGGCGGAGAGTCCGGCGCGGCGGCTGTAGACGTCCACCTTGTCGGCGACGATGAAGGCGGAGTAGAAGCCCACGCCGAACTGGCCGATCAGACGCGAGTCCTTCTTCTGGTCGCCGGTCAGGCTCTTGAGGAATTCGGCGGTGCCGGACTTGGCGATGGTGCCCAGATGAGTGATGGCTTCCTCACGGCTCAGGCCGATGCCGTTGTCCTCGACGGTGAGGGTATTGGCCTGCTTGTCGAAGCTGACGCGGATCTTCAGCTCCGCGCCGCCTTCCAGCAGTTCCGGCTTGGCCAGCGCCTCGAAGCGCAGTTTGTCGGCGGCGTCGGAGGCGTTGGAGATCAGCTCGCGCAGGAAGATTTCCTTGTTGGAGTACAAGGAATGGATCATCAGGTGAAGCAGCTGCTTCACTTCGGTCTGGAAGCCCAGGGTCTCTTTTTGAGTTTCCACACTCATCGTCATCTTCTCTCCAGAAACAGGGGTCAGGCCGCACGACGGCAATGTCCCTGCAGATGGGGATAGGGGCTGAAGATTTCAAGCGCGGCGCCGCCCGACGGCGGCGCCGGCAAGCCTCAGGGCTCGTCGATCTTGAAGTGTGCGCGGGCGGTGGCGATGGGTTCGCTGCGGGTGGTCTGCCAGGCGGTGATGGCCACGTTGGCCACCCGGCGCCCCTGGCGCCATACCTGGCACTGGGCGAAGGTGTCGCGATAGTGCCCGGCGCGCAGGTAGTCCACCGAGAAGTCGATGGTCTTCGGCAGGTGCTGGGTGCCCATGAACATCAGCAGGTGCAGATGGGCCGCATGCTCCATGAAGCCGGCGATCACCCCGCCATGCAGCGCCGGCAGCACCGGGTTGCCGATGTTGTCGGCCTGGGCCGGCAGGCGGAACACCATGTCGTCGCCCAGGCGCAGACATTCGATGCCGATCAGCCGGGCATAGGGCACCAGATCGATCAGGGCGGTGTAGTCGTTGCGCGCATGGGCGTCGCTGAGCAGCGCGTTGAATTCTTCCACGGTCATGCCTTGTTGCCTCCCGGAAACATACCCGTCTTCAGGTTCGCGCTCTTGCCCATGCGCATGAAGGTGCCCACCGCGTGGGCGATGGGCTGTTCCGGATCGTCCTGGTAGGCGATGCCGCGGGTGAAGATGACGGTGGGCGTCACCCGGTAGCACTCGGCGAAGCCGAGGATGTCCTTGTGCGGATCGGCCGGGTGCATGTAGTCGATGCGCAGGTCCAGGGTCGGGCACACCTCGAAGTCCGGCAGGAAGCACACGGTGGAAATGCCGCAGGTGGTGTCCATCAGGGTGGTGATGGCGCCACCGTGGATCACGCCGTTTTCGGGATTGCCGATGATCTTCTCGCTGTATGGCAGACGCAGGGTCAGGCCCTTCTCGGTGGCCGTCTCCACCGTCATGCCCAGCACCTGGCAATGCCGCAGGGCGGAGAGGAAACGTTCGGCACGCTGCACGAGTGAGTTGTTGTTCATGGTATGGCTCGCAAGGGCGAAACGGGTGCCCGAAGGCACTCGGGTCAGGGGAAATCGGATTCCGGCACGGCGGCGGGAAGCGGCGCGGGCGTGTGGGTCAGCACCTTGAGTACCCGGGAATGGAATTCGCGGTGATAGAGCACCAGCACCACACCGGCGGTCACCACCATGAATACCCAGGGATGGATGAACCAGGTCAGCACCGCCAGGCCGAAATAATAGGCACGCAGGCCCAGATTGAAATGGTTGCCGGCGCTGGACAGCAGTCGGGCCGCACGCTTGGCGAAGATGTTGCGCTCCTGGTCGCTCACGTTGCGCTCGGCGATCAGCGGCGCCGAGCCGAGCAGCACGGCGGCGAAGTTGTACTGGCGCATGCACCAGCTGAAGGTGAAGAACGCATAGACGAACACCAGGGCCAGGGTCAGCAGCTTGACTTCCGACATGCCGCGCCCGACCGGCTCGATGAAGGGCAGCTCGGCCAGCAGGGATACCGCGCGGTCCGAGGCGCCCAGGGCGGTGACGATGCCGGCCAGGATGATCAGGGTGCTGGAGGCGAAGAACGAGGCATTGCGCTCCAGGTTGGCGATCACGCTGGCGTCGGCGATCCGGTTGTCACGCTGCAGCATGCGGCGCATCCAGTCCTCGCGGTACAGATGCATCACGCTGGCCAGGCAGGGCGTGTCCCTGCCCTTCCAGACCGCATAGCGGGTGTAGCCCACCCAGCAGAAGGCAAACCAGAGGGCGGCGATCAGATGGCGCAGATAATCGTCCGGCAGAGTCATGGGGGCTCCCTTTTTGCCGCGCGATTATACCCGGGTCAACCTTCGTGATGTTCTTTAGCTATTACTCGGGTGCGTCGCCGCCGACGGCAGTGCCCGGTCCACCAGCACGGCGACTGCCAGCACACACATCACAGGCAGTACCCAGCCCATGCTCTGCTCGGCCCACGGCAGGCTGGTGAAGAAGCTCGGCACCCAGCCCTTCAGACCGCTAGCCAGCAGTCCGTCGACCATGCCGAACACCAGAGCCACCGCCATCACCGGACGCAGTACCCGGCTGGGCTTGCGCCACAGCCGGTCCGCCAGGCTCAGCAGCACCAGCACGATCGCCAGCGGGTACAGGCCTACCAGCACCGGGATAGAGATACGGATCAGCTCACTCAGGCCCAGGTTGGAGACCAGCAGGCTGAACAGGCTGAAGACCCACACGACGCTCTTGTAGGAGACGCCCATGAGCTGGCTGAAGAACTCGCCGCAGGCGGCGATCAGGCCCACACCGGTGGTCAGACAGGCCAGCACGATCACCACGGCCAGCAGCACCAGGCCGAAGCTGCCGAAGGTGTGCTGCACGTAGGCGGTCAGTATCTGCCCACCGTTGGCCGCCCCCTGGGCCACCACATGACTGGTGGCGCCGAGGTAGAACAGCGACAGGTACACCAGGGCCATGCCGATGGCGGCGATGATCACTGCAATGATGGAATAGCGAGTCACCAGGTTCAGCGAGGTGACGCCACGATCGCGGATGGCGGTGGCGATGACCACTCCGAACACCAGCGCACCCAGTGCATCCATGGTCAGGTAGCCGTCCAGGAAGCCCTTGATCATCGGTGCATTCTGGTAGGCCGGGGCCACCTCGGCCATCGGCCCCGCCGGTGCGAAGATGGCGGCTGCGCCCAGCAGCAGCAACGCGATGAGCAGGATCGGCGTGAGCACCTTGCCCACCCGGTCCAGCAGGCGTCCCGGGTTGAGCACCAGATACAGCACCACGGCGAAATAGATGAGGCTGTAGACCAGCAGGGTCTGCCAGCTGCCGCCGGTGAAGGGTGCGATACCGATTTCGAACGAGACCACGGCGGTACGCGGTGTGGCGAATAGCGGACCGATGGCCAGGTACACGGCCACCGCCAGGGCAACGCCGGCCACCCGGCCCAGCGGCGTGGTGAGATCGGGCATGCCGCCGCCCACCCGGGCCAGGGCCACGATGGTCAACGCCGGCAGGCCGACACCGGTCAGCAGGAAGCCGATCGCCACGGGCCAGATGTTGTCACCGGAGGCCAGGCCCGCGCTGGCGGGAAAGATGATGTTGCCGGCGCCGAGGAACAGCGCGAAGGTCATGAAACCGAGGGCCAGCAGGTCGGAACCGTTGAGACGGGTCATGAGGAATTACCACTGCGAATGTTGATCGGAACGCGCGATTCCCCGGGTCAGGGAAACTGGCCGCTCGGCCGATCACGCCCCCTCTTTTGGACGGGACGGATCCGAAAAGGGTGCAAGCCTAACGATTAACGGCCCGCTCTGCACCTCTGAAAGGGCCTTCGCCACGTTTTTCTGATCGAAGCGCTTTCCGCAGTGCACAAACACAAGGGCCACCCCGAGGGGTGGCCCTTGCTTCACCGGTTGTGGATCAGGCCTGCTTGACCTGCCAGCCGGTCACTTCCGCCAGTGCCTTGCCGATATCGGCCAGGGAACGCACGGTCTTCACCCCGGCGTCCTGCAGCGCGGCGAACTTCTCCTCCGCGGTGCCCTTGCCGCCGGAGATGATCGCACCGGCATGGCCCATGCGCTTGCCGGGCGGCGCGGTCACGCCAGCGATGTAGGACACCACCGGCTTGGTGACGTTGGCCTTGATGAAGGCCGCGGCCTCCTCCTCGGCGCTGCCGCCGATCTCGCCGATCATCACGATGGCTTCGGTCTGCGGGTCCTCCTGGAACAGCTTGAGGATGTCGATGAAGCTGGAGCCCGGGATCGGGTCGCCGCCGATGCCCACGCAGGTGGACTGGCCGAAGCCGGCGTCGGTGGTCTGCTTCACGGCCTCGTAGGTCAGGGTACCGGAGCGCGACACGATGCCCACCTTGCCCGGCATGTGGATGTAGCCGGGCTGGATGCCGATCTTGCACTCGCCGGGGGTGATCACGCCCGGGCAGTTCGGGCCGATCAGGCGCACGCCCAGCTCGTCGCACTTGATCTTCACTTCCAGCATGTCCAGGGTCGGGATGCCTTCGGTGATGCAGACGATCAGCTTGATGCCGCCGAACGCCGCCTCCAGGATGGAGTCCTTGCAGAAGGGGGCCGGCACGTAGATCACCGAGGCGTCGGCACCGGTGGCTTCCACGGCTTCGGCAACCGAGTTGAACACCGGCAGGCCCAGATGGGTGGTGCCGCCCTTGCCGGGGGTCACGCCGCCGACCATCCTGGTGCCGTATTCGATGGCCTGTTCGCTGTGGAAAGTGCCCTGCGAGCCGGTGAAGCCCTGGCAGATGACCTTGGTGTCCTTGTTGATCAGAATGCTCATTGGTTGCTCTCCACAGCCTTGACCACCTGCTGGGCGGCCTCGGTCAGACTGGTTGCCGGGATGATGTTCAGGCCGCTTTCGGCCAGCATCTTCGCGCCAAGCTGGGCGTTGTTGCCCTCCAGGCGCACCACCACGGGCACCTGGACGCCAACTTCGCGCACGGCGCCGATGATGCCTTCGGCAATCATGTCGCAACGTACGATGCCGCCGAAGATGTTCACCAGCACGGCCTTAACGTTGCTGTCGGAGAGAATGATCTTGAACGCTTCGGTGACGCGCTCCTTGGTGGCGCCGCCGCCCACGTCCAGGAAGTTGGCCGGCTTGCCGCCATGCAGGTTGATGATGTCCATGGTGCCCATGGCCAGGCCGGCGCCGTTGACCATGCAGCCGATGTTGCCGTCCAGGGCCACGTAGTTGAGCTCCCAGCGCGCCGCATGGGCCTCGCGGGGGTCTTCCTGGGACGGGTCGTGCATGGCACGCAGCTTGGACTGGCGATACAGCGCGTTGCCGTCGATGTTCACCTTGGCATCCAGGCAGTGCAGGTTGCCATCCGTCTTGATGACCAGCGGATTGACTTCCAGCAGGGCCAGGTCGTAGTCCTTGAACAGGCGCGCCAGGCCCATGAAGATGTGGGTGAACTGCTTGATCTGCTCACCCTGGAGACCCAGCTTGAACGCCAGATCGCGGCCCTGGAAGGGCTGCGGGCCGACCAGCGGGTCGATGGTGGCCTTGAGAATCTTCTCGGGAGTATCGTGGGCGACCTTCTCGATCTCCATGCCACCCTCGGTGGAGGCCATGAAGACGATGCGACGGCTGGAGCGATCCACCACCGCGCCGAGGTACAGCTCCTTTTCGATGTCGGTGCAGGCCTCGACCAGGATCTTGCTCACCGGCTGGCCGTTGGCATCGGTCTGGTAGGTCACCAGGCGCTTGCCCAGCCATTGGGTTGCGAAGTCCCGGGCCTCTTCCGGGTTGCGAACCAGCTTGACGCCGCCCGCCTTGCCGCGGCCCCCGGCATGCACCTGGGCCTTGACCACCCATGCGTCGCCGCCGATCTCCTTGCAGGCTTCTACGGCCTGTTGCGGGGTGTCTACGGCACGGCCCTGGGAAACGGGCAGGCCGTATTCAGCGAAAAGCTGCTTACCCTGATACTCGTGAAGATTCATGCTTTCTACCGTTCTAGTTTTTGGTATTGCAGACAGGCGTGTCCTCACGGACACGCCTCCAAGTACGGCAGGTGAGCCCTCCCCCCTCGCAAAAGTTCAAGTCACCTGCCGGGCTCCCTCAGCGCTTCTTGCGGTTGGCCACGTGAATGGCGTGACCATTCACAGCCAGGGCCGCTTCATGAAGCGACTCGGAAAGCGTCGGGTGCGCAAACACCATCATGCCCAGGTCTTCGGCGCTGGTGCCGAATTCCATGGCGATGGCGCCCTGCTGGACCAGCTCGGCCGCGCTCGGGCCGATGACGTGAACGCCCAGCACGCGGTCGGTCTTGGCATCGGCGATGACCTTGACGAAACCGGCGGTGTCGTTGGCGGCCATGGCACGGCCGCTGGCGGCGAACGGAGCGACGCCGACATTGACCTCGACTCCCTCGGCCTTCAGGGCCTGCTCGGTCTTGCCGACCCAGGCGATTTCCGGATGGGTGTAGATCACCGACGGGATCAGGTCGTAGTTCATCTGGGTCTTGTGACCGGCGATGCGCTCGGCAACCATCACGCCTTCTTCCGAAGCCTTGTGGGCCAGCATGGCCCCGCGCACCACGTCGCCGATGGCGTACACGCCCGGCACGCTGGTGGCGCAGAAGTCATCGACGAAGATGAAGCCGCGCTCGTCCAGGGTCACGCCGCTGTCAGCGGCCAGCAGATCGGTGGTCACCGGACGACGGCCCACGGCCACGATCAGCTTGTCGAAGGTCAGCTGCTGTTCGCCACTGGCGTCGCTGAAGGTCACGACAACCTGCTCGCCCTTGATCTCGGTGCCGGTCACGCGGGCGCCCAGGCGGATGTCCAGGCCCTGCTTGGTGAGGATCTTCTGGGCTTCCTTGGCAACCTGTTCATCGGCAGCGGCCAGGAACTTGTCCATGGCTTCCAGTACGGTGACCTTGGCGCCCAGACGGGCCCACACCGAACCCAGTTCCAGACCGATCACGCCGGCGCCGATCACGCCCAGGGTGCCGGGCACGCTCTGGAAGTCCAGGGCGCCGGTGGAGTCGACGATGATCTTCTGGTCGACCGGAGCCGGCGGGATTTCAACCGGCTTGGAGCCGGAGGCGAGGATGACGTTCTCGGCGGCCAGCACCTCGGAGGAACCGTCGGCCTTGCTGACTTCCACCTGCTTGCCGGCCAGCAGCTTGCCGTGGCCTTCGAACACGGTGATGCCGTTGGCCTTCATCAGCGCGGCCACGCCGCCGGTGAGGTTTTTGACGATCTGGTCCTTGCGGGCAACCATGGTCGGCACGTCCATCTTCACCTCACCGGTGCTGATGCCGTGCAGCTTGAAGCTCTCGTGGGCTTCATGGAACTTGTAGGAGCTGTCCAGCAGAGCCTTGGACGGGATGCAGCCAACGTTCAGACAGGTGCCGCCAAGGGCCAGCTTGCCTTCCTTGCCGATGTACTTCTCGATCAGGGCAGTCTTCATGCCCAGTTGCGCAGCGCGAATGGCTGCCACGTAGCCGCCGGGGCCGGCGCCGATCACCACGACGTCGAATTTCTGGCTCATAGCGTTTCCTCTTTCAACAAAACCAAGGGTCCAAAAACGGCAGAGCCCGGACATTGCCGGGTTCTGCCTGACGCAATCACACGTCGATCAGATGTCCAGCAGCAGGCGGGCCGGATCTTCCAGCAGCTCCTTGATGGTGACCAGGAAGGTAACCACTTCCTTGCCATCCAGCAGACGGTGATCATAGGACAGCGCCAGATACATCATCGGCAGGATGACGACCTGGCCGTTCACGGCCATCGGGCGTTCCTGGATCTTGTGCATGCCCAGGATGGCGGACTGCGGCGGGTTGACGATCGGGCTGGAGAGCAGCGAACCGAACACACCACCGTTGGAGATGGTGAAGGTACCACCGGTCATCTCCTCGATGGTCAGCTTGCCTTCCTTCGCCTTGCGGCCGAAGTTAGCGATGCCGGCTTCGATTTCCGCCAGGCTCATGAACTCGGCGTTGCGCAGCACCGGCACCACCAGACCGCGATCGCTGGACACGGCCACGCCGATGTCCTGGTAGCCGTGGTAGACGATGTCGTTGCCGTCGATGGAGGCGTTGACCACCGGCTGACGCTTCAGCGCTTCGACTGCGGCCTTGACGAAGAAGGACATGAAGCCGAGGCGAGTGCCGTTGTGCTTCTTCTCGAACAGGTCCTTGTACTTGGCACGCAGGTCCATGATCGGCTTCATGTTGACCTCGTTGTAGGTGGTCAGCATGGCCATGGTGGACTGGGCCTCGACCAGACGCTGGGCCACCTTGGCGCGCAGACGGGTCATGGGCACGCGCTTCTCGACGCGGTCACCGGCGGCGAACACCGGCGCATCGGCGGCCGGAGCGGCGGCCTTGGCAGCCGGAGCAGCGGCGGCGGGCTTGCCGGAAGCGGCGGCGACGGCGTCTTCCTTGGTCACGCGACCACCCTTGCCGGTGCCTTCGATGCTGTTGCGATCGATACCGGCTTCGTCGGCGATCTTGCGGGCAGCCGGGGACAGGATCTTGTCCTCGGCGGCGGCCGGAGCGGCGGCAGCAGCCGGTGCCGGAGCAGCGGCGGCCGGAGCCGGGGCGGCAGCGGCAGCGCCTTCGTTCAGGACGCCCAGCACTTCACCGGACAGAACGGTCTCGCCCTCGCCCTTGATGATTTCACCGATCACGCCGTCGGCTTCGGCCAGCACTTCCATCACGACCTTGTCGGTCTCGATGTCGACGATCAGCTCGTCACGCTTGACGGCTTCGCCCGGCTTCTTGTGCCAGGTGGCAACGGTGCCGTCGGCAACCGATTCCGGGAAGGCGGGGGCCTTGATTTCAATAGCCATGTGATGAATTCCTGTCTTTCCGTTACTACGTTCGAGGACGTGGGTTAAATGTTGAAGGCGTCGTTAAGCAGCTTTTCCTGCTGCTCCGCGTGCATGGACGGGTAGCCGCATGCCGGAGAAGCGGAGGCCTCGCGGCCGGCGTACTCCAGGAACAGACCCTTCTGGTGCGCGCTGGCGACACGACGCATATGGTGTTGAGAGCAGTACCAGGCGCCCTGGTTCATCGGCTCTTCCTGACACCAGATGACCTTCTTGAGGTTCTTGTAGGGCGCGATGGCCTCGGCCAGATCCTCTTCCGGGAACGGGTACAGCTGCTCGACCCGCACGATCACGGTGTCATCGCGCTGCTCGTTGCGGCGCTTGGTCAGCAGGTCGTAGTAGACCTTGCCCGAACACATGATCAGGCGCTCGACCTTGGCCGGATCGACGGCGTCGATTTCCGGAATCACGGTCTGGAAGGAGCCTTCGGCCAGATCCTCCAAGGTCGACACCGCCAGCGGGTGACGCAGCAGCGACTTGGGCGTCAGGGCGATCAGCGGCTTGCGCAGCGGACGGATCACCTGGCGACGCAGCATGTGGTAGACCTGCGCCGGGGTGGTCGGCACGCAGACCTGGATGTTGTGCTCGGCGCACAGCTGCAGGTAGCGCTCCAGACGCGCGGAGCTGTGCTCCGGACCCTGGCCTTCATAGCCGTGCGGCAGCAGCACGGTCAGACCGCACAGGCGACCCCACTTGGTCTCGCCACTGGAGATGAACTGGTCGAACACCACCTGGGCGCCGTTGGCGAAGTCGCCGAACTGGGCTTCCCAGATCACCAGCGCGTTCGGCGTGGTGGTGGCGTAGCCGTATTCGAACGCCAGTACTGCCTCTTCCGACAGGAAGGAGTCGTACAGGTCGAAGCGCGGCTGGCCCTCGTACAGGTTCTTCAGCGGTACGTAGGTGCTGGCATCCTTCTGGTTGTGCAGCACGGCATGGCGGTGCGAGAAGGTACCGCGACCCACGTCCTGGCCGGTCATGCGCACCGGATGCCCTTCGTGCAGCAGGGTCGCGTAGGCCAGAGTCTCGGCGTAGCCCCAGTTGATGGGCATGGCGCCGGCGGTCATCTTGTTGCGGTCCTCGTAGACCTTGGCAACCTGACGCTGCACCACGAATCCTTCCGGAATGCGGGTCAGGCCGGCGGCGATCTCGCGCAGCTTGTCCAGCGGGATGCGGGTGTCGTGGCGGGCGGTCCACTTGTGGCCCAGATACGGGGTCCAGTCGACGAACAGCTCGGTGTTCGGCTCCTTGACCAGGCTCTTGACCACGTGCTGGCCGTTGTCCAGCGCGGCGCGGTACTCATCGATGCGCGCCTGCACCTCCTCGGCGTTCAGGACACCGGCCTGGATCAGGGCGTCGGCGTACAGTTCGCGGGTGGTGCGCTGCTTGGCGATCTGCTGGTACATCAGCGGCTGGGTGCCGCTCGGCTCGTCGGCCTCGTTGTGGCCGCGGCGACGGTAGCAGACCAGGTCCAGCACCACGTCACGCTTGAACTGCATGCGGTAGTCGACGGCCAGCTGGGTGACGAACAGCACGGCTTCCGGGTCGTCGCCGTTCACGTGCAGGATCGGCGCCTCGATCATCTTGGCCACGTCGGTGGCGTACTCGGTGGAGCGCGCGTCCAGCGGGTTGCTGGTGGTGAAGCCGACCTGGTTGTTGATGACGATGTGGATGGTGCCGCCGGTCTTGAAGCCGCGGATCTGCGACATCTGGAAGGTTTCCATGACCACGCCCTGGCCTGCGAAGGCCGCGTCGCCGTGGATGGAGACCGGGAGGACCTTGTCGCCACTGGCGTCGTTGCGACGGTCCTGACGGGCGCGCACGGAGCCCTCGACCACCGGGGAGACGATTTCCAGGTGCGAGGGGTTGAAGGCCATGGCCAGGTGCAGCTCGCCGCCGGGGGTGGTGACGTTGGAGGAGAAGCCCTGGTGGTACTTCACGTCGCCGGAGGACAGGCCTTCGACCTTCTTGCCTTCGAACTCGTCGAACAGGTCGCGCGGGTTCTTGCCGAAGGTGTTGACCAGCATGTTCAGGCGGCCGCGGTGGGCCATGCCGATGACGATTTCCTTCAGGCCGTAGGAACCGGAGCGCTGGATGATCTCGTCGACCATCGGGATCAGGCTCTCGCCGCCTTCCAGGCCGAAGCGCTTGGTGCCCGGGTACTTGGTGCCCAGGTACTTCTCCAGACCCTCGGCAGCGGTCAGGCGCTCAAGCAGGTGGGCCTGGACTTCCTTGGAATAGGTGGGACGACCACGCACGCTCTCCAGGCGCTGGGCGAACCACTTGCGCTGTTCGGAATCGGTGATGTGGTTGAATTCGGCACCGATGGTGCGGCAATAGGTCTCTTGCAGGGCACCGACGATCTCGCGCAGAGTCGCCATTTCCTTGCCGAAGTACAGATCGCCCGTCTGGAAGGTGGTGTCCAGATCAGCCTCGGTCAGACCGTAGTGCTGGAGGGAGAGATCGGCCGGAACCTGGCGCTGCCAGAGACCCAGCGGGTCCAGCTTGGCGGCCTGGTGGCCACGGGCGCGGTAGGCCTGGATCAGGCGCAGAACCTGAACCTGCTTCTTTTCATGCTCGCTGCTGACGGCGGAAGCCGGAGCCGGGGACGCGCGGCGCTGGTTCTTGCCGAGCAGAACGAAGTGATCGCGAATGGGCGAATGCGGAACGTCGGTGGTGTTGCCGCCGTCGTTCGGCAGCTTCTGGAAGTAGTTGCGCCACTCTTCGGGCACAGCGTTGGGGTCGTGCAGATAGAGCTCATACAGCTCCTCGACATAGGCAGCGTTACCACCGGAAAGGTGGGCGCTGTTCCACATGCGCTGCATTACGCTTTCTTGCATGCTTGGTCACCCTCGATAAGGGAACACCATCGGCGTGGAAACCGCAGCACGGCGTGCCTGAGCAACTGGTTAAGCCACTACGGGACCCCGCAGATAGACCGGGTTTTTACCGGATGCCCCTGATAGCCATCATTTACTTTTCAGGAAGGGTCCGGTGCTTTGTGGGCTCCGGACCCGCTTAAAACTACGCTGCCGGGGTTAGCCGACAGCGCAGGTATCACAGCACAGCACGATCCCTGGGGATCAGGTGCCGCTTTGCAGCAGCATGTTGCGAATATGACCGATGGCCCGGGTCGGGTTGAGACCCTTGGGACATACGTTCACGCAGTTCATGATGCCGCGGCAGCGGAACACGCTGAACGGGTCGTCCATCGCGGCCAGACGCTCTTCGGTCCTGGTGTCGCGGCTGTCGGCCAGGAAGCGGTAGGCCTGCAGCAGCGCGGCGGGACCGAGGAACTTGTCCGGGTTCCACCAGAAGGACGGGCAGCTGGTCGAGCAGCAAGCGCACAGGATGCACTCGTACAGACCGTCCAGCTTCTCGCGATCTTCCGGAGTCTGCAGACGCTCGATGGCCGGAGCCGGCGTGTCGTTCTGCAGATAGGGCTGCACCTTCTCGTACTGCTTGTAGAAGATGCCCATATCCACGACCAGGTCACGAATGACCGGCAGGCCCGGCAGCGGACGAATCACCAGCTTGCCGTTCTTCACCACGGAGGACAGCGGGGTGATGCAGGCCAGGCCGTTCTTGCCGGCCATGTTCATGCCGTCGGAACCACAGACGCCTTCACGGCAGGAACGACGGTAGGAGAAACCTTCGTCCTGTTCCTTGATCAGCGCCAGCACGTCCAGGACCATCATATCCTTGCCGTCGATGTCGACGTTGAAGTCCTGCATGTACGGAGACGCATCGCGCTCCGGGTTGTAGCGGTAAACGCTTACTTGCAAAGTCTTGGGCAGAGACATTCACATCACCCTTAGTAAGTACGTACTTTCGGCTCGAACGCCGGCACAGTCTTCGGTGCGAAGTTGACGGCGCGCTTGGCGACACGCTTTTCGCCCGGGAAGTACAGGGTATGGCAGAGCCAGTTGACGTCGTCGCGCTCCTCGTAGTCTTCACGGGCATGGGCGCCGCGGGACTCGGTACGGGTGTCGGCGGCGATGGCGGTTGCCTCGGCCACTTCGAGCAGGTTCTGCAGCTCCAGCGCTTCGATGCGCGCGGTGTTGAAGGCCTGGCTCTTGTCGTTGATCTTGACGTTGGCGATGCGCTCACGCAGATCGGCCAGCTGGGCGATGCCCTTCTTCATGTATTCGCCGGTACGGAACACACCGAAGTAGTTCTGCATGCACTGCTGCAGTTCGCGCTTGAGCGGAGCCACTTCCTCGCCGGAGGTGCGCTCGTTGATGCCGGCCAGACGCTTCAGGGAAGCATCGATGTCGGTATCGCTCGCCTGACGGGTCTCGACACCTTCCTTCAGGGCCTTCTCCAGGTGCATGCCGGCAGCGCGGCCGAACACCACCAGGTCCAGCAGCGAGTTGCCGCCCAGACGGTTGGCACCGTGCACGGATACGCACGCCACTTCGCCTACCGCGAACAGGCCTTCGACGATCTTGTCGTTGCCGTTGGCGTCCTGGGTGATAGCCTGGCCATGGATGTTGGTGGCAACGCCGCCCATCATGTAGTGGCAGGTCGGAATGACCGGGATCGGCGCGACGACCGGGTCGACGTGGGCGAAGGTCTTGGACAGTTCGCAGATGCCCGGCAGGCGGCTGTGCAGTACTTCCTCGCCCAGGTGATCCAGCTTCAGCAGCACGTGATCCTTGTTCGGACCCACGCCGTTGCCGGCGATGACTTCCTTGACCATGGAGCGGGCAACCACGTCGCGGCTGGCCAGGTCCTTGGCGTTCGGAGCGTAACGCTCCATGAAGCGCTCGCCATGGGCGTTGATCAGGTAGCCACCCTCGCCACGGCAGCCTTCGGTCACCAGCACGCCGGCGCCGGCAATACCGGTCGGGTGGAACTGCCACATTTCGATGTCCTGCACCGGAACGCCGGCACGCAGGGCCATGCCCACGCCGTCACCGGTGTTGATCAGGGCGTTGGTGGTGGAGGCATAGATGCGTCCTGCGCCACCGGTGGCCAGAACCACGGCCTTGGAGCGGATGTAGACGGTCTCGCCGGTCTCGATGCAGATGGCGATGATACCGACGATGGCGCCGTCCTGGTTCTTCACCAGGTCCACGGCGTACCACTCGTTGAGGAACGAGGTACCGCTCTTCAGGTTGGCCTGGTACAGGGTGTGCAGCAGCGCGTGACCGGTACGGTCGGCAGCGGCACAGGTACGGGCGGCCTGAGTGGGATTGTCCGGACCCTTGGACTGGCCACCGAACGGACGCTGGTAGATGCGACCGGTTTCGGTACGGGAGAACGGCAGACCCATGTGCTCGAGCTCGAACACGACTTCCGGGCCCACGGAGCACATGTATTCGATTGCGTCCTGGTCACCGATGTAGTCGGAGCCCTTGACGGTGTCGTACATGTGCCAGCGCCAATCGTCGTTCGGGTCGGCCGAAGCGATGGCGCAGGTGATGCCGCCCTGGGCGGAAACGGTATGGGAACGGGTCGGGAAGACCTTGGTCACAACGGCGGTCTTGTGACCACCCTGAGCCAGCTGCAGCGCTGCGCGCATGCCGGCGCCGCCACCACCGACGATGATGGCATCATAGGAAAGAGTGCGAATGCTAGCCATGAATCAGATACCCCACAGAATCTGCACACCCCAGACGAACAGCACAAACTGCAGCACGCCGCAGGCCGCCTGGAAGAAGAAGCGCAACACGGTTGCCCAACGACCGAATGCCATCGGAGTCAGGTAGTCAGTCGAGATGGTCCACATGCCGACCCAGGCATGCACCACCGTCGCCAGCAGCGCCAGCAGACTGAAGATGCGCATCGCATTGTGGGAGAACAGGCCATGCCAGTCGGCATAGGTCAGGCCCGGATTGAGCACGACGTAGCCCAGCAGGAAGATGAAGTACGCCGCCAGGACGACCGCGGACACGCGCTGGGCCATCCAGTCATAGAGGCCGGAGCGCGAAAAGTTAGTGACGTTGGTTACCATACCCACACCCCAGCCAGGACAATCAATACAACGGCAACGGCAATGACGATCTTCGAGCCGGTCTTGCCGCCCTCCAGCGTCTCACCGACACCGGCATCCATGAACAGGTGGCGAATCCCGGCCACCAGGTGGTACAGCAGAGCGGACAGCAGACCCCAGATCACCAGCTTGGCCAGCGGACTGGTCAGGCACGCCTTCAGCTCTTCAAAGCTCTCTTCGGATGCCAGGGACATGTCGAGCCCGTAGAGGAGCACGACGAGCCCGAGGAACAGGATCACGCCGGAGATGCGGTGAAGAATGGACGTGTAAGCGGTGACAGGGAGCTTGATAGTCCTAAGGTCTAGGTTTACTGGTCGTTGGCTATTCACGGCTTCTTTTCACACTTTGAGCCCCGAAAAACAGGGCGTTGTTGTTGGGAAGTGCACTGGTCAGGTACCCACCCACATGGAGTGCAACCGCCAAAACACAGGCGCTAGGCCCATGACGGCCGGCTACGGAGTATAGACAGTTAGCCCACTAATGACAACGCGACCCGGCGCCACTAAAGGCGTATGGCCAGCTCCTGGGGAATGCCGTAAAAAATTCGGCTCCGCCCCGTGCAACCGGCTGAAACCCCTTCATTTATCGGGGGTTACGCAAATTGACATTCGATTTTATCGCTCTATAGTGATGCCGGCCCTGCATGGGGGGCTGCTGATGATTCCAAGCATAACCAGGAGGCCACTCATGGCTGACAAAAAAGCGCAGTTGATCATCGAGGGCGCTGCCCCCGTAGAGCTGCCCGTCCTTAGCGGCACTATCGGCCCCGACGTCATCGATGTCCGCGGCCTGACTGCCACGGGCAGATTCACCTTCGACCCCGGTTTCATGTCGACTGCGTCGTGCGAGTCGAAGATCACCTACATCGACGGTGAAAAGGGCATCCTGCTGCACCGCGGCTACCCGATCGAACAGCTGGCGGAAAAGTCCGATTACCTGGAGACCGCCTATCTGCTGCTGCACGGCGAGCTGCCGAATGCCGAGCAGAAGGCCAAGTTCGTCAACACCATCAAGAACCACACCATCGTTCACGAGCAGCTGAAGTCCTTCCTCAACGGCTTCCGCCGCGACGCGCACCCGATGGCCGTGATGTGCGGCATCGTCGGCGCCCTGTCCGCGTTCTACCACGACTCGCTGGACATCAATGATCCGCTGCATCGCGAGATCTCCGCGCATCGCCTGATCGCCAAGATGCCGACCATCGCGGCCATGGCGTACAAGTACTCGATCGGCCAGCCGATCATGTATCCGCGCAACGACCTGAACTACGCGGAAAACTTCCTGCACATGATGTTCAACACCCCGGCCGAGATCAAACCGATCAGCCCGGTGCTGGCACGTGCCATGGACCGCATCTTCATCCTGCATGCGGACCACGAGCAGAACGCTTCGACTTCCACCGTCCGTCTGGCCGGCTCCACCGGCGCCAACCCCTTCGCCTGTATCGCCGCGGGCATCGCCGCCCTGTGGGGTCCGGCCCATGGTGGCGCCAACGAAGCCGTGCTGACCATGCTGGACGAGATCGGCGACGTTTCCAACATCGACAAGTTCCTGGCCAAGGCCAAGGACAAGAACGATCCGTTCAAGCTGATGGGCTTCGGCCACCGCGTTTACAAGAACTTCGACCCGCGCGCCAAGGTCATGAAGCAGACCTGCGACGAGGTTCTGGGCGAGCTGGGCATCCACGACCCGCAGCTGGAACTGGCCATGAAGCTGGAAGAGATTGCGCTGAAGGACCCCTACTTCGCCGAGCGCAACCTGTACCCGAACGTGGACTTCTACTCGGGCATCATCCTGAAGGCCATCGGCATTCCGACCAGCATGTTCACCGTGATCTTCGCCATGTCCCGTACCGTGGGCTGGATCTCGCACTGGAAGGAAATGATCGAGAGCGGTCAGAAGATCGGTCGTCCGCGCCAGCTGTACACCGGCACCGACCGTCGCGACTACGTTCCGCTGAACCAGCGCTGATCGTTCCGCCGCAAAAGGAAAAGGCTGCCATCGGCAGCCTTTTCTCGTTCTGGATCCTTGCTGTTGCGCTTATTGCTGCTCCGCAAGCGCGCGCAACCCCTTGAGGGTATTGAACGGCGCATCCACCACGAACTTGTTGGCCAGCCAGGAAGGCACGCTGCCACCCGGCTCGTTGTGCAACTGGTAGGTCACCTTGACCTGGCCGCCATCCTGCGGCTCCAGCCGCCAGTAGCCCTCGACACTGGCAACCCGCACATGCCCCTTTTCCTCAGGAAGCAGATCCGGCACCCCCTTGAGACGACGTACCAGGCTGTCACCCTCCTCCTCGGTGGTCACCTCGATCAGTGACTCACGGGCTGTCACCGGCCAGGGCATGCTGAAAACGGTACGCGTCCAGCTCTTGCTACCCTCCTGACGGAGCAGCTCCTGGGTCTTGCACTGGTGGATCCAGGCGCAGGCCCCCTGCACATCCTCCTGCAGCTGGCGAATCCGGGCGACGTCCGCCTGGATGAGGGTTTCCCCACGATAGGCCTTGTAACTGGAGCCCGGCACTTCGGTCAGATAGACCCGGATGCCGTCCTCGTCCCGGGCCAGTTGCCAATCCTCGGCCTGAGCCCCCTGAGCCATCAGCAGGGGCACCCCCAGTACCAGCGGACGCAGTTTCTTCAACATCTTCTTCTCCTTGTCATGGTTTTTCATTGTTGTTATCCCCTCACGCGGTGGCCTGCTCCAGCCAGCCCAGCAATTGAAGCGCCTGCTCGCGACTCTCTCCGCACACCGCGGGGTCGGCCTGGAAGCTCAGGCAGACTTTCGGTCGCTCCGGCAAACCGAACAGGGCACAAAGCCCTGCCTCATCGAGATGTATGCACCGCTCCCCGGCGCGCTTGCCCTGGGGCATGCCGGGTATGGGCGTGGTGATGGAAGGGGCTATACAGCAGGCGCCGCAACCCGCACGGCATTTCATGACGACAGCTGACTCGCGAAAAAACATCGGGGCGCAAATTCTACTCGCAGCCCCGTTCGTCGTCACAGACTACTTCCTTGGTCGGTTTGTCGGGCTCCGCATGCGGCGTCATACTCGGGCCAGTCCGGCGGAGGCCCTATGGAACATTGGCTGGTTATCGACCTGGAAGCGACCACCGATGAGGGCGGCTGGCCGCTGCGCGACATGGAAATCATCGAGATCGGTGCCACCCTGGCCACCGCTGACGGCCATGAGATCACCCATTTCCATCGCTTTGTGCGCCCGCTGCGTCGCCCCTGCCTGACCAGCTTCTGCAAGGGCCTGACGCACATCGACCAGGCCCATATCGACAACGCCAGGACGTTGGCCCAGATCTGGCCCTCCTTCGAGCAATGGCTGCAGGACCAGGGCGCCCATCTGGCCGGCTGGGCCAGCTGGGGCGACTACGACCGTCGCCAGCTGGAACAGGAATGGCGCACCCAGGGCTTGCACAGCCGCCTCCAGCAGTATCCGCACCTCAACCTCAAGCAGGGCTTTGCCGCCCGCCGCCAGTTGCCCCGGTCGGTGGGTCTGAATGCCGCTCTGAGCCTGGCGGGCATGCACTTCCAGGGGCGCCAGCACAGGGCCCTGGAAGATGCCCGCAACGCCGCTCGCCTGCTGCCCCTGATATTGCCGGCCTGAACAGCCGGTGACGACGGCCGGGCGCTTGTGCATACTGGCGCGCCCTTTTTTTCTCCGCACAGGAAAATCTCATGTTCAAGGTCAACGAATACTTCGACGGCAAGGTGAAGTCCATCGCCTTCCAGCAAGCCGGCGTTCCCGCCACCATCGGCGTGATGGCGCCCGGCGAGTACGAATTCGGCACCAGCCGCAAGGAAATCATGAAGGTGGTGGCCGGTGCCCTGACCGTGCGCCTGCCCGGCAGCGATACTTGGGAAACCTTCGAAGCCGGCACCCAGTTCAGCGTTCCGGCCGACAGCAAGTTCCAGCTGAAGGTCGCCGTGGATACCGCCTACCTGTGCGAATACCACTAAGGTCTGAGCGACTGGCGGTGCCATGACCGTCCGCACTGGTCGTCATCAGGATTTCATCTAGATTGAACAGGCTATGGAATCCAGCGCCAAGGAGAGATGAAAGATGAGCCAGACCAGTGCCCCGCAGAATCCCACCATGCCGGCCGACTGCTACACCTGCGCCCTGATCGACGAGCAGGGCCGCGAGATTCCCATTACCGAAGCCATGATCCAGCAGGCGTGCCGCGCCCTCGAACCTGACGAGGACGTCGAGGACGGCGCCGGCCAGGACTGAGGCTTACAACAGGACGGCACCCAGCGCGCGGATGCGCGCCGCCAGTTCCGGTGCCTGCCCCCGCAGTTCCACCTTCAGACCGGGGATTTCCCGCCTCGGTGGATAGGCCTTGCGCAGCCTGTCGAATTCCGCGCGGCGCTCGGGCTCGCCACCGCGCAGGCTGCGGCGAAAATCGGCATCGTCGCGCCGCGGGTCGTACACGGCGCGACACAGGGCGGCCACCGCCCAGTCCGGATCGGCGTCCGCATGCAGGGTCAGCTGGGGCAACCAGGCTTCCGGCAGCAGGCTGTCGAGCTCCAGCTCCGGTTGCAACCCCAGGTGCGCGCAGAAGGCCCGGTAGATCTGTGCGGTGCCCCGTGCCTTGCCTTCCAGGCTGTATCCGGCGATATGCGGCGTGGCGATCCGGCAGCGCTCGGCCAGGGCCACGTCCACCAGCGGCTCGCCCTCCCAGACATCCAGCACCGCCTCGACATCCGGTCGCCGCATCAGCAGCGCGTGCAGCGCCGCATTGTCCACCACCGCCCCGCGACTGGCATTGATCAGCCAGGCCCCCGGGCGCAGGCGGGCCAGGCGCTCGGCATCCAGCAGATGACGGGTCGGCCAGCGCCCGTCCGCGCTCAGCGGCGTGTGCAGGCTGATGGCATCGCAGTGCTCCAGCACCTCGTCCAGACTGACAAAGTCACCGCCCTCCCGCTCCTGACGGGGCGGGTCGCACACCAGCACCCGACAGCCCAGGCCGCGCAGCACCTCCACCAGGCGCGAACCAACCTGGCCGGCGCCCACCACGCCATAGCAGCGTTCATCCAGACGACATCCCGCCACCTCCGCCAGGGCCAGCAGGCTGCCCAGCACATAGTCCACCACACCGCGGGCGTTGCAGCCGGGCGCGCTGGCCCAGGCGATGTCGGCGGCGGCCAGGTAATCCTGGTCCAGATGATCGGTGCCAATGGTGCAGGTACCGACAAAACGCACCGGCGAACCGGCCAGCAGATCGGCGTTCACCCGGGTCACCGAGCGCACCAGCAACACGTCGGCCTCGGCCAGAGCGTCGGCGCTGAAGGCCCGGCCCGGCTGACGGCGAATCTCGCCGAACGAACCAAAGAAGGCCTCGACCAGGGGGATGTTCTCATCGGCAAGAATGCGCATATCGGACTCCTCGGACAGAGCGCCAGTTTAGGGGCTGTGGCAGGCCGGTTGCGAGCATGCGCCGCTGCCGGCTTCCCCCTCGCGCCGGCCAGGGCTTAGAATCCCCGGCCCTTCGCCGTTTTTTCCGTGTACATGACTCGAACTGCCCGTGCCGGCCGGGAGCTGCGCGCCCTGCTGGGCCTTGCCCTGCCGATCATCCTTGCCCAGATTTCCCACACCGCCATGGGGGTGGTGGATACCGTCATGGCCGGCCGGGTCAGTGCCGCCGACCTGGCAGCGGTCGCCCTGGGCAACTCGGTATGGATGCCACTGTACCTGCTGATGAGCGGGATTCTGATGGCCACCACACCGAAGGTGGCCCATCGCTTCGGCGCTCGCAAGCTGCACGAGATCGGTCCGCTGGTGCGCCAGGCGCTCTGGCTGGCCCTCACCGTCGGCGTGACCGCCGCCGTGCTGCTCACCCAGGCCGAGCCGCTGCTGCGCCTCATGGAAGTGGAAGAGTCGCTGATCGAGCCCAGCATGGGCTATCTGTATGGCGTCGCCTGCGGTTTCCCCGCCGTCGCCCTGTACCTGGTGTTGCGCTATTTCAGCGATGCCCTGGGACGCACCATGCCCAGCATGGTGATCGGCATGCTGGGTCTGCTGCTGAACATCCCGCTAAATTACATCCTCATCCACGGCAAGCTGGGTCTGCCGGCCCTGGGCGGCGTGGGCTGCGGCTGGGCCACCGGCATCGTCATGATCGCCATGCTGGCCGCGATGCTGTACTGGGTACAGCGCGCGGAAACCTATCGCTTCAGCGAACTGTTCCGTCATCTGGAATGGCCGCGCTGGCGCGGCATTCGGCCCCTGCTGGCGGTGGGCGTGCCGATCGGTGTGGCCATCTTCGCCGAGTCCAGCATTTTCTCGGTCATTGCCCTGCTTATCGGCAGCCTGGGCTCCACGGTGGTCGCCGGCCATCAGATCGCCCTGAACATCTCCTCGCTGGTGTTCATGGTGCCGCTGTCACTGGGCATGGCCGTCACCGTGCGCGTGGGCCAGGCATTGGGCCGCAACGCTCCGCACGATGCCTATTTCTCGGCGCTGGTGGGCATCGGCGTGGCACTGGTCAACGCGGCCGTCTCGGCCGGCGCCATTCTGCTGTTCCGCGACCAGATCGCCAGCTTCTATACCCCGGACGCGGCAGTGGTGGCCCTGGCCAGCTCACTGCTGGTGTATGCCGCTCTCTACCAGTTCTCGGACGGTGTGCAGGTATGCGCCGCCGGCGCCCTGCGCGGCTATCAGGACACCCGGGCCGTCATGCTGATCACCCTGGTGTCCTACTGGTGCATCGGCCTGACCGTCGGCTACACCCTCGGCCTGACCGATCGATTGGGCCAGCCCAGCGGTCCGGCCGGCCTGTGGCAGGGGCTGATCCTCGGTCTGAGCTGCGCGGCGGTCATGCTCGGCTGGCGCCTGCATGTCCGCGCCCGCCGGACCATTCAGCGCATGATCCCGGCCAGCGGCTGAGCCACGCCATCAATCGACCTTCTTGCGGATCCAGTAGAGAAACTGGCCGTCGTCCTCGCGCTGCTCGACCAGCTCGTGGCCCAGGAACACGCAGAACTTGGGAATGTCGCGGCGGGTGGACGGATCGGTGGCGATCACCTGCAGCAGGCCGCCGGCGTGCAGGTCGCGCACCTTGTTGTGCAGCATCATCACCGGCTCGGGGCAGTGAAGGCCGCTGGCGTCGAGGATGGCATCGGGTTGCAGTGGCATCGGGAAGCTCCGGAAACGAACGCCTATTGTGGCGCAAAGCGGGTCCGGCGCCCAGCCGGGGGGAACCCGCACCCGTCTGACCGGTCCAGAGCAGAACCTGTGGCAAGACTTCCAAGGATTCCGCCATGCCTGCCCTGGACAGCTTCAATTGTTGCCGCACCCTGCAGGTCGGCGCCCAGACCTTCCAGTATTACAGCCTTCCGGAGGCGGCCCGCACCCTGGGTGACCTCTCGCGCCTGCCCCTGTCGCTGAAGGTGCTGCTGGAGAACCTGCTGCGCTGGGAGGACGGCCAGACGGTGCGCCGCGAGGATTGCCAGGCGATCGCCGATTGGTTGCGCGAACACCGCTCCGATCACGAGATCCAGTACCGGCCGGCCCGCGTACTGATGCAGGACTTCACCGGCGTGCCGGCGGTGGTCGATCTGGCCGCCATGCGCGACGCCGCCGCCCGTGTGGGGGGCGATCCCGCACGCATCAATCCGCAGATTCCGGTCGACCTGGTCATCGACCACTCGGTGATGGTCGACCGCTTCGCCGACCCCAGCGCCTTTGCCGACAACGTGGCCATCGAGATGGAACGCAACGCAGAGCGCTATGCCTTCCTGCGCTGGGGCCAGCAGGCCTTCGCCAACTTCCGCGTGGTGCCGCCGGGCACCGGCATCTGCCATCAGGTGAACCTGGAGTACCTGGCCCAGGTGGTGCGCAGCGAAGCCCGCGACGGCCAGCTCCTGGCCTTCCCCGACACCCTGGTGGGCACCGACTCGCACACCACCATGATCAACGGCCTGGGCGTGCTCGGCTGGGGCGTGGGCGGCATCGAGGCGGAAGCGGCCATGCTCGGCCAGCCGGTGTCCATGCTGATTCCCGAGGTGGTCGGGGTGCGTCTCACCGGCCGGCTGCGTGAAGGGGTCACCGCCACCGACCTGGTGCTGACCATCACTCAGATGCTGCGCAAGCACGGCGTGGTCGGCAAATTCGTGGAATTCTGCGGCCCCGGCCTGGCGGGCCTGCCCCTGGCCGATCGCGCCACCATCAGCAACATGGCGCCGGAATACGGCGCCACCTGCGGCTTCTTCCCCGTGGATCAGGTCACCCTCGACTACCTGCGCCTGACCGGCCGCGACGAGGAGCGCATCGCCCTGGTC
>DATGNS010000383.1:0-27935 GCA_035306625.1 Pseudomonas sp. | reverse complement strand
GCTGCCGACGCGGCCCATCTGGCACAGCACGACGACACCGAGGAGCGCAAGTAAATGTCCATCCTGTTTCTGTTCGCACTGCTCTTCGCGCTGATGTTCATCGGTGTGCCGATCGCCATTTCCCTGGGTCTGGCCGGCTCGATGACCATCATGTTCTTCAGTAACGACTCGGTTCGCTCGCTGGCCATCAAGCTGTTCGAGACCTCCGAGCACTACACCCTGCTGGCCATTCCGTTCTTCCTGCTGGCCGGCGCCTTCATGACCACTGGTGGTGTGGCCCGTCGTCTGATCGACTTTGCCAACGCCTGCGTCGGCCACATCCGTGGCGGTCTGGCCATCGGTGCGGTGCTGGCGTGCATGCTGTTCGCCGCCCTGTCCGGCTCTTCCCCGGCCACCGTGGCCGCGGTGGGCTCCATCGCCATCGCCGGCATGGTGCGCTCCGGCTACCCGCAGGCGTTCGGCGCCGGCATCATCACCAACGCCGGCACCCTGGGCATCCTCATCCCGCCGTCGGTGGTGATGGTGGTGTACGCCGCCGCCACCGAGCAGTCGGTGGGCAAGCTGTTCGTCGCCGGCGTGATCCCGGGCATCCTGCTCGGCCTGGCGCTGATGGTGGCCATCTACATCGTCGCGGTGAAGAAGAAGCTGCCGGCCATGCCGCGCGCCACCCTGCGCGAATGGCTGAGCGCCGGCCGCAAGGCCCTCTGGGGCCTGCTGCTGATGGTGATCATCCTCGGCGGCATCTACTCCGGCATGTTCACCCCGACCGAAGCCGCCGCCGTGGCCGCCGTGTATTCGGCCTTCATCGCGATCTTCGTGTACAAGGACCTGACCTTCAGGCAGGTGCCCCAGGTGATCCTGGAGTCCGGCAAGCTGAGCATCATGTTGATGTTCATCATCGCCAACGCCATGCTGTTCGCCCACGTGCTGACCACCGAGCAGATCCCCCAGCAGATTACCGCCATGGTGATCGAGATGGGCCTGCAGCCCTGGCAGTTCCTGCTGGTGGTGAACATCGTGCTGCTGATCGCCGGCGCCTTCATGGAGCCGTCCGCGGTCATCCTGATCCTGGCGCCCATCCTGTTCCCCATCGCCGTGGAGCTGGGCATCGACCCGATCCACCTGGGCATCATCATGGTGGTGAACATGGAAATCGGCCTGATCACCCCGCCGGTGGGCCTGAACCTGTTCGTGACCTCCGCGGTGACCGGCATGACGGTGCCGCAGGTGATCCGTGCCGCCATGCCCTGGCTGTGCCTGCTGCTCTGCTTCCTGGTCATCATCACCTACGTGCCCTGGTTCTCCCTGGCACTGCCGGAGTGGCTGGGCATGCCGTAAGGCAGCTGTCCTTCCACTCACCGAAAGCCCGGGCATGTCCCGGGCTTTCGCGTTTTCAGCCGTCCGACCGGCGACTCCGACCAACAGGTAACATGCGTGACTTGATGGTCATGCGCTGCGTCAAGCAAGGCAGTCCCCCAGAACGTGCCTCGTCCGCAGGCGCGACGAATTTCCCGGTCGGTGCGCCCTGCCGCGCCGGCCCTTTGCGTGAGGAGTGTCCCGGGTCATGTCTCGCTTACCTGTCATTGTCGGTTTCGGTGGTTACAACGCGGCCGGACGCAGCTCGTTTCACCACGGTTTCCGGCGCATGGTCATCGAATCCCTGGACAGCGAGAGCCGCCAGCAGACCCTGGCCGGGCTGGCCGTGATGATGAAGCAGGTGACCTACAGCGAAGGCGCCTACCGTGACGCGGACGGCCTGATCATCACCCCGGCGGAGATCGAACAGCGCTTCGGCGACTACATCCTCAAGCACACCCTGATCCGTCGCATCGAGAAGCAGCACCTGGACGTCGACGCCGCCCACTGGCAGAAGACCCTGGTGCTGGACAGCGCCGATGGCCAGCCGCTGAGCTTCGTCACCAGCCGCAAGCAGCTGCCCGAGCCGCTGCCGCCCACCTGGACGGTGGAGCCCATCGATCGCACCCAGGTGCGCGTGTTCCTCCAGGGCAGCTGCGAGGTCAAGGTGGACAGCTACCGTCCGCTGCCGGTCAAGTCCGCCGGCCAGCTGCCGACCGGCTTCGAGCCCGGCGAGCTGTACCACTCGCGCTTCCACCCCCGCGGCCTGCAGATGACCATCGTCGGCATGACCGACGCCCTGCGCTCGATCGGCATCGACTGGGAGCGCATCAGCGCCGCCGTGGCGCCCGACGAGATCGCCGTGCACGCCGGCAGCATCATGAGCCAGCTGGACGAGAACGGTTACGGCGGCCTGATGCAGGCGCGCCTGAAGGGCGGCCGCGTCACCTCCAAGCAGCTGCCGCTGGGCCTGAACACCATGCCGGCGGACTTCATCAACGCGTATGTGCTGGGCAGCCTGGGCACCAGCGGCACCATGGCCGGCGCCTGCGCCACCTTCCTGTACAACCTGCAGAAGGGCATCGACAACATCCGCAGCGGTCGCTCCCGCGTGGTGATCGTCGGTAACAGCGAGGCGCCCATCACCGTCGAGTGCATCGACGGCTACGGCGCCATGAGCGCCCTGGCCACCGAGGAAGGCCTGCGCCAGATCGAAGGCAGGGACGAGGTGGACTTCCGCCGCGCCAGCCGTCCGTTCGGCGAGAACTGCGGCTTCACCCTGGCCGAGTCCTGCCAGTTCGTGGTGCTGATGGACGATGAGCTGGCCCTGGAGCTGGGTGCCGACATCCACGGCGCCGCGCCGGACGTGTTCGTCAATGCCGACGGCTTCAAGCGCTCCATCTCCGCACCCGGGCCGGGCAACTACCTGACCATGGCCAAGGCGGTGGCCAGTGCCATGCAGCTGGTGGGCGAAGACGGCGTGCGCCAGCGCAGCTTCGTGCACGCCCACGGCTCCAGCACCCCGGCCAATCGGGTCACCGAATCCGAGCTGATCGACCGCATTGCCGCCGCCTTCGGCATTCGCGACTGGCCCATCGCGGCGGTGAAGGCCTACGTGGGCCATTCCCTGGCGCCGGCCAGCGCGGACCAGCTGGTGGCGGCGCTGGGTACCTTCCGGTACGGCATCATCCCCGGCATCAAGACCATCGACCGGGTGGCCGATGACGTGCACCAGACCCACCTGCGCATCGCTACCCACGACCTCAAGCTGGGCGAGCAGGCGATGGATGTCTGCTTCCTCAACTCCAAGGGCTTCGGCGGCAACAACGCCAGCGCCTACGTGCTGGCACCCCACGTGGTCGAGCGCATGCTGCGCAAGCGTCACGGCGAGGCGGCCTTCAACGACTATCTGGCACGCCGCGAAGCGACCCGCGCCGCCGCCGCCGCGTACGACGCCCAGGCCCTGCGCGGCCAGTTCGACGTGCTCTATCGCTTCGGCGAGAACATGATCGACGAACACGAGCTGCAGATCGACGATCGGAGCGTGCGCATCCCGGGCTTTGCCCTGCCGGTCCAGTACCCGGCGGAGAATCCGTACCGGGATATGGTGGAGTAACGGGCTGCAGCCGGCTCCTGATGTGCAGGGTGGTCAACGCCAATGCGCTGGCCACCGAACGCGGCACCGGCGCAATCCGCAAGGGCGGCCGGAAAGGCGCCGACCGCCCTGTTGGCCCATGACATCGCGCCGACGGTACAAACAAGAACGCCGCCCCGAGGGGCGGCGTTCTGCATTGCGCATGGCGATCAGCTGCGCGGCTCGTCGGCCACCCAGCCGCCACCGAGGGCCTTGTACAGGTTCACCTCGCTGATCAGTTGGGCCAGGCGATCGCCGATCAGCTGCTGGCGGGCGGAGAACAGCTGGCGCTGGGCGTCCAGCAGGTTCAGGTAGCTGTCCACGCCACCGCGATAGCGGCGCTCGGCCAGCTGGTAGTACTCCTCGCTGGTGGCCAGCAGGTTGCGACGGGCGCTGACCTGGTCGCTGTAGGTCGCCCGCGCCGCCAGACCGTCGGCCACCTCGCGGAAGCCCACCTGGATGGCCTTCTCGTACTGGGCCACCTGGATGTTCTTCACCACCTCGGCGTAATCGCGGTTGGCACGCAGCCGGCCGGCGTTGAAGATCGGCACGCTGATGCTCGGCTTGAAGGTCCAGTAGTCGGCGTCCGAACCGAACAGGTCGGACAGCTCGCCGCTGGCGAAGCCGAAGGCACCGGTCAGGCCGATGCGCGGGAAGAAGGCCGCCCGTGCCGCGCCGATGTTGGCATTGGCGGCGCGCAGCTGGTGCTCGGCCTGCAGGATGTCCGGACGGTTCTGCAGCAGGTCGGACGGCAGGCCCGCGGGCACCTCGGCCAGCAGGTCGCCGTCCAGGCCGGTCAGCGCCAGCAGCTCCTCGGGCACCGGAGCGCCGAGCAGCTGGGTCAGGGCGTTGCGGTCCTGAGCGACCAGACGGGTATACACCGATACCGCGCCACGCGTGCTGTCCACGGCGGTCCTGGCCTGGCTCAGCTCCAGGGCGGAGGCCACGCCCACGTCGAAGCTGCGCTGGGTCAGCGCCAGGCTTTGCTCGTAGGCCTTCAGGGTGTCCTGGGCGACCTGCAGCAGCGCCTGGTCGGCCTGCAGGGTCAGCCAGGCGTTGGCCACCGCCGCCACCAGGCTGATCTTGGCGCTGCGCTGCGCGGCCTCGCTGGCGAAGTACTGCTCCAGCGCCTGGTCACGCAGGCTCTTGACCCGACCGAACATGTCCAGCTCCCAGGACAGGCCCAGGGTGGCGCTGTACTGGATGGCGGTGCCGGCGGTCAGCGGACTCAGCGCCGGCGGCGTATGGGTCCGGCTCATGGCCGCGTCGGCGCTCACGGCGGGCAGCAGGTCGGCGCGCTGGATGCGGTACTGGGCCCGATACGCGTCGACGTTCAGGGTGGCGATGCGCAGGTCTCGGTTGTTTTCCAGGGCGATGCCGATCAGCTGCTGCAGGCGGGCATCCCGGAAGAAGGCCTGCCAGCCCAGCTCGGCGGCCGGCACGTCGGCCACCTGACCGGCATCCGCCTGCAGGGCGGCCGGCGTCCAGCGCTCGGGCAGTCCCGATTCGGGACGTTCGTAGTCGGGGGCCAGGGAGCAGCCTGCAAGCGCCGCGGCCAGCGCCAGTGTCAATGCGGACTTGTTCATTGTGCCTCTCCGTTGCGCTCGCTCTTGCGCGGGGTCTTGAACACCGCTGTCACCCCGACGAAGAACAGGGGCACCCAGAAAATCACCAGCAGGGTGGCGGTGAGCATGCCGCCGATCACGCCGGTACCGATGGAATGTGCGCTGCCCGCACCCGCGCCGGTGGCCAGGGCCAGCGGCACCACGCCCATGGTGAAGGCCATGGAGGTCATGATGATCGGACGCAGACGCATGCGGCAGGCTTCCACCGCCGCCTCCACCAGGCCCATGCCCTGGTCGTAGAGGTCCTTGGCGAACTCCACGATAAGGATGGCGTTCTTGGCGGTCAGGCCGATGGTGGTCAGCAGGCCCACCTGGAAGAACACGTCGTTGGTCAGGCCGCGCCCCAGGGTGAACAGGATGGCACCCAGCAGGCCCAGCGGCACGGCCAGCATGACCGCGAACGGGATGGACCAGCTCTCGTACAGGGCGGCCAGGGCCAGGAACACCACCAGCAGCGCCAGGCCGAGCAGGATCGGCAGCTGGCTGCCGGACATGCGCTCTTCGAACGACAGACCGGTCCAGCTGATGCCGATGCCGTTGGGCAGCTGGGCGGCGATCTCCTCGATGGCGGCCATGGCGTCACCGGTGCTGTAGCCCGGGGCGGCGGAACCCTGGATCTGGATGGACTCCACGCCGTTATAGCGGGACAGCTTCGGCGAGCCGTAGGTCCAGGTGCCGGTGGCGAAGGCGCTGAACGGCACCATCTCGCCCTTGTTGTTGCGGATGTACCACTTGTCCAGGTCTTCCGGGTTCATGCGCGAATGCGCCTCGCCCTGCATGAACACCTTCTTTACGCGACCACGGTCGATGAAGTCGTTCACGTAGGCCGAGCCCCAGGCGATGGACAGGGTGTTGTTGATGTCGGTCATCGACAGGCCCAGCACCTGCGCCTTCTCGTCATCGATCAGGATCTGGTACTGCGGCTCGTCGTTCAGGCCGTTGGGGCGCACACCGACCAGGGCCGGGTGCTGGGCGGCCATGCCGAGCAGCTGGTTGCGGGCGTTCATCAGCGCCTCGTGGCCGACACCGCCCATGTCCTGCAGGTAGAGGTCGAAGCCCGAGGCGTTGCCCAGCTCGATCACCGACGGCGGCACGATGGCGAAGGACATGGCATCGCGGTACTGGAAGAAGCGCGCCTGCGCACGCTGGGCCAGGGCAAACACCGCATCCTTGGCCTCCGGGCGCTTGGCCCAGTCCTTCAGGCCGACGAACATCACCGCGGCGTTCTGGCCACGACCGGCGAAGCTGAAGCCCTGCACGCTCATCACACTTTCCACGGCGTCGCCTTCTTCGTTGAGCAGGTAGTCGCGGATCTGGTCGACCACCTTCTCGGTGCGCTCGAAGGACGAGCCCACCGGCGTCAGCACCTGCACGAACATCACGCCCTGGTCTTCCGGCGGCAGGAAGGCGGCCGGCACGCGGAAGAACAGCACCACGGCGACCACCACGATCGCGCCCCAGATGCCGAGGAACGACCAGCGGTTGCGCAGCACCCGCTTCACGCCGTTCTCGTACTTGTGCACGCCGCTCTCGAACTTGCGGTTGAACCAGCCGAAGAAGCCACGCTTCTCTTCGTGATGTCCCTTGGGAATCGGCTTGAGCAGGGTGGCGCACAGCGCCGGGGTGAAGATCAGCGCCACCAGCACCGACAGGCCCATGGCTGAGGCGATGGTGATGGCGAACTGGCGATAGATGACGCCCACCGAACCGGCCATGAAGGCCATGGGCACGAACACCGCGGACAGCACGATACCGATGCCCACCAGCGCGCCCTGGATCTGCCCCATGGACTTGCGGGTCGCCTCCCGGGGTGGCAGCCCGTCCTCGACCATCACACGCTCGACGTTCTCCACCACCACGATGGCGTCGTCCACCAGCAGGCCGATGGCCAGCACCATGGCGAACATGGTCAGGGTGTTCACGCTGAAGCCGCAGGCGTAGAGCACGCCGAAGGTGCCCAGCAGTACCACCGGCACCGCCAGGGTGGGGATCAGGGTGGCGCGGAAGTTCTGCAGGAACAGGTACATCACCAGGAAGACCAGCAGGATGGCCTCGAACAGGGTCTGCACCACGCTGGAGATGGACGCCGAGATCACCGGGGTGGTGTCGAACGGATAGACCACTTCCATGCCCTCGGGCAGGAAGGGCTCCAGGCGGGCGACGGTCTCGCGCACCGCCTCGGCGGTGGCCAGGGCGTTGGCGCCGGTGGCCAGGGTGATGGCGATACCGGTGGCCGGCATGCCGTTGTATTTGGCGGCGATGTTGGAGCGCATGGCGCCCATCTCGACGCGGGCCACATCGCCCAGGCGCACCTGGGAGCCGTCGGTGTTCACCTTGAGCAGGATGTTGCGGAACTGCTCGGGGGTTTCCAGACGGGTCTTGCCGATGATGGTGGCGGTCAGCTGCTGGCCGGGCACGGCGGGCAGGCCGCCCAGCTGGCCGGTGGACACCTGCACGTTCTGCGCGCGGATGGCGTTGCTGACGTCCATCGGGGTCAGGGAATAGCTGACCAGCTTGGCCGGATCCAGCCAGATGCGCATCGAGTAGGAGGAACCGAACACGGTGAAGTCGCCCACGCCCGGGGTCCGCGACAGCGGGTCCTGGATGTTGGAGATCACGTAGTCGGACAGGTCGATGTTGCTGTAGCGGCCATCGGTGGAAACCAGCGCCACCACCATCAGGAAGCCGCCGGCCGCCTTGGTGACGCGGATGCCCTGCTGCTGCACTTCCAGGGGCAGCAGCGGGGTGGCCAGCTGCAGCTTGTTCTGCACCTGCACCTGGGCGATGTTCGGGTCGGTGCCCTGCTCGAAGGTGATCTTGATCGAGCCACTGCCATCATTGTTGGACTCGGACGACATGTAGCGCATGCCGTCCAGGCCGCTCATCTGCTGCTCGATGACCTGGATGACGGTGTCCTGCACCGTCTGCGCCGAGGCGCCCGGATAGGTCAGGCTGATGTTGACGGACGGCGCGGCGATGCTCGGGTACTGGCTGACCGGCAGCTGCAGCAGCCCCAGGCCGCCGGCGAGCATGATCACCAGGGCAATCACCCAGGCGAAGATCGGGCGATCGATGAAGAAATTTGGCATGACGAATTACCCCAGGCCGGCTTACTGTTGACCGGCGGCGAGATTACCGGCCGGCTTGGTCTGCACCTGCACACCCGGCTGGATGTACTGCAGGCCCTCGGTGATCAGGCGATCGCCGGCCTTGAGCCCGGCGGTGACCAGCCAGCGGTTGCCGTCGGCGCGCTCGGTGGTGACCAGGCGCGCCTCGACCTTGCCTTCCTCGTTCACCACCATGGCCAGCGGGCGGCCGCGCGGATCGCGGGAGATGCCCTGCTGGGGCGCGAGGATGGCGTTCTCCATCACCCCGCTGACCAGCTCGGCCTTCACGAACATGCCCGGCAGCAGCAGCTTGTCCGGGTTGGGGAACAGGGCGCGCACGGTGACCGAGCCGGTGCTGGCGTCCACGCTGACTTCCGAGAACTCCAGCTTGCCCTCGTGGGGATAGGTGCTGCCGTCTTCCAGCTTGAGGCTGACCTTCGCGGCGTTCTCGCCGGCCTTCTGCAGGCGGCCTTCGGCCAGCGCCTTGCGCATGCGCAGCAGCTCGGTGCTGGACTGGGTGACATCCACATAGATGGGATCCAGTTGCTGGATGGTCGCCAGCGGCTGGGCCTGGCCGTTGTTGACCAGCGCGCCCTCGCTCACCAGGGAACGGCCGATGCGCCCGTCGATCGGCGCCAGCACCTTGGTGTAGCGCAGGTTGATGCGTGCCTGCTCCAGATTGGCCTGGGCCTGCAGGTAGGCCGCGCGGGCCTCGTCGTGGGCCTGCTGGCTGACGGCGTTGTCCTTGACCAGTTCGGCATAGCGCTGTGCCAGGGCGCGGGTAGAGGCCAGGGTGGCCTCGGCGCTTTTCAGGGTGGCTTCGTACACGGACGCGTCGATCTGATACAGCTGCTGCCCCGCCTTGACCTCGCTGCCTTCCTCGAACAGGCGTTTCTGGATGATGCCGTTCACCTGCGGGCGCACCTCGGCGCTGCGATAGGCGGTGGTGCGACCGGGCAGCTCGGTGGTCAGGGCGTAGGGCTGGGCTTCAAGGGTAACGATGCCGACCAACGGAGCGGGTGGCGTGGCGCCAGCTCCCTGGGCCGGAGCCTGATCCTTGCATGCTGCCAGCATGGTCGCGATCGCGAACGCGGGTATCAGAGCCAGATGGGCGGGCTTGATCGACATGGACAACCTCGTGAAGGGGTGGAAACCGGAAACGGAAGAAGAGAACGGCAAGGGCTGCGTCCTCTGCGGCACGGCGAATAATAAGGGGCGCAATATACTTACATTCAGCATTGTCTGTAAATAAGCCAAGCCCTTTCCAGATGTTGCATTGCGCTCTTTTTCGCACCCGGCGGTGGGGCGTCTTTTTCGCTCTCCCTGAAACGCAAAACGCCGGCACTGGGGCCGGCGTTTTGCGGGGCAGGCGAGCTTACTGGCGCACGCCTTCCACGGTCAGGATCAGCTCGACATTTTCGCTCTGCGGGCCGAGGTCCATCTTGATGCCGAAATCCTTCATCTTGATGGTGGTGGTGCCTTCGAAGCCGGCACGGTAGCCGCCCCACGGGTCCTTGCCTTCGCCGAGGAACTTCGCCGCAATGACCACCGGCTTGGTGACGCCGTTCAGGGTCAGGTTGCCCGTGATGTCCGCGGTGCCCTCGCCGGTCGACTTCACGCTGGTGGAGGTGAAGGTGGCGGTCGGGTGCTTGTCGACGTTCAGGAAGTCGCCGGAACGCAGGTGCTTGTCACGCTCGGCATGGTTGGTGTCGACGCTGGCGGTCTTCAGGGTCACGTTCACCTTGCTGGCTTCGGGATTGGCGGCATCGAAGCTGAAGGTGCCTTCGAAGTCCTTGAAGGTGCCGTAGATCCAGCTGAAGCCCAGGTGGCTGATCTTGAAGTTGACGAAGGCGTGCTGGCCCTGCTTGTCGATCACGTAGTCGGCGGCCATGGCCTGGCCGGCGAACAGGGCAGCGCCCAGGGTCAGGGCGGTGAAGGTCTTCTTCAGCATGAGTGATTCTCCTTGGAGTGAGTCAGGACTTGGCGCGGCCGAACATGCGCCGCAGGGTGTCGTCACGATCGATGAAATGGTGTTTCAGCGCGGCCAGGGCGTGCAGCCCGGCCAGGATGATCAGCGCCCAGGCGGCGTAGAAGTGCACGTCGCCGGCCACATCTTCCTGGCGCGGGATACCGGTGATCAGCGCCGGCACCTCGAACCAGCCGAACACGCTGATCGGGCGGCCGTCGGCGGTGGAGATCAGGTAGCCGGAAAGCATCACCACGAACAGGCCGGCATACAGCGCCAGGTGGCCCGCCGTGCTGGCCAGGCGCACCAGCGGAGAGTGGCCGGGCAGCGCCGCCGGCGGCGGACTGAGCCAGCGCCACACCACCCGCAACAGCATGACCGCCAGCAGAATCAGACCGATGCTCTTGTGCAGGTCGGGCGCCGTGCGATACCAGGGGCTGTAGTAGTTGAGACCCCGCATCCACAGGCCGAGAGCGAACAGGCCGATCACGGCCAGCGCCACGCCCCAGTGCATGAAGATACTGGTCAGGCCATAGTTGCGGGACGAGTTGCGCCATTGCATGGCCAATCTCCTTGCTGGGTGAACGGTGCCTAGACTACCGGCAAACCTATCGGAAGAAAGCGAATTTTTTCGCTGCAAAAGATCGAATATGTCGATAGGTCTGCAGCCATGCTAGGCTCGCCCGGCTTTCTGTTGTGGAGAAGAACGATGAGCCTGAACGACCACTGGATGCGCCGCGACCTGGCGACCCTCTGGCATCCCTGCACCCAGATGAAGGATCACGAGCAGCTGCCGCTGATCCCGATTCGCCGTGGCGAGGGCGTCTGGCTGGAGGACTTCGACGGCAAGCGCTATCTGGATGCCGTCAGCTCCTGGTGGGTGAACGTGTTCGGCCATGCCAATCCGCGCATCGGCGACCGTATCAAGGCGCAACTGGACAGCCTCGAGCACGTGATGCTCGCCGGCTTCAGCCACCAGCCGGTGATCGAGCTGTCCGAACGTTTGGTGCGCCTCACGCCGCCGGGACTGGACCGCGTCTTCTACGCCGACAACGGCTCTTCAGGCATCGAGGTGGCGCTGAAGATGAGCTTCCACTACTGGCGCAACGCCGGGCAGCCCGGCAAGCAGCGCTTCGTGACCCTGACCAACAGCTATCACGGCGAGACCGTGGCGGCCATGTCGGTGGGCGACGTGTCGCTGTTCACCGAGACCTACCGCCCCCTGCTGCTGGAGACCTTCAAGGTGCCCAGCCCGGACTGCTGGCTGCGCGAGCCCGGGGTGGACTGGGAGACCCACTCGCGGCAGATGTTCGGCCACATGGAACGCACCCTGGCCGAGCACCAGGGGGAAATCGCCGCGGTCATCGTCGAGCCGCTGATCCAGGGCGCGGGTGGCATGCGCATGTATCACCCGGTCTACCTGACGCTGCTGCGCGAGGCCTGCGACCGCTACGGCGTGCACCTGATCGCCGACGAGATCGCGGTGGGCTTCGGCCGCACCGGCACCCTGTTCGCCTGCGAGCAGGCCGGCATCACCCCCGACTTCATGGTGCTTTCCAAGGCCCTCACCGGCGGCTACCTGCCGATGGCGGCGGTGCTGACCACCGACCGGGTGTACCAGGCCTTCTATGACGACTACGCCACGCTGCGCGCCTTCCTGCACTCGCACACCTACACCGGCAACCCGCTGGCCTGCGCCGCCGCCCTGGCCACCCTGGACATCTTCGAGCAGGACAACGTCGTCGAGGCCAACCGCGCCCTTTCTGCCCACATGGGCCGGGCCTGCGCCCACCTGAGCGAGCACCCGCACGTGGGCGAGGTGCGCCAGACCGGCATGGCCCTGGCCATCGAGCTGGTGCAGGACAAGGTGACGAAGACATCCTACCCCTGGCAGGAACGCCGCGGCCTGGCGGTTTACCGCCATGCCCTGGAACGGGGCGCCCTGCTGCGCCCGCTGGGCAACGTGGTGTATTTCCTGCCGCCCTACGTGATCACGCCGGAGCAGATCGACTTCCTCGCCGAGGTGGCCACCGAGGGTATCGAGCTGGCCACCCGCGAGGCGGTCAGCGTGGCGGTGCCGGCCGGCGCCCCGGCGGATTTCCGCGATCCGGGCTAGTGCTTCCTTCCCCGTACGTTCTCCCGTAGGAGCGGCTTCAGCCGCGATAACGTGGCAAGGCGCAGTCTCTGCAATCGCGGCTGAAGCCGCTGCTGCAAAAAGGGCAGGTGGCCGGCCCATGGCGGGGCGGTTCCATCCGCTGGCTTGGCCTCCGGTGTCCCCTGCCGCGCCCCGGTGTTTTAAGCTTGGCGCCTTCCATTGGCCACCTTCCGCACCCGTCATGCGTCTGTCCCGCTTCTTTATTGATGCCCCGCTTTCCCTTGGTCACCATGAGTTGCCCGAGGCCCAGGCCCATTACATCGGCCGGGTCCTGCGCCTGACGCCCGGCGCCGCCGTGCAGCTATTCGACGGCAGCGGCCGGGAGTACCTGGGCGAGCTGACCGAAGTGGGCAAGAAGTCGGTGCGCGTGGAGCTGCGCGAGAGCCTGCCGGGCCTGGGCGAGTCGCCCCTGCGCGTGCACCTGGGCCAGGGGCTGTCCCGGGGCGAGCGCATGGACTGGGCCATCCAGAAGGCCACCGAGCTGGGCGTGGCGGAAATCACCCCGCTGGTCAGCGAGCGCTGCGAGGTGCGCCTGAAGGACGAACGCGCCGACAAGCGCCTGGCCCACTGGCGCCAGGTGGCCATCAGCGCCTGCGAACAGTGCGGCCGCTCGGTGCTGCCGGTCATCCATGCCCCCGTCAGCCTGGACGACTGGCTGCGACAGGTGCAGGCCGACCTCAAGCTGGTGCTGCATCCGGTGGCCGAGCCGCTCACCCGCCATCCCCAGCCCGCCAGCCTCGCCTTTCTGATCGGCCCCGAGGGCGGCCTGTCGGACGCCGAGGTGGAACAGGCGCAGGGGCACGGCTTTCACGCCGCCCGCCTGGGCCCCCGCGTGCTGCGCACGGAAACCGCGCCGGTGGTGGCGCTCAGCGTGGCGCAGCAGTTGTGGGGCGATTTCTGATGCACTCCCCTGGCGCATGCACATAAAAGGCGCCCGGCGCACCAGGGCTGCGCACCGTTCTGGTGCGCCACTCGTTCCGAAACAGATGCTCCCACCCCGCTCATCCGGCTGCAGGCCGCATGGCGTCTGGGCCCGCACCGGTTGGCAAGCTTTTCGCTAAGTCTCGGTTGCCACATGCAGGGACATTGGAAGCGGCACCTCAGGCCACGGCACAAATCCACCGGGCTGCAGCGGCCATGCGTTCCAAAGGCCAGACACTGAGCTTAGACTTGCCCTGGGGTTAAGTACTTCTGGGGCAAGCCACCTAACGGGAGAAGTTTCATGAAACTAGTCACTGCCATCATCAAGCCGTTCAAACTGGACGACGTCCGCGAGTCGCTGTCCGAAATCGGTGTCCAGGGCATCACTGTCACCGAAGTTAAAGGCTTCGGACGGCAGAAGGGCCACACCGAGCTTTATCGTGGCGCCGAATATGTCGTCGACTTCCTGCCGAAGGTGAAGATCGACGTGGCCATCGACGATGACCAGCTCGACCGCGTCATCGAGGCCATCAGCAAGGCGGCCAATACCGGCAAGATCGGCGACGGCAAGATCTTTGTCGTCAACCTGGAGCAGGCCATCCGCATCCGTACCGGCGAAACCGGTTCCGACGCGATCTAAAGCCCCCTCCGACCCCACCCCGCCCCAGGAGTAAACCACCATGACTCTGCGAAAATTCGCAGGGCTAGGAGCCCTGTTGTCCCTAGGTTTCTCAGGCCTGGCCATGGCCCAGGAAGAAACCGCCACCCTGAACTCCGGCGACACCGCCTGGATGCTGACTTCCACCGCCCTGGTGCTGTTCATGACCATCCCGGGCCTGGCGTTGTTCTACAGCGGCATGGTGCGTTCCAAGAACGTGCTGTCGGTGATGATGCAGTGCTTCGCCATCACCGCCCTGATGAGCATCCTCTGGTTCGTCTACGGCTACAGCCTGGCCTTCAGCACCACCGGCATGGAAGCAGGGGTGTTCAACATCAATTCCATCTTCGGCAGCCTGGATAACGCCTTCCTGGCCAACCTGACCAAGGACGCCCTGGTCGGCGCCTTCCCGGAAAGCGTATTCGTCACCTTCCAGATGACCTTCGCGATCATTACTCCGGCCCTGATCGTCGGTGCCTTCGCCGAGCGCATGAAGTTCTCCGCGATGCTGGTGTTCATGGCCGTATGGTTCACCCTCGTCTACGCCCCCATGGCGCACATGGTCTGGGGCGGCGACGGCGCCCTGCTGTGGGACGCCGGCGTGATCGACTTCGCGGGCGGCACCGTGGTGCACATCAATGCCGGTATCGCCGGCCTGGTGGCCTGCCTGGTGCTGGGCAAGCGCAAGGGCTTCCCGACCACCCCGATGGCGCCGCACAACCTGGGCTACACCCTGGTCGGCGCCGCCATGCTGTGGGTCGGCTGGTTCGGCTTCAACGCCGGCTCCGCCGCCGCGGCCGACGACACCGCCGGCATGGCCATGCTGGTCACCCAGATCGCCACCGCCGCCGCCGCGCTGGGCTGGATGTTCGCCGAGTGGATCACCCACGGCAAGCCGAGCGCCCTGGGCATCGCCTCGGGCGTGGTTGCCGGCCTGGTGGCCATCACCCCGGCCGCCGGTGCGGTCGGCCCGGTGGGCGCCCTGGTGATCGGTGCTGCCGCTGGCGTGATCTGCTTCTACTGCGCCACCAGCCTGAAGCGCAAGCTGGGCTACGACGACTCCCTGGACGTGTTCGGCGTGCACTGCGTCGGCGGCATCGTCGGTGCCATCCTGGTCGGCGCCTTCGGTGCCCCGTCCCTGGGCGGCTTCGCCGAGTTCGAGAGCATCGCCAGCCAGCTGTGGGTGCAGACCGAAAGCGTGCTGTTCACCGTCGTGTACACCACCGTCCTGACCTGGATCATCCTCAAGGTGATCGATCTGGTCATGGGTCTGCGCGTGACCGAAGAAGAAGAAACCATCGGTCTCGACCTCAGCCTGCACAACGAACGCGGCTACAACCTGTAAGCCGCCTGGCGTCCGGCCGCCAACGCCGGGCGCCTGCGGACCCCGGTCCGCCACCTTCCTAAGGCGCGCCCAGCGCGCAACAGCAAGGAAAACAGAAAAATGGATAGCAACGCCCTGATCCCCTTGCAGTACGGCTTCGACACCTTCTACTTCCTGATCTGCGGTGCCTTCGTGATGTGGATGGCCGCCGGCTTCGCCATGCTCGAATCGGGCCTGGTGCGCGCCAAGAACACCGCCGAGATCCTGACCAAGAACATCGTGCTGTACTCCGTGGCCTCGATCATGTACCTGCTGGTCGGCTACTACATCATGTACTCCAGTCCGGAAGGCGGCATCCTGCCGAGCCTGGGCTTCCTGATCGGTGACGAGAACGCCGTCGACGTGGTCGCCGCCGGTGGCGAGGACGCTCCCTACTACGCCGCGCGTGCCGACTTCTTCTTCCAGATCGTGTTCGCCGCCACCGCCATGTCCGTGGTATCCGGTGCGGTGGCCGAGCGCATGAAGCTGTGGGCCTTCATCGCCTTCGCGGTGGTGATGACCGGCTTCATCTACCCGGTCCAGGGCTTCTGGAAGTGGGGCGGCGGTTTCCTGGACGCGGCCGGTTTCTCCGACTTCGCCGGCTCCGGCCTGGTGCACATGGCCGGTGCCGCCGCGGCCCTGGCTGGCGTGCTGCTGCTGGGTCCCCGCAAGGGCAAGTACGGCCCGAACGGCCAGATCAACGCCATTCCGGGTGCCAACCTGCCGCTGGCGACCCTGGGTACCTTCATCCTGTGGATGGGCTGGTTCGGCTTCAACGGCGGTTCGCAGCTGAAGATGAGCACCATCGAGGATGCCAACGCCGTCGCCCAGGTGTTCGTCAACACCAACCTGGCCGCCGCCGGTGGCCTGGTGGCCGCGCTGATCGCCGCCCGCGTGCTGTTCGGCAAGTCCGACTTGACCATGATCCTCAACGGCGCCCTGGCTGGCCTGGTGGCCATCACCGCCGAGCCGCTGACACCCACCGCTGAACAGGCCGTGCTGATCGGTGCCGTGGGCGGTGTGCTGGTGGTGTTCAGCATCCTGGCCCTGGACCGCCTGCGGATCGACGATCCGGTCGGTGCCATCTCGGTACACGGCGTGGTCGGCATCTGGGGCTGCCTGATCGTGCCGGCCACCAACGCTGACGCCACCTTCGGCGCGCAGCTGCTGGGTGTGGCCTGCATCTTCGCCTGGGTGTTCGTCGCCAGCCTGATCGTCTGGAGCATCATCAAGCTGGTGATGGGCCTGCGTGTCAGCGAGGAAGAGGAATACGAAGGGGTGGACGTCGCCGAATGCGGCCTGGAAGCCTATCCGGAGTTCACCAGCCGGCGCTGATTTTCAGCGGCACAACGGGGCGCCTTCGGGCGCCCTTTTTGCGTTCGGCCCCCACCAGTCGACAGACCCGAGATCTAGCCGATCGTCCGTATTTGAAATCCCCCGACGGCCCACTAGAATGCGCCCCCGAAATGGCAACAGGTGCATCGCACATGTGGCACCAGACTCGCATCAGGCTGCGTCCACGCCCCAGGGGCTTTCATCTGATCACGGACGAGCTGGTGGCAGGGCTGCCGGAGCTGGCGCACTGTCGACTGGGCCTGCTGCATGTGTGGCTACAGCACACATCGGCCTCCCTGACCATCAACGAAAACGCGGATGGCGCGGTGCGCCGCGATTTCGAGCGCTTCTTCAACCGGCTGGCCCCCCAGGACCAGCCGGGCTACGAACACGACTACGAAGGACCGGATGACCTGCCGGCGCATTTCAAGTCCAGCCTGCTGGGCTGTCAGCTGACCATTCCGGTCGCCGACGGTCACCTGCAGCTGGGCACCTGGCAAGGCGTCTACCTGGGCGAACACCGGGATCGCGGCGGCCCCCGCACGGTCGTACTGACCCTGCAGGGCGAGCGTTTCTGAGGCGATCGCCTACGGCTTTCGGGCGAGTCGAAAATTTTTTTGTCTGGGCTATAACTACCCGACTTCGAGCAAGACACGAGGTGACTATGAGCGACGAAGATCTCGAACAGGACGAACTGGAAACCACCGACGAGGATGAGGGCGAGGAGCTGAGCGCCGCCGACGAGATTGATGGCGACGACGACGTCGAGGTGCCTGCGCCTTCCAGCAAGAAGGTCAAGCAGTCCGTCGATACGGAAGAGCTTCCCAGCGTGGAGGCCAAGCAGAAGGAACGTGAAGCCCTGGCTCGCGCCATGGAAGAGTTTCTCGCGCGTGGTGGCAAGGTTCAGGAGATCGAGCCCAACGTTGTCGCCGACCCGCCGAAGAAACCGGACAGCAAGTACGGCAGCCGCCCCATCTGAGTCGCTTCCGTCAATCATGAAGAACCCACCGCGAGGTGGGTTTTTCATTTGCAAACACGAAAAGATGGGGGGGCAGATTGCAAATCGCCCCCCTGTCTTGCTGTCAGCGGAAGTCGTCCTCGCTGGGCGCCAGGCTCAGCTTCTGGCTGGTGACACTCAGGTGCTCGGCGTCGGTTTCCGAACCCAGCTTGATCATCAGGCGCAGGTCGTTGGACGAGTCGGCATGGGCCAGCGCGTCCTGGTAGGTGATCTCGCCCTGGGCGTACAGCTGGTACAGCGCCTGGTCGAAGGTCTGCATGCCCTGCTCGGTGGAACGCTTCATCAGCGATTTCAGCTCGTGCACCTCGCCCTTGCGGATCAGGTCGGCGGCGAGCGGCGTGTTGATCAGCACCTCGATCACCGCGCGACGACCCTTGCCGTCCGGGGTAGGCACCAGCTGCTGGGCGACGATCGCGCGCAGGTTCAGCGACAGGTCCATCCAGACCTGCTGCTGCCGGTCGGCAGGGAAGAAGTTGATGATGCGGTCCAGCGCCTGGTTGGCGTTGTTGGCGTGCAGGGTGGCCAGGCACAGGTGGCCGGTTTCGGCGAAGGCCACGGCGTACTCCATGGTCTCGCGGGTACGCACCTCGCCGATGAGAATCACGTCCGGCGCCTGGCGCAGGGTGTTCTTCAGGGCCACCTCGAAGGATTCGGTGTCGATGCCCACCTCGCGCTGGGTGACGATACAGTTCTGGTGCTGGTGGATGTACTCGATGGGGTCCTCGATGGTGATGATGTGGCCGCTGGAATTGCGGTTGCGGTGGCCGATCATCGCCGCCAGGGAGGTGGACTTGCCGGTGCCGGTAGCGCCGACGAAGAGGATCAGGCCGCGCTTGGCCAGCGACAGCTTCTTGAGGATCTCGGGCAGCCCCAGATCGTCCAGGGTCGGGATATGGGTCTCGATGCGCCGCAACACCATGCCCACCAGGTTGCGCTGGTAGAAGGCGCTGACCCGGAAGCGCCCGATGCCCCGGGCGCTGATGGCGAAGTTGCATTCGTGGTTCTCGGCGAACTCGCGGCGCTGCTGCTCGTTCATGGTGCCCAGCACGGTTTCCCGGGTCATTTCCGGCGACAGCGGCGTCTTGCTCACCGGCAGGATGCGCCCGTTGACCTTCATCGACGGCGGCACGCCGGCGGTGATGAACAGGTCGGAGCCGCCCTTTTCCACCATCAGGCGCAGCAGTTGTTCCATTTCCATGGGTCAGGTCCCTGTATCGAGTCGTTTGCAGGAGCGGCTGCAGCCGCGATGTCCTTCCCAATCGCCGGCTCGCGGCTGAAGCCGCTCCTGCGGAAAAGGGTCAGAAATGCTCGGGCGACTTGGCCTTCTCGCGGGCGCTGTCGCGGGTGATGAGCCCCTTGGCGAGCAGGTTCTTCAGGCAGGCGTCCAGGGTCTGCATGCCCTGCGCGCCGCCGGTCTGGATCGCCGAGTACATCTGCGCCACCTTGTCCTCGCGGATCAGGTTACGGATCGCCGGCGTGCCGATCATGATCTCGTGGGCCGCCACCCGGCCGCCGCCGATGCGCTTGAGCAGCGTCTGGGAAACCACCGCCTGCAGGGATTCGGAGAGCATGGAACGCACCATGGCCTTCTCCTCGGCGGGGAACACGTCGACGATACGGTCGATGGTCTTGGCCGCCGAGGTGGTGTGCAGGGTGCCGAACACCAGGTGACCGGTCTCCGCGGCGGTCAGCGCCAGGCGGATGGTCTCCAGATCGCGCATTTCACCCACCAGGATGATGTCCGGGTCCTCACGCAGCGCCGAGCGCAGCGCCTCGTTGAAGCCCAGGGTGTCGCGGTGCACCTCGCGCTGGTTGATCAGGCACTTCTTCGCCTCGTGGACGAATTCGATGGGGTCCTCGATGGTGAGGATGTGCTGGTAGCGGGTGTTGTTGATGTAGTCGAGCATGGCCGCCAGGGTGGTCGACTTGCCCGAGCCGGTGGGACCGGTGACCAGCACCAGGCCGCGCGGCACCTCGGCGATCTTGCGGAACACCTCGCCCATGCCCAGTTCCTCCATGCTCAGCACCTTGGAGGGAATGGTGCGGAACACCGCGCCCGGGCCACGGTTCTGGTTGAAGGCGTTGACACGGAAGCGCGCCACGCCGGGCACCTCGAAGGAGAAGTCGGTCTCCAGGAATTCCTCGTAATCCTTGCGCTGCTTGTCGTTCATGATGTCGTAGACCAGCGCGTGCACCTGCTTGTGGTCCATGGCCGGCAGGTTGATGCGACGCACGTCGCCGTCCACGCGGATCATCGGCGGCAGGCCGGCGGACAGATGCAGATCGGAAGCGCCCTGTTTGACGCTGAAGGCAAGCAGCTCGGTAATATCCATGGGACTCCCCAATCACAGGCAAGCGGGTAGAATGCCAAGCCTCCGCAGGCCCGGCTCAGAGCGCCAGTAATGTCGACGATAGAAACCATGATTGCAAAGGTTCGCGCGCGGATACGTGAGGCGGCGCAAGCGTGCGGACGCGACCCGGAACAGGTCCGCCTGCTGGCCGTGAGCAAGACGCACCCGGCCGCGGCCATCCGTGCCGCATACGCCTGCGGCCAGGTGGATTTCGGCGAGAACTACCTGCAGGAAGCCCTGGCCAAGCAGCAGGAACTGGCCGACCTGCCGCTGCGCTGGCATTTCATCGGTCCCATCCAGTCCAACAAGACCCGGGCCATCGCCACGCATTTCGACTGGGTGCACTCGGTGGATCGCCTGAAGATCGCCCAGCGCCTGGCCGAACAGCGTCCCGAAGAACTGCCACCGCTGAACATCTGCCTGCAGGTGAACGTCAGCGGCGAGGCCAGCAAGTCCGGCTGCGCGCCGGAGGAACTGCCGGCCCTGGCCGAGGCCGCGGCGCAGCTGCCGCGCCTGAAGCTGCGCGGGCTGATGGCCATTCCCGAACCCACCGATGACGTGGCGGCGCAGCGTGCCGCCTTCGCTCGCCTGCGCGAGCTGCAGGCCGGACTACCTTACGAGCTCGACACCCTGTCCATGGGCATGAGCCACGACCTCGAATCCGCCATCGCCGAAGGCGCCACCTGGGTGCGCATCGGCACGGCCGTGTTCGGCGCCCGTGATTATTCCGGCGCAAACCCGCGCCCCTCCTGAAGAGACATTACCCATGAACGAACTTCGCATCGCCTTCATCGGTGCCGGCAACATGGCCGCCAGCCTGATCGGCGGCCTGCGCGCCCAGGGCGTGCCCGCCGAACGCATCCGCGCCAGCGACCCCAGCGCCGAGCAACGCGCCCGGGTGGGCGCCGAACATGGCATCTTCCTCTGCGCCGACAACGCCGAAGCGGTGGCCGGTGCCGACGTGGTGGTGCTGGCCGTCAAGCCGCAGGTCATGAAGGAGGTCTGCCGGACGCTGGCTCCCAACCTGACCGGCAATCCGCTGATCGTCTCCATCGCCGCCGGCATCCCCTGCGCCAGCCTGGAAGCCTGGCTGGGCGACCGGCCGATCGTGCGCTGCATGCCCAACACCCCGGCGCTGCTGCGCCAGGGCGTCAGCGGCCTGTTCGCCAATGCCCGGGTCAGCCCCGCCCAGCGCGCCCAGGCCGAGCAGCTGCTGTCGGCGGTCGGCGTGGCCCTGTGGCTGGAGGAGGAGCAACTGATCGACGCGGTCACCGCCGTGTCCGGCAGTGGCCCGGCCTATTTCTTCCTGCTCATCGAGGCGATGACCGCCGCCGGCGAGAAGCTCGGCCTGCCGCGCGAGACCGCCGCGCAGCTGACCCTGCAGACCGCCCTGGGCGCGGCGCGCATGGCCACCGAGAGCGATGTGGACGCCGCCGAACTGCGCCGCCGGGTCACCTCGCCCAACGGCACCACCGAAGCCGCCATCAAGGCCTTCCAGGCCGGTGGTTTCGAAGCCCTCGTCGAACAGGCACTGAACGCCGCCGCCGCCCGCTCCGCCGAGCTGGCCGAACAACTGGGTCAATAAAGGAGTCTTCATGAACGGACCGACCACCGCCGCGGTTTACGTGATCCAAACCCTGGGCAGCCTGTACCTGCTGGTCGTGCTGCTGCGCTTCGTGCTGCAATTGGTGCGCGCCGATTTCTACAACCCGATCAGCCAGTTCATCGTGCGCGCCACCTCGCCCCTGCTGATGCCGCTGCGCCGCGTGATTCCCGGCTTCGGTGGCATCGACCTGGCCTCGCTGGTGCTGGCGGTGCTGGTCCAGCTGCTGCTGATGGTCATCACCCTGATGCTGCTGGGCGTCGGCGTCGGTAACCTCGCGCAGCTGCTGGTCTGGTCGCTGATCGGGGTCTCCTCGCTGTTCCTGAAGATCTTCTTCTTCGCCCTGATCGTCAGCGTGATCCTGTCCTGGGTCGCCCCCGGCACCCACAACCCGGCCGCCCATCTGGTGCACCAGATCTGCGAACCGCTGCTGGCGCCCATCCGCCGTTTCCTGCCCAACCTGGGCGGCCTGGACATCTCGCCGATCTTCGCTTTCATCGCGCTGAACCTGCTGGACATGCTGGTCATCCACAACCTGGCCGCCATGACCCACATGCCGCAGATTCTCGCGCCCTTCCTGTGATGAGCTGGTACCGCTGGGACGGCGAGGACCTGATCCTCGCCTGCCACCTGCAGCCCAAGGCCAGCAAGGACGAGTTCGCCGGCCTGCACGGCGACCGCCTGAAGATCCGCCTCACCGCCCCGCCGGTGGAGGGCAAGGCCAACGCCCACCTGATGGCCTTCCTGGCCAGGGCCTTCGGCGTGCCCAAGAGCCAGGTGACCCTGGAAAGCGGCGAGCTGAACCGGCAGAAGCGGGTGCGCATAACCCGACCGCAGCAACTGCCGGAGGGATTGGGACTGACGCGCCCCTGAGCGCCTGCGCGGCGGCTGGCGCTCATCCCGCCGCAGCCCCTTCCGTGTGTCGCCGATTGGCCGTTCGTGCGCCAGTCGCTGGACGCCCCGTCAGCCTGGCCAATAATGCACGGCATGCCCCATTGCATAAGGACATGCCGCCATGAGCCTGGATCGCCTCGGCCAGCAGATCGATGACGCCGTGCGCTGGAGGCGCGCCCTGGCCGCCGTGCTGGTGCGCTACCGCAGCTGGCTGGTGGACAACCGGCTGACCAGCCCCGCCCTGGATCGACGCCTGGAGCATGCCTTGCGCATGCTGCGCAGCGAACGCCTGACCCTGGCGGTGGTCGGCGAGTTCTCCCGGGGCAAGACCGAGCTGATCAACGCGCTGTTCTTCGCCGGGCTGGGCCGCCGCATCCTGCCCTCGCAGCCGGGACGCACCACCATGTGCCCCACCGAGCTGTTCTTCGACCCCCAGGCGAGCCGCCCCTACCTGCGCCTGCTGCCGATCGAGACCCGCCTGACGGACACTCCGCTGGCCGAGCTGCGCCTGCGCCGGGAGGCCTGGGTCACCTTCAACCTGGATATCGGCAATCCCGCCGCCATGGCCGAGGCCTTTGCCGAGGTGGCGCGAATCAAGGCGGTGTCCCGCGAACAGGCGCTGCGCCTGGGCTTCGATCCCGCCGCCCTGGAGCCCGCCGCCGAACCCGATCGGGTGCGCGTGCCCGCCTGGCGCCACGCCCTGGCCAGCCTCGATCATCCGCTGCTGCGCAAGGGCCTGCGGGTGCTGGACACCCCCGGCCTGAACGCGCTGGGCAGCGAGCCGGAACTGACCCTGTCGCTGCTGCCCGAAGCCCAGGTGGTGTTCTTCCTGCTGGCCGCCGACTGCGGCGTGACGGCCAGCGACCTGGCCATCTGGGAACAGCATGTGCGCGGTCTGGACCGCGAAGGCCCGCGGCGCCTGTACGCCCTGCTCAACAAGATCGACACCCTGGAGGACGAGCTGCTCGAGCCCGGCGAGATCGCCGCCGATCAGGCGCGCCTGTGCCAGGCCAGCGCCGCCCGGCTGGGTCTGCCCAGCGAGCAGGTGCTGCCGCTCTCGGCGCGCCAGGGCCTGCTGGCCCGGATCCGCGGTGATGACGCCCTGCTGGCACGCAGCCGCTTCGCCGAACTCGAACAGCTGCTGGGCGAGCGCCTGGTCAATGACCGCGCCCGGCTGATCGACGAGCAGGTGGTCGCCCCCCTGCGGGAAATGCTGCAGGCCAGCCAGGCGCTGCTGCGCCAGCGCCTGGAGCGCGTTCACGAACAGCAGCGGGAGCTGGCCGCGCGGGAGGTCGACCAGGAGGCCCTGCTCACCGAGCTGAACGAACGTGCGCGCGCGGAGCATGCCGCCCACCACAAGCAGCAACTGGCCCTGCGCGGCCAGCAGAATCTGCTGCGCCGCCAGGCCGAGCGGCTGCGCCAGATCATCGCTCCGGAACGGCAGGAGCTGCATCTGCAGGCCGTGCGCCAGCGCCTGCTGGGCAGCTGGACCACGCTGGGCATCAATCAGGGCATCGTGCGCTTCTTCGAGATGCTGGAAGCCGATCTGCAGCACCTGGGCAACGAAGCCGCCCTGGCCGACCGGACCGTGGCGGCCATCTACCGCCGGCACAACGAGGCCAATCCGCTGGACGCCATGGATCCGCCCGTTCTGGATCTGGGCCCCTTCCGACAGCAGCTGGCCCGGCTGCGCCAGCACGCCGATCGCTTCCGCCTGCAGCCCAGCACCCTGCTGAGCGAGCAGCACGCCCTGGCGCGCCGATTCCTGGCCACCCTGGCCCAGTCGGCGCTGGAGCTGCACGGGCGCCTGCGGCTGGCCATCGAGCACTGGGAGAACGAAGCCCTGCTGCCCCTGCAGCAGTTGCACCAGCAGCAGCGTCAGCTGCTCGACCAGCAGGTGCTGGAGCTGCGGACCCTGGCCCAGGCCGGCCTGCGCGATCGCACCCGCCATCAGCTGCTGGGGCGCTATGCCGAGCAGTTGCAGCACCAGCGCGCCGAGGTGGGCAGCCTGCTGCGCCGCCTGCAACAGTGTCAGCCACCCCGCAGTGGCAACGTACCGCATGCCCGGTCGCCGGCCCGGGAGGGCGCAACCGATGCGTCGATGGTTTAGGCTGAACGCGAACCTTCGACGGGGGACTGGTCCATGCGCTATCACGACACCCACAGCAAGGTCATCGGCTACCTGCTGTGGATCTTCGGCTTCCTGGGTTCGCACCGCTTCTACTATGGCAAGCCCATCACCGGCACCATCTGGTTCTTCACCCTGGGGCTGCTGTTCGTCGGCTGGATCATCGACCTGTTCCTGATCCCCTCCATGGATCGCCAGGCCGACCTGCGCTACGACTCCGGGCGGCTGGACTACAACATCGCCTGGATCCTGCTGACCTTCCTCGGCGTGTTCGGCGTGCACCGCATGTATCAGGGCAAGTGGATCACCGGCATCCTCTACCTTCTGACCGGCGGTCTGTTCATGGTCGGCGTGCTCTATGACTTCTGGACGCTCAACGAGCAGATTTCCGAGCGCAACCGGCTGTGGCGCTAGAGGGCACGGCTGCGCGCTTCCTCATGACGGCCGGAATCAGCTCCGGCGTCACCCTCGCGGGGCGCGGCCTCGGCAGCCGCCGCGATGACGGCCGGAAGACCCCGGCCGTCTCGCGCATCCTATCCGGGTCTCAGACAAGCCCGGCGTCGGCGAGCTTCTGTTCCAGGCCTTCCAGGTCGGGGATCTTCGCCACCTGGTCGCCGATGCGCACCGCCGCCAGCTCCAGGGGCGCCAGGGTGTCGGCGGCGGCCGGCAGATCGGCGTCGACCTTGAGGGAACGCGGGATGCCCTGCAGCAACAGGGCAAGGAAGGGGGTGCCAGGGCGATCGCCGATGGCGTTGAGCACGGCGATGCGGGCGTTGCGGCCGATCTCGGTGCGCGAACCGCTGGCCACCTCGAACGACAGCAGCGGCAGGGTCAGGTTGCGCCAGCCGATGTAGCCCAGCAGCCAGTCGGGAAGTCCTTCGCGGCGTTCCGGGGTCTGGTAGGGCACCAGCTCGGCCATGGCCACGTTGGGCAGCAGCAGGTTGCGGTCATGCAGGGGCATCAGCAGCGCGGTAAGGCTGCTGACGCTGTTCTGAAGGGCGGGTGCCTGGCTCATCTTCGGGAATCCTCTGTCAGTCGCGGACGGTGTCGGCCAGGTGGCCGATCAGCGCCGCCGCCAGTTCGCGGGGGCTGCCGCTGAGTTCGCTGTAGCCCCCTTCGCGCAGGCTGTCGGGCATGCTGGAGCAGACGCAGCTTTCCGCGCTCTGGGTCCAGATGCGGCCGCCCTGGCGGCGCACGTAGGCCGCCGCAGCGCTGCCGTCGCTGCCCATGCCGCTGAAGGCGATGACCCCGCAACGGGCGCCGAACTGGCCGGCCAGGTTGAGCATCATCTGATCGATGGACGGGCTGTAGGGCTCCGGCCAGGGCCGCTCGAGCAGCTGCAGCCGGCCATCCGGGGCGAAGCCCAGTTCCCGGCCGACCGGCACCACCTGCACCTCGCCGTTGCACAGCGGCTGCCCGGGCTGCGCCTGGCGCACGCGCCAGGCGGTGTGGCGGCCGACCGCCTGCGGCAGGGTGGCCTCGAAGCCGACGTCGATGTGCTGGGCATAGAGAAACGCCACCGGCAGTCCGGCCGGCAGGGCGTCGAGGAAGGCCTTGACCGCCAGCGGGCCGCCCAGCGACGCGGCCAGCAGCCAGACCTCGCGGGCCGGTTCGGCGTCCGCCGCCACCAGCGAAGCCGGCAGGCTCAGCGGCTGCTCGCCGGCCTCGCCGGCATTCAGCAGACCCTGCAGGCTCGGCCCCACGCTGGTGGTCGGATCGCCCACCAGGCGCTTGAGCTTGGTGAACAGCGCCCGCTCCCAGCGCGGGTAATGTTCCGAATTGCGCTCGGGCGCCTTGCCCTCGCCGAACAGCACCGGCGTGTCGCCTTCCAGCAGTTCGTCCAGCACCGGCAGCTCCTCGCCCTGGGCCAGGTCCACCAGCCAGAGATCGGCCTCGCAGGCGCGCAGCTCGGTGGCCTCGAGCTGGGTCGGATCCTGATTGAAGACCACCTGATAGCCGCCGTCGGTCAGCGCCCGCTGCAGGATGTGACGCTGCAGGGAAGTGTCGGCAAGGATGGCAATGCGAGCTGTCATGAGCGACCTACCAGGGCATGGATGTGTTCAAGCAGCTGGGCCTCCTGATAGGGCTTGCCCAGGTACTCGTTGACGCCGATGGACAGGGCCCGCTCCCGGTGCTTGTCGCCGGTACGCGAGGTGATCATGATGATCGGCAGGTCCGCCAGACGCGGGTCGTGGCGCACCAGGGTGGCCACCTCGAACCCGTCCATGCGCGGCATCTCGATGTCCAGCAGCATGATGTCCGGCTTGAGCTCCTGCAGCTGGCCGATGGCATCGACTCCGTCCTTGGCGGTCACCACGTTCATGCCCTGGCGTTCCAGCAGGCGAGTGGTGACCTTGCGCACGGTGACCGAGTCGTCCACCACCATCACGGTAATGGCACCATCCTGGCCGGCTGGCGCCGCGACACCGGCCGGCCGCTCGACGCCGAGCTGCGGCTGGGCGCGACCCGGCAGCGCCTGCAGCTGGCGCTTGCGCAGCAGGGTCATGAAGTCGAGGATCACCACCACCCGGCCGTCGCCGAGGATGGTGGCGCCGGAAATGCCGGCCACGCGGGCGAACTGCGGGCCGAGGCTCTTCACCACGATTTCCCGCGAGCCGGCCAGGGCGTCCACCTGCACGGCGACGCTGTGGTCCGCCGAACGCACCAGGATCACCGGCAGCGGCAGCGTCTGGCCCAGCAGGCGCGGCTGCTGGCCATTGTTGAGCAGCTCGCCCAGGTAGCGCAGCTCGTAGCGCTGGCCGTTGTACTCGAAGCGCGGCGCATCCGGGCCGTAGTAGGTCTCCAGGTCCCGGGCCGAGACCCGCACGATGCCCTCGATGTTACTCAGCGGCACGGCGTAAAGGTCCTCGCCGGAGTGCACCATCAGCGCCCGGTTGACCGACACGGTGAACGGCAGGCGGATGATGAAGCGCGTGCCCTGCCCCTCGGCCGACTCGATGCTCACCGAGCCGCCGAGCTGCTTGATTTCCGAGGTCACCACGTCCAGGCCCACGCCGCGCCCGGAGATCTGGGTGATCTTCTCGGCGGTGGAGAAGCCGGCAGCCAGGATGAACTGCAGGATCTCGTGGTCGGTGATGTCGCTGTCCGGAGCCATCAGGCCGCGCTCGATGGCCTTGCGGCGCACCGCATCCAGACGGATGCCGCCGCCGTCATCGGCCAGGGTCAGCACCATCTCGCCGCCCTCGCGGGACAGGTTCAGGCTGATGGTGCCCTGGTCCGGCTTGCCGGCGGCGCGGCGCACTTCGACCGGCTCGATGCCATGGTCGACGGCGTTGCGCAGCATGTGCTCCAGCGGCGCGA
>DATGNS010000382.1:0-4063 GCA_035306625.1 Pseudomonas sp. | reverse complement strand
AGGCGGTTACGCACCAGCACCAGCTCGCCGACCATGTTCATGATTTCGTCCAGCCGCGCGGTGTCCACACGCACGGTGGTTTCCGATTCCACCGCCGGCGTCGGCTTGGCCGCGGCGGGCTTGCCGGCCGGCGCTTCGCGTTGCGGACGCGCGGCGGCGGGAGCCGGGGTGGCGGCGGCTGCCGCGGCAGGCCGAGGCGGCGTCGGCGCGGCGGCCTGGGGCGCATTGCCCGCGACCTGCTCCGGCTTGAACTGGCCCTTGCCGTGCAGCTGGTCCAGCAGCGCCTCGAATTCGGCCTCGGTGATCTCGTCGCTGTCACCGCCGGCCGCCGGCGCCTCGCTCGCGACCGGCGACTCGCTGCCGGCCGGCAGGGTATCGGGCTTGAACTGGCCCTTGCCATGCAGCTGGTCGAGCAGCGCCTCGAACTCGGCGTCGGTGATCTCGTCGCTGTCGCCCTGGGCAGCCGCCTCGGCTTCGCCGGCCGGCTGATCGATGGCGTTGAGCAGGCTTTCGAATTCAGCGTCGGTGAGGTCCGGCTCCTGGGCATCCTCGGCGGCCGGAGACGGTGCCGCCGCAGCGGCGACAGGCTCGGCGGCGGGCGCGCTGACCGGCGCCTCGACGGCCTCGGGATCGGCCAGGCGCTGCAGGGCTTCCAGCAGCGCGGGGTCGGCCGGCGTCAGTTCCTGCCCGTCGCGCACCTGGGCAAACATGGCGTTGATGGCATCCAGGCCCTGCAGGACCACGTCCATCAGTTCGGCATCGACCTGGCGAATGCCCTTGCGCAGCACGTCGAAGACGTTTTCCGAGCTGTGACAGCACTCCACCAGCTCGTTGAGCTGCAGGAAGCCGGCCCCGCCCTTGACGGTGTGGAATCCCCGGAAGATCGCGTTGAGCAGATCCATGTCATCCGGACGGCTTTCCAGTTCCACCAGTTGCTCGGACAGCTGTTCGAGAATCTCGCCGGCCTCTACCAGGAAATCCTGCAGGATCTCATCATCGGCGTCGACGCCCATTCAATGCCCCCTAAAACCCAAGACTGGAAAGCAGATCATCGACGTCGTCCTGACTCTGGACGACATCAGACCGTTTATCGGCATGGATCTGCGGACCTTCACCCTGCGAGGGATGTTTCTGCTGTTCGAGCTCGGCCCGCAGCTGCGCCGGGTCATGCTGGATGCCGGCGAAATGGTCGACCTGGCTGGCCATGCGCATCAGCTCGACCAGGTCGTGCTCGACCTCGGTGACCAGGCTGATGACCCGCTTGATGACCTGACCGGTGAGGTCCTGGTAATCCTGCGCCAGCAGGATCTCGTTCAGCTGGCTGTTGATCTTGCCGCTGTCCCGCTCGCCGCGTTCGAAGAACTGGTCGATACGCTTGACCAGCTGACGGAATTCCTCGGCGTCCATCTCGCGACGCTGGAAGCGCTGCCAGTCGGCGCGCAGCTCCCGGGCATCCTCGTTCAGCCGGCTGATCACCGGCGCGGTCGCCTCCACCAGGTCCATGGTGCGGTTGGCCGCACGCTCGGTCATGGACACCACGTAGTTCAGGCGCTCGGTGGCATCGGCGATTTCCGACATTTCCCGGGATTCGGGGAAATTCGGGTCGATGTGGAAGTTGACGATCGCGGTATGCAGCTTGCGGGTCAGGCGACCCACCGCCTGGTACAGGCCGCGGTCGCGCACCTTGTTCAGCTCGTTGATGATCTGCACCGCATCGCCGAACTCGCGACGCTCCAGGCTGCGCATCAATTCCCGCGCATTCTCCATCAGGCTGGCTTCGAGCTCGCCCTTGAGATCGTTATCCATCATGCCCCCAGAGGCGCAGCTCAATTGCCCACTCGCTCGAAGATCTTCTCGATCTTGTCCTTCAGTGCCTGGGCGGTGAAGGGCTTGACCACGTAGCCGTTCACGCCGGCCTGGGCCGCCTCGATGATCTGATCGCGCTTGGCTTCGGCGGTCACCATCAGCACCGGCAGGTTCTTCAGGCGCTCGTCGGCGCGCACCGCGCGCAGCAGGTCGATGCCGTTCATGCCCGGCATGTTCCAGTCGGTGACCAGGAAGTCGAAGTTGCCGCTCTGCAGCATGGGCAGGGCTGTGAGGCCATCGTCGGCTTCGGAGGTGTTGGTGAAGCCCAGGTCACGGAGCAGGTTCTTGATGATCCGCCTCATCGTCGAAAAGTCGTCAACGATGAGAATTTTCATGTTCTTGTCCAACGGTTGACCTCCATACAGTCCAAAAACGCAGCCGGGCATCCCGGCTGCGTCCCCATTTCGTTCCAGGAAAAACGGCGGGCTCGTCAGCGCATCCGCCACTCGCCCAGCCGGGCCCGCAGACGCGCGGCACACTGGCTGTGCAATTGGCTGACACGGGATTCGCTGACCCCCAGTACCTCGCCGATCTCCTTGAGATTCAGTTCTTCGTCGTAATACAGCGACAGCACCAGCCGCTCACGCTCCGGCAGGTTGGCAATCGCCTCGCTAAGCGCATCCTGAAAACGCTGGTCCTCGTGCTCGCGCGAAGGCCCGGGCATCGCGTGCTCCGGGTCCTCCAGGCTGCCACCACCCTCGCCTTCCTGTTGCAGGTCATCGAAGCTGAACAGGCGGCTCCCCAGGGTGTCGTTGAGGATCGCGTAATACTCTTCGAGACTTAATTTGAGTTCGGCAGCAACCTCGTGATCTTTAGCGTCACGACCGGTGCGCGCCTCTACCGCGCGGATCGCGTCGCTGACCATGCGACTGTTGCGGTGCACGGAACGGGGTGCCCAATCGCCCTTGCGCACCTCGTCCAGCATGGCGCCGCGAATGCGGATGCCGGCATAGGTCTCGAAACTGGCGCCCTTGCCCGAATCGTATTTCTTGGCTGCCTCCAGCAGGCCGATCATGCCGGCCTGCATCAGATCCTCCACCTGCACGCTGGCCGGCAGACGGCCGAGCAGGTGGTAGGCGATCCGCTTGACCAGCGGCGCGTAGCGCTCGATCAGCTGGTACTGGGAATCCCGGGACTGGGCATGGCTGTACATGTGCACGGGTGAGGTCATGCGGAAGAACCTGTTGTGGGCCTGTTCACCAGACGCTCGACAAAAAACTCCAGGTGGCCGCGCGGGTTGGCCGGCAGCGGCCAGCTGTCCACCTTCTGGGCAATGGCCCGGTAGGCCTGGGCGCACCGCGAACGCGGATAGGCCTCGTAGACGGCGCGCTGCTTCTGCACCGCCTTGCGCACCAGCTCATCGGCCGGAATCGCGCCCACGTACTGCAGGGCGACATCGAGGAAGCGCTCGGTGACCTTGGTCAGTTTCGCGTACAGGTTGCGCCCTTCCTCGGGGCTCTGGGTCATGTTGGCCAGCACGCGGAAGCGGCTCAGGCCGTAGTCGCGGTTGAGCAGCTTGATCAGGGCGTAGGCGTCGGTAATGGAAGTGGGCTCGTCGGTGACCACCAGCAGCACTTCCTGGGCGGCGCGCACGAAGCTGGTGACGCCGTCGCCGATGCCGGCGGCGGTATCGATGATCAGCACATCGATGCTGTCGCTGATGTCGCTGAAGGCCTGGATCAGACCGGCGTGCTGCTGAGTGCTCAGGCGCACCATGCTGGCCGCGCCGGAGGAAGCCGGCACGATGCGGATGCCGCCCGGCCCGGGGATGATGACGTCGCGCAGCTCGCACTCGCCCTCGATCACGTCCGCGAGGTTGCGCTTGGGCGCCAGCCCCAGCATGACGTCGACATTGGCCAGGCCCAGGTCGGCATCCAGCAGCATCACCCGGCGGCCCAGGTCGGCCAGGGCCAGGGACAGGTTGACCGCCACGCTGGTCTTCCCGACGCCACCCTTGCCGCCGGTCACGGCGATCACCTGTACGGGGTGCAAGCTACCCATGTTCTCTCCACTGATTCGCCAGTCCGGCCCGACCGAGCGCTCGCGGTCATCGCGAGCCCATCCGATCGGCCAACCGCTTCCCCAATTCCTAACCGACGCGACGCGTCGCGGTGTTGTTGTTGTAGAGGCCGGCAAACATGTCGGCCATCAGATCCTCGCTGGGATCCTCGGACATCTGCAGGCGCACCGCCCGGCT
>DATGNS010000381.1:0-3880 GCA_035306625.1 Pseudomonas sp. | reverse complement strand
GGCGCCATCATCGCCGCCGCCAAGCTCAGCCACCGCTACATCACCGACCGCCAGCTGCCGGACAAGGCCATCGACCTGATCGACGAGGCGGCCAGCCGCATCCGCATGGAGATCGACTCCAAGCCCGAGGAGCTGGACCGTCTGGACCGTCGCCTGATCCAGCTGAAGATCGAGCGCGAGGCGCTGAAGAAGGAGGACGACGAGGCCACCCGCAAGCGCCTGGAAAAGCTCGAGGACGAGATCGCCAAGCTGCAGAAGGAATACGCCGACCTTGAAGAGGTCTGGAAATCGGAAAAGGCCGAGGTGCAGGGCACCGCGCAGATCCAGCAGAAGATCGAGCTGGCCCGTCAGGAAATGGAGGCGGCACGGCGCAAGGGCGACCTGGAATCCATGGCGCGCATCCAGTACCAGACCATCCCGGACCTGGAGCGCAGCCTGCAGATGGCCGAACAGCATGGCAAGGCGGAAAAGCAATTGCTGCGCAACAAGGTCACCGACGAGGAAATTGCCGAGGTGGTCTCCAAGTGGACCGGCATCCCGGTGGCCAAGATGCTCGAGGGCGAGCGCGAGAAGCTGCTGAAGATGGAAGAGATGCTGCACCAGCGTGTCATTGGCCAGCATGACGCGGTGGTCGCCGTGTCCAATGCCGTGCGCCGTTCCCGCGCCGGCCTGGCCGACCCGAACCGGCCCAGCGGCTCATTCCTGTTCCTCGGCCCGACCGGCGTGGGCAAGACCGAGCTGTGCAAGGCGCTGGCCGAGTTCCTCTTCGACACCGAGGAGGCCATGGTGCGCATCGACATGTCCGAGTTCATGGAGAAGCACGCCGTGGCTCGCCTGATCGGCGCGCCGCCCGGTTACGTGGGCTACGAGGAGGGCGGTTACCTGACCGAGGCAGTGCGCCGCAAGCCCTACTCGGTGATCCTGCTGGATGAAGTGGAGAAGGCTCACCCGGACGTCTTCAACATCCTGCTGCAGGTCCTGGAGGATGGTCGTCTGACCGACAGCCACGAACGCACCGTGGACTTCCGCAACACGGTGGTGGTGATGACCTCCAACCTGGGCTCGGCGCAGATCCAGGAGCTGATCGGCGACCGCGAGGCACAGCGCGCGGCGGTACTGGATGCGGTCAGCCAGCACTTCCGGCCGGAGTTCATCAACCGCATCGACGAGGTGGTGGTGTTCGACCCGCTGGCCCGCGAGCAGATTGCCGGCATCGCGCAGATCCAGCTCAAGCGCCTGCGCCAGCGCCTGGCCGAGCGCGATCTGAGCCTGGAGCTCTCCGACGAGGCACTCGACAAGCTGATCGCCGTCGGCTACGACCCGGTGTATGGCGCGCGCCCGCTCAAGCGCGCCATCCAGCGCTGGATCGAGAACCCGCTGGCGCAGCGCATCCTGGCCGGCGACTTTGCGCCCGGCGCGGTGGTGCATGCCAGGGTGGAGAACGACGAGATCGTCTTCGCCTGAGCGCACCGTCTACGACCAAGGTAATAACGGGGGCCTCTGGCCCCCGTTCTCGTCTGCGGGCATGCTGCCAGCATCAGGACTGATCAGGAGACAGCCATGCTGATGCGCGCCGACCATTCCACCCTGCTGGTCATCGATATCCAGGAACGCCTGTGTCCCGCCCTGCACAATGCCGAAGCGCTGGTGGAGAACAGCGCCTGGCTGATTCAGGTGGCGCGCCGCATGAACGTGCCGGTGCTGGTCAGCGAGCAGTATCCGAAGGGGCTTGGCCCCACGGTGGCGGCCCTGCGGCCCCTGCTGGAGGGCATCGAGCCGGTGGAGAAGCTGCGCTTCTCCACCGCCCGGGAGAAGGCCCTGCTGGCCCAGCCGGGCGGCGAACGCCGGCAATTTGTGGTGTGTGGCGCGGAAACCCACGTCTGCGTGCTGCAGACTGTGCTGGAGCTGCTTGAGCTGGGTCGCGAGGTGTTCGTGGTGGAGGAGGCGGTGACCTCGCGCACTCCGGCCAACAAGCAGCTGGCCCTGGAACGCATGCGTCAGGCCGGCGCGGAGATCGTCTCGCGGGAAATGGTGGCCTTCGAGTGGCTGGACAAGGCCGGCAGCGAGCTGTTCAAGGAAATCAGCAAGATGGTCCGCTGATATCGCCAATTCCTTGGCGATATCATGGTGATGCCATGGCAGGCTTCTTGCTGGCGCACGGGCCAACGTCAACCATGCACCATTTGGAGGCACGATGCGGCCTGTTCCCCTGCACAGCCCCTGGCGCGACCGTCGCCACCGACTCTATGCCCTGCTGATCTGGATGCTGGTGGGGCTGCTGCTCACCCGTCCGCAAACCACCACCGGCATCCTGATCGCGGTCACCCTGATCCCGGCCCTGGCGTTGCTGGCCTTTGCCCTGCACCGCTGGTGGATCCGACACTTCGCCCGCAGCAATCTGATGCACGCCGTCTATATCGGGCTGCTGATGCTGGCCGTTGGTGGCGTCCTGGAAGCCGTCGAGCTGTTGCACCCCTATGTGGGCGGGCACTTTTCCTGAGCCGTCGCGGGGCCTGCGTTTTTCCCTTCCCGCCTAAGCCTGGCCGTCCTTCCAGCCCTTGCGCCAGCTCTCGCGCTGTTTCGGTGTGAGAAAAGTCCAGGATACAAAGCGGCTCTGCTTCTGGCCCTGGGCCATGGGTGTGACGCGTACGTCGCGGGCGCCCAGTTCCTGAAGCAGCTTTTCCAGCGCCGGCAGGTTGCCGGCCTTGGACACCAGTGTGCTGAAGCGATAGACCTGCGCGGCGAACTGCACGCTCTCCCGGGCCAGGCTGGCGATGAATGCCGCCTCGCCACCGGGACAGTGCAGCTCGTTGCTCTGCCCGCCGAAGTTGAGCACCGGTAGTTGACGTTGCGGGTCCAGCTTGCCGAGGTTGCGCCACTTGCGGCGGCTGCCGCTCAGCGCCTCGTCCGCGGAGGCGTGGAAGGGCGGGTTGCACAGCGTCAGGTCGAAGTGCTCCTCGGGCATGATGATGCCCGTGAAGATGTGCCCGGGATCGGCCTGCCGGCGCAGCTCGATGCTCTCGCGCAGCCGGTTGGCGCGCAGGATCTCCCCGGCCGCGGCCAGCGCCGTGGCATCGATGTCGGCGCCGACGAAGCGCCAGCCGTACTCGTGCAGGCCGATCAGCGGATAGATGCAATTGGCGCCCACGCCCACGTCCAGCACGCGAATGCGCCGCCCCTGCGGGATGCGCTGGCCGTTGTCCCCGGCCAGCAGATCGGCCAGCCCGTGCAGGTAGTCGGCACGCCCGGGAATCGGCGGGCACAGGTAGCCGGCCGGGATGTTCCAGTGGCGAATACCGTAGTGCTGGCGCAGCAGGGCGCGGTTGAAGACCTTCACCGCCTCGGGGTCGGCGAAGTCGATGCTCGGCTTGCCGTACGGATTGGTGATGACGAAACGTGCCAGTTCCGGACAGATTCTGATCAGCGCGGGAAAGTCGTAGCGGCCCTGATGGCGGTTGCGCGGATGCAGGGTGGCTTTCGGCGGGCGGGGGGTGGACATCGGAATAACGGCGGCAGGCGAAAAGGAGCGACGATTTTCCCACAATCCGCCCGCTATCCGTAGGGCGGTCGGCGCTTTTCCGGCCGCCACCATCGCGGATGGCGTCGAGGCCATGTCCGGTGGCCAACGCATGGCGTTGACCACCGCTGGTCACGGCCTCCGCTTTTACCCTCAGCCGCGCTTGCCGAGGATGCCGCGCAGGGTTTCCTGCAGGTCGGCGGGGAGCAGCAGGGTCTTGGTGTTCTGGCTCTGGCTGAGGTTTTCCATCGCGGCGATGTACTTCTCGCCGAGCAGGAACATCATCGGCCCCGTCTCGTTGCCGATGGCCGCCGACACGCGGCGGATGGCCTCGGCGGAGGACTCGGCCAGGGTCACCTGGGC
>DATGNS010000380.1:0-7838 GCA_035306625.1 Pseudomonas sp. | reverse complement strand
TGCCATAGGAGGCCTTCTGGGCCGGAGTATCCAGGGCCACACTGGTCTGCGAATCGCAGCCGGAGAGGACCAGACCCACCAGCGCAATGGACGCCGCCAACCGATGTTGTCTCATGCTGTTTCCTTCTTCCGCATCGCGGTGTCGATAAAGCGGCGAGCTTAGCAGCCCACCGGGAAAACTGGCTACCGGGATAGGAATGTCATGGCACTGCCAAGGTTCCTGGATCACATTCCCGGCAAGCGCACCGGTGGAAATTGATCGGCGTCATTCAGTCGGCCGGGTCGCCGAACGAGAATGACCCCGCCTGTTTCTCCCGCTCGTTCCCCTCGCAGGCTTCGGCCGCGAACGGGAGCGACAGGCATCCTTCCGCAGCACCAGCCTGTAGGAAATCTCTTACAAAGTGCGTAAGCAACCCGCCCACGCAAGGGTCCGGAAGATGCCGGAAACCCGCTCAAGCCCTTGATTTTCAAGGCACCTCCCAAAACACCTGCTCCGCTTCCGCCGGCACACGCCGGTTGCCAGACCGCCCCGGCCCACTAGAATCCAAGGCGTGTCGAGGGACCGACGCGGGTTGCCAGGAAGGCAGCCAGGGGAGCCGATGCTGGAAGCATCCACGTCAGGACGACGCGGGGAGTGAGGGATCGGGACAAAAGGGGCGGAGCCATCCTCCGCCCCTTTATTATTTCCGCGCGTTATTTTCCCCAGCGACGCACGCAAACGGGCGCAGCCCTTATAATCGCCGGCCTCCCATTCCCCAGGAGTCCGCCATGGCCAACCTCACCCTTGCCGAGCTGAGTACCGAGATCGAAGCAAACGTGCGTCTGGCACTGGCCGAAGATCTGGGCAGCGGCGATATCACCGCCCAGCTCATTCCCGCCGAACGCCTCGCCCATGCCCGCGTCATCACCCGCGAAGCGGCGGTGGTCTGCGGCACGGCCTGGGTCGACGCGGTGTTTCGTCAGCTCGACCCCCGGGTGGCCGTGCATTGGCAGGTGAAGGACGGTGACCGGGTGGAGCCCGACCAGGTGCTGTTCAGCGTCGAGGGGCCGGCCCGCGCCCTGCTCAGCGGCGAACGCAGTGCGCTCAACTTCCTGCAGACACTGTCGGCGGTGGCCACCCGCTGCCGCCACTACGCCGATCTGGTCGAGGGCACCGCGGTCAAGCTGCTGGATACCCGCAAGACCCTTCCCGGCCTGCGCCTGGCGCAGAAGTACGCGGTGACCTGCGGCGGCTGCCACAACCATCGCATCGGCCTGTACGACGCCTTCCTGATCAAGGAAAACCACATCGCCGCCTGCGGCGGCATCGCGGCGGCGGTGACCGCGGCCCGCGGCATCGCGCCCGGCAAGCCGGTGGAGGTGGAAGTGGAAAGCCTGGAGGAACTGCGCCAGGCCCTGGACGCCGGGGCGGACATCGTCATGCTCGACGAGCTGAGCCTGGACGACATGCGCGAAGCAGTGCGCCTGACCGCCGGCCGCGCCAAGCTGGAAGCCTCCGGCGGCATCAACGACCGCACCCTGCGCGGCGTCGCCGAGACGGGCGTGGACTACATCTCCCTGGGCACCCTGACCAAGGACATCAAGGCGGTCGACCTGTCGATGCGCCTGAGCCTGTAACCAACAACGCCACCCACCCCTGCAATTCAAGGGCTTCGCAGGGGGGCAACACAACGTGTTGGCCACCGAGCGGAGCATCGTGCGCACCGCTTTGGCGGCCGGGGGAAAGCGCCAACCGCCCTACGACACCTGAGCGGCCCCGCGGGGCCCGCTCAGCGATCCCGCTCGAACGCCGCCTCCAGCGCGTCGTTGATGGTGCGCAGCACCTTCACCCGGGCGAAGCGCTTGTCGTTGGCTTCCACCAGGGTCCAGGGGGCGATGCCGGTACTGGTGCGATCCACCATGTCTTCCACCGCGTCCACGTACTGGTCCCACTTCTCGCGGTTGCGCCAGTCCTCGTCGGTGATCTTGAAGCGCTTGTGGGGCGTGGCCTCGCGTTCCTTGAAGCGCGCGTACTGGGTGTCCTTGTCGATGGCCAGCCAGAACTTCACCAGCACGATGCCGTGGTCCACCAGGCTTTCCTCGAAATCGTTGATCTCGCCGTAGGCGCGCAGCCAGTCGGACTGGGAGCAGAAGCCCTCGATGCGCTCCACCAGCACCCGGCCATACCAGGAGCGGTCGAAGATGGTGAACTGCCCGCGCGGCGGAATGTGCCGCCAGAAGCGCCACAGGTAGGGCTGGGCCAGCTCCTCGTCGGTGGGTGCGGCGATGGGGATGATGCGGTATTCGCGCGGGTCCAGCGCCTCGGTGACCCGGCGGATGGCGCCGCCCTTGCCGGCCGCGTCGTTACCCTCGAACACCGCCACCAGGGCGTGGCGGCGCATGCGCTTGTCGTGCAGCAGCGAGGACAGGCGCGCCTGCTCGTGGGCCAGCTGGGCCTTGTATTCGTCCTTGTCCAGCGACTTGCCCAGATCCAGGCTCTCCAGCAGGCGGCGGGTACCGAAGTTGGCCGAGACCGGCACGGCGTGGGGCGCCGGGCGCGGCCCGCGCGCCTGCTCCAGGGCGGCGCGCAGCCCCTGCAGGATGATCTTGCCCACCGTCAGGTTGCGGTAGTGGCGATCGCTGCTCTCCACCACGTACCAGGGCGCATAGTCGCGGCTGCTGCGGCGGATGATGTGCTCGCCGTGCTTGACCACGCGGCCGTAGGTCTTGCCCTGCTTCCAGTCCAGGGGGCTGAACCGCCAGCTGTGCGACGGATCGTCGGCCAGGCTCTTGAGGCGCATCTCCATCTGCTCGCGGGACAGGTGGAACCAGAACTTGAAGATCAAGGCGCCCTCGTCGCACAGCATGCGTTCCAGGCGCAGCGCGGCCTCGATGGACTGATCCAGCTCGGCATCGTCGAGGCGGTTCTTCACCCGATCCTGCAGCATCTGGCTGTACCAGTTGCCGAAGAAGATACCCATGCGCCCCTTGGGCGGCAGCTGGCGCCAGTAGCGCCAGGCCGGCGGGCGGGCCAGTTCCTCGTCGGTCTGCAGGTCGAAGGTGGACACCGTGATCAGGCGCGGGTCCATCCACTCGGTCAGTCGCTTGACCGTGTCCCCCTTGCCGGCGCCCTCGATGCCGTTGATCAGGATGATCACCGGGAACTTCGCCTGCGAGCGCAGCTCGTACTGCACTTCCAGCAGCGCCTGGCGCAGGGCGGGCAATTCGGCTTCGTAGGTCTTCTTGTCGATGGCGTGGCCGATCTCGGCGGATTCGAACATGCAAAGAGCTCCTGACTGCAAGCCGACGAGACTACCCAAATGTGCGCGCATCGACAAAGTCACAATGCCATTACGAATGGCTACAATGCCGCACCTTCCGCGGAGCCCTCATCCATGCCCGACAGTTCCAGAGCCCAGCTCGACTGGGACGCGCACGGCCAGCCCATTTCCCGCCAGTTCGGCGACGTCTACTTCTCCCGCGCCAGCGGCCTGGAGGAAACCCGTCACGTCTTCCTGCACCACAACCGCATCGCCGAGCGCTGCGCCGCGCTGGCCGCGGATGACCGCCTGGTGATCGGCGAGACCGGCTTCGGCACCGGGTTGAACTTCCTGTGCACCTGGCAGGCCTTCGCCGGGCATGCGCCGACCGGCGCCCGTCTGCATTTCATCAGCGTCGAGAAGTACCCGCTCAGCCCCGAGGATCTGCACCGCGCCCTGGCCCTGTGGCCCGAACTGGAGACCTTCAGCACTCCGCTGCTGCAGCAATACCAGGGCATCCAGCCCGGTTTCCAGCGCCTGCTGTTCGACGGTGGCCGGGTGGTGCTGACCCTGCTGGTCGGCGACGTGCTGGACTGCCTGCCGCAGCTCGACGCCCGGGTGGACGCCTGGTTCCTGGACGGGTTCGCCCCGGCGAAGAATCCCGGCATGTGGACGCCGGAACTGTTCGCCCAGCTGGCCCGGCTGTCGGCCCCCGGGGCCACCCTGGCCACCTTCACCAGCGCGGGCCTGGTGCGCCGCGGCCTGAGCGAAGCCGGCTTCCAGATGGAGAAGGTCAAGGGCTACGGCCACAAGCGGGAGATGCTTGCCGGCCGCTACGCGGGCCACGCCACCCCTGCCGGCGCACCCTGGTTCGCTCCGCCGCCCCGTCCGCGCGAGCGCCGGGCGCTGATCATCGGTGCCGGCCTGGCCGGTTGCGCCAGCGCCGCCAGCCTGGCCGCGCGCGGCTGGCAGGTGACCCTGCTGGAGCGCCACGGTCAGGTGGCCGAGGAAGGCTCCGGCAATCCGCAGGGCGTGCTCTATCTGAAGCTTTCGGCCCACGGCACGCCGCTGTCGCGCCTGCTGCTGGCCGGTTTCGGCTATACCCGGCGCCTGCTGGAACGCCTGGAACAGGGTACCGAGTGGGCGCCTTGCGGCGTGCTGCAACTGGCCTTCGACGACCAGGAGGCCGAGCGCCAGGCGCAGCTGGCCGCCGCTTTCCCGCCCAGCCTGCTGCGCCCGGTGGCGCGCGAAGAGGCGGAGCAGCTGGCCGGCGTGGCCCTGGCCAGCGGCGGCCTGTTCTACCCGGAATCCGGCTGGGCCCATCCGCCGGCCCTGTGCCACCTGCTGGCCGACCATCCGCGCATCCGCCTGCTGACCCACCGGGAAGCCCTGGAGATACGCCGCGAGGGCGGCGAGTGGCAGGTGCTGGGCAGCGACGGACCGCTGGCCGCCGCGCCGGTCCTGGTGCTGGCCAACGCCGCCGACGCCAGGACCTTCGCGCCGACCCGCGAGCTGCCCCTCAAGCGCATCCGCGGTCAGATCACTCGGGTACCGGCCACCGCGGCCAGCCAGGCCCTGCGCACCGTGCTGTGCGGCGAGGGCTACGTGGCTCCACCGCGCAAGGGCGAACACACCGTGGGCGCCAGCTTCGACCTGCACAACCGCTTCGAGGGGGTCACAATCGAGGAGCACATCGGCAACCTCGAGCGCCTGCGGGCGCTGTCCGCCGACCTGGCCGAACGGGTCGACGCAGACCGGCTGGACCCCGCCGCGCTGCAGGGCCGGGCCGCCTACCGCTGCACCAGCCCGGACTATCTGCCGCTGGTGGGGCCGCTGGCCGACGCCGGGGCCTTCGCCGAAACCTATTCGGTGCTGGCCCGGGACGCGCGCCAGGTGCCGGAGACGCCCTGCCCCTGGCTGGAGGGCCTGTACCTCAACCTGGCCCACGGTTCGCGGGGCGTGGTGACCGCGCCCCTCTGCGGCGAGCTGCTGGCCGCCTGGCTGGAGCACGAACCGCTGCCGGTGCCGGACGCGGTGGCCGCGGCCTGTCACCCCAACCGCTTCCTGATTCGGCAGCTGGTGCGGGGGCGGAGCGGCTGATGCCAGCGGTCCCGCACGCGTTGCCGGCCGCTGATCCGGCCCGCTACACTCCACCACCTTATACCCCTAGGGAGTAAACATGCCCGATTCCATCCAGTTGCATCAGGAAGCCATGCTCAAGCGTCTTGCCCGCGTCGAAGGCCAGATTCGTGGCATCCAGGGCATGATCAAGCGCGGCGAGGACTGCGAGGCGGTCGCCCAGCAGTTCGCCGCCTCGCGCAAGGCACTCGACAAGGCCTATCAGGAAATGCTCGCCTGCCTGCTGGAAGAGGCCGTGCTGGACCCCACGCGGGACAGCGCGCAGATGCTGGCCAGGGTCCGGGCCATCTTCACCAAGTACACCTGACCGCCGCGGGCAATGGACCTCCTGCTGGCGGAAGCCCTGGGCATCGGCCTGATCCTCGGCCTGCTGCTGGGCCTCACCGGCGCCGGCGGCTCGCTGGTCGCCCTGCCCCTGCTGCTCAGCCTGCACCTGCCGCTGCGCGACGCCATCGGCGTCAGCCTGGGCGCGGTGGCCATGTCCGCCCTGATCGGCGCCATTCCCCGCGCCCGCCTCGGCCAGGTGGCCTGGCGGCCAGCCCTGCTGCTGGCCCTGACCGGCCTGCCGGGCAATGCCCTGGGCCAATGGCTGGGCCGCTTCGTGCCGGAAACGGCGCTGGTGGCCGCCTTCTGCCTGCTGGTGCTCTGGTCGGCCTGGCGCCTGTGGCGCAGCAGCGGCCAGCCGGCGCATGAATCCCGGGGACCGCTGCGTCCGGCCGTGCTGCTGGCCATCGGCATGGGCGTGGGCATCCTGTCCGGGCTGATGGGTGTTGGCGGCGGCTTTCTCATTGTCCCGGCGCTGCTGTGGTTCTCGCCACTGCCCCTGCTCAGCGCCATGGCCACCTCCATGGCGGTGATCGCCCTGGTCAGCGGCGGCGGCTTCCTGATCTACCTCGGCGGCGCCAATCCTCCGCTGCCGTTGCTCGGCGGCCTGGCCATGGGCGGTGCCATCGGCGTGCTCTCCGGCAACCTGCTGGCCCAGCGCCTGAACAGCTCCCTGCTGCAGCGCCTGTTCGCACTGATGCTGGTCGTGGTCAGCCTGTCACTGGCGGCCCAGAAGCTGGCGAGCTTGTGATCGGCGGCAGCGCTGGTTATTGTGCGCGACGCCCCGCGTGCCCTGTTGCGCGGGTCTGCCTCGCTCCGTCCTGGCCTTTCGGCAAGCGACCGCGGATTCCCCCGCCCCGCCGCCGACCGAACGGAGCCCAACTTTCGCGAGGGGAATACTTCTGATGAATCGCCGCCAACTGTTCGGTGCCGCCTCGGCGCTACTGCTGGCTCTCGGCCTGGCCGGGTGCAAGGACGAACAACAATCGCAAGCCTCCACCGCCGGTGCGCCGGTGGAAACCGTGCACTGGAAACTGGTGACCACCTGGCCGAAGAACTATCCGGGCCTGGGCACCGGTGCCGATGACTTCGCCAAGCGCGTCGAGCGCATGAGCAACGGCCGCCTGGTCATCAAGACCTACGCCGCCGGCGAGCTGGTGCCGGCCATGGAAGTGTTCGATGCCGTATCGCGCGGCACCGCGCAGATGGGCCACGGCCCCGCCTACTACTGGAAGGGCAAGGTGCCGGCCGCGCAGTTCTTCACCTCCGTGCCCTTCGGCCTGAACACCTCGGAGTTCAACTCCTGGATCAGCCAGGGCGGCGGCATGCAGCTGTGGGAAGAGGCCTATGCGCCGCATGGCGTGAAGCCCCTGTTGGGCGGCAACTCCGGCATGCAGATGGGCGGCTGGTTCAACAAGGAAATCAACAGCGTCGAGGACCTCAAGGGCCTGAAGATCCGCATGCCCGGCCTGGGCGGCGAAGTCATCGGCAGCATCGGCGCCACCCCGATCATCGTGCCCGGCAGCGAGGTGTTCACCGCCCTGCAGACCGGCATGATCGACGCCACCGACTGGGTCAGTCCCTACAACGACCTGGCCTCGGGCATCCACAAGGCCGCCAGGTACTACTACTACCCGAGCTGGGCCGAACCGCAGGCCGCCATCGAACTGCTGGTCAACAAGACCGCCTGGGATGCCCTGCCCGACGACCTGCAGGCCATCCTCGAGGAGGCCGCCCGCGGCTCGGTGCAGCTGATGATCGACGAGTACGTCTACAACAATGCCAAGGCGCTGCAGGAACTGCAGAAGCAGGGCGTGATCCTGAAGAAGTTCCCCGCCGACGTGATCAGTGCGCTCAAGGAACAGTCCGAGCAGGTGATGGAGAAGTTCGCCGCCGAGAGCGACCTGAACCAGCGCATCTGGACCTCCATGAAGCAGTTCCGCGAGCTGGCCGCGCCGATGGGCGAAGTCACCGACAAGAACATCTACGAATGGCGCTGATTCGCTAGATACAACGAAAAGCCCCGGTTCCACAGAGCCGGGGCTTTTTGTTTGCGGTGTTCAGAACGCAACTCGTGAATGGATCGGGTCAATGCAATTTTGCCCACCGGATGGAACTTCGGTGCCCCCCGCATTC
>DATGNS010000379.1:0-4785 GCA_035306625.1 Pseudomonas sp. | reverse complement strand
AGGGATCATCCAGATTGATCACCCGGCAGGCCAGGCCGGGCCAGGCAAACAGGCGCGCCTTGGCCGCGCCGTAGGCTTCCATGGTGCCGTGGTAGTCCAGATGGTCCCGCGACAGGTTGGTGAAGACGGCGATATCGAAGGCCAATGCCTCGACACGCCCCTGCTGCAGGCCATGGGAAGAGACCTCCATGGCCACTGCGCGAGCACCGCCTCGGTGCAGGCCGGCCAGGGTCGCCTGCACCGCCAGGGGATCGGGCGTGGTGTGTCGGCCGCTTTCCAGCGCCCCGTGGAAGCCGGTGCCCAGGGTGCCGATGATGCCGCAGCGCTCACCCAGCCGATCGAGGGCCTGGGCCAGCAGCTGGCTGACGCTGGTCTTGCCGTTCGTGCCGGTGACGCCGATCAGCCTGAGGCTGCGGCTGGGCTCGCCATAGAAGCGCCCGGCAATCGCCGACAGCTGACTTGCCAGCCCGCGGATGGGCAGCAGCTCCACCTCGGTGTTGTCGAGCACCGGAAAACCCTCGGGCTCATAGGCCACGGCGGCCGCGCCGCGGGCCAGGGCATCGCCGATATGGGCACGCCCATCCTGGCTGGCGCCGGGAATGGCGAGAAACAGGTCGCCCGGACGCACCTTGCGACTGTCCAGGGTCAGCTCGCGGATCAGCACCGCCGAGCGGGCCTGGGGCAACAGTTGATTGAGCGGCATGGGCATCAGCTACGCCCTCCTTTGCCAGCTGGAGCGCCGACGGTACGTGCCACCGTCGGCAGGTTGTCGGGAGCGATGTTCATCAGTCGCAGGGCGCCGGCCATCACCCGGCCGAAGACCGGCGCCGAGACCAGGCCGCCGTAGTAGCCGCCCTTGCTGGGCTCGTCGATCACCACCACGGCGGCGATGCGCGGGTTGCTGAGCGGCGCCAGGCCGGCGAAGAAGGAGCGATAGGCATCATCGGTGTAGCCGCCGGAGCTGGACACCTTCTTGGCGGTGCCGCTCTTGCCGCCCACCTGATAGCCGGGCACCCGGGCGCGGGCGCCGCCACCGCCGGGTTCTTCCACCACGGCGCGCAACATGTGCAGCACTTCCCGAGCGATGGTCGGGTCCATCACCTGGTGGCCGCCTTCGGCGCGCCCGCGACGCAGCAGCGACAGCGGCACGCTGCGCCCCTCGTTGCCCAGCGCCGCATAGGCATGGGCCAGTTGCACGGCAGTGACCGACAGGCCGTAGCCGTAGGCCAGCGTGGCGGTCTCCGCTTCGTTCCAGATGCGGTGGTTGGGCAGCACGCCGGCGCGCTCACCGGGGAAGCCCAGGCCGGTGCTCTCGCCGAAACCGAGCGAGCGCATCATGTCGTGCACGGGCGCGGCGCCGATATCCAGGGCGATCCTGCTGATGGCGACGTTGCTGGACTTCATCAGCACCCCGGTGAGGTCCAGCTTGCCGCCGCGCGACACGTCGCGAATGGTGTAACGACCCAGGCGCATCCAGCCGGGCGAGGTGTCGATCACCGAATCCGGCTGCCAGCGACCGGTGGTCAGCGCCGCGGCGATGGTGAAGGGCTTGACGGTGGAGCCCGGCTCGAAGGCGTCGATCAGGGCGCGGTTGCGGGTCGCCGCCGGGTCCAGCTGCTTGCGGTTGTTGGGGTTGTAGGTGGGCTGGTTGACCATGGCGAGGATCTCGCCGCTCTTGACGTCGACCATCACCAGGCTGCCGGCCCGAGCGCCGAATTCGTGCAGCGCGTTGCGCAGTTCGCGGTGGGCCAGGTACTGCAGGCGCAGGTCGATGGACAACTCGATGTTGCCGCCGGGCTTGGCGTTGCGCACCACGTCGCCGCCACGCACCACGCGGCCGCGGCGATCCTTGATGACCTGGCGCTGGCCCGGCACGCCGGCCAGCCAGTCATTGAAGGCCAGTTCGATACCTTCGCGCCCGACATCGTCCACATCGGTGAAACCCACCACATGGGTGGCTACCTCGCCCGCCGGGTAGAAGCGCCGAAACTCCTCCATGTGGTAGACGCCCGGAATCTTCAGGGCCATCACCGCCTCACCCTGCTCGGGCGTGACGCCGCGCACCAGGTAGAGGAACTCGCGATTGGCGTTCTTCTTCAGGCGCTCCGCCAGCTTGCGCGGATCCTGCCCCAGCGCCTCGGCCAGCTCCGGCCAGCGCTCGGGCACTTCCATCAGCTCACGGCCGTTGCCCCACAGGGTGGAAACCGGCGTGCTCACCGCCAGCGGCTCGCCATGTCGATCGGTGATCACCCCGCGGTGTGCGGGAATGGGGATGTGCCGTACGCTGCGGGCATCGCCCTGGTGTTGGAGGAAGTCCTGCTCGAACACGTGCAGGTCGACGATGCGCCAGACCAGCGCCGCCACCATCAGGGCGAACAGCGCCAGCACCAGGCCGAAGCGCCCGGCATATACCCTGGGCAGGAACCTGATCATGGACGCACCAGACGGACATCGGAGGGTTCGGGAATGCGCATGCCGAGCCGCTCGCTGGCCAGGCTCTCGATGCGGTTGTGCGCCGTCCAGGTGCTCTGCTCCAGCACCAGACGACCCCATTCCGCCAGGACGCGGTCGCGCTCGTGGAGCTCGCCGTATAGCAGGTTGATCCGCTGCCGATGCTGATGCGCGGACCAGGTGACCGCCACGGCCGACAGCACGGCGGCGGCCAGCATCCCGGCGAGCACCAGGCTGCCGCGCGGCAGACGCACCGAGCGAATCTTCACCGCAACTTCTCCGCGACCCGCATCACCGCGCTGCGCGCGCGCGGGTTGGCCTTCACCTCCGCCTCGGAGGCATAGCGCGGCTTGCCCAGCAGTTTCAGACGCGGCTCGAAGGCCTTGGGAATGATCGGCAGATCACGGGGCAGGTTGTCCGCCTCCCCCCTGGCCTGGCGACGCATGAACTGCTTGACGATGCGATCCTCCAGCGAGTGGAAGCTGATGACCACCAGCCGGCCGCCGACCTCCAGCACCTCCAGGGCGGCCTGCAGCCCCTTCTCAAGATCTCCCAGCTCGTTGTTGATGTGGATGCGCAGCCCCTGGAACGCGCGGGTGGCCGGGTGCTTGCCCTTTTCCCAGGCCGGGTTGGCCTCGCTGATCACCGAGGCCAGGTCGGCCGTGCGCGTGAAGGGCGCCTGGGCGCGGCGCTGCACGATGGCGCGCGCCATGCGACGGGCAAAACGCTCCTCGCCGTAGTCCTTGAAGACCCGGGCGATCTCCTCCTCGTCGGCGCTGGCGATCCACTCGGCAGCGCTGATCCCCGTCTCCGGGTTCATGCGCATGTCCAGCGGGCCGTCATTGAGGAAGCTGAAGCCGCGCTGCGGGTCGTCCAGCTGCGGCGAGGAGACTCCCAGATCCAGCAGCACGCCGCCGATGGCCCCACTCAGGCCCTGCTCGGCGACCGCCTCGCCCATCTCGGCGAAGCTGCGCTGGACGATGGCGAAGCGCGGGTCCTCGGCGGCCAGTGCCTGACCGGTGGCGATGGCCTGGGGATCCTTGTCGAAGCCGAGCAGACGGCCCTCCGGGCCGAGATGGTCGAGGATGCGCCGACTGTGTCCACCGCGCCCGAAGGTGCCGTCCAGGTAGCAGCCGCCCGGACGCACGTTCAGCGCCTCGACGGCCTCCTCCAGCAATACGGTGATATGGCGAAACGAGCTGGTCATAGTCACAGAGTCAGATCGAGCAATTCAGCCGGCATACCACCGGGCTTCTTGACGGCTTCACGGTCGGCCTGCTCCATGGCGTTCCAGGCGTTTTCATCCCACAGCAGAAACTTGTTCAGCTGACCCACCAGCATCACGTGCTTGTCCAGGCCCGCGTACTCGCGCAGGCGCGGCGGGATCAGCAGACGTCCGCTGCCATCCAGCTCCAGATCCACGGCATTGCCTATCAGCAGGCGCTGCAGGCGACGGGTTTCCTCGCGCAGCGAGGGCAGTCCGCAGAGCGTGGTCTCGATCCGTTCCCATTCGGGCAGGGGGTAGATGCACAGGCAGGGGTCCAGCGCATCGACCGTCACCACCAGCCGGCCGTTACAGCGCGAAAGGAGCTCCTCACGATACCGGCTAGGCATCGCGAGTCGCCCCTTGGCATCCAGGCTGACTGCGTTGGCTCCGCGAAACACGTCGACGCTTCCCCACTCTGATTAGCTGGTCATGCCCTTCACTACCACTTCCTGCCACTTTGTACCACTTGGGCACACTATAGGAACGCGCCTTGTCCAGCGTCAAGGCGCGCAAAAGTGTAAAAACCCTTGAATGACGGCAATTTAGCGACGGATGGAAATATTTGAGACGAAGTGCAAATGGGCACCCGGAACCGACAATCCACGGGCAGCCCATGGATAGGCAGGGAAGTTGAAGTAACGCTTTAACTGCGAGCCTGCAGGAGTCCCGGAGCGGGGACTTGGGAGAAATGAAGAGAGAGTCAGCCTGTAAGCCGGGTTCTGTCGAGGACAGTCATTCATCTACGATGGCCATCACTGACCACCTCTAGCAACCTACCCGGATCCAGCGCGGGCCACGCCAATGGATCCCTATTTGGTCTTGCTCCGAGTGGGGTTTGCCTAGCCACGGACTGTTACCAGCCGTGCGGTGCGCTCTTACCGCACCTTTTCACCCTTACCGGCGCTTGCGCGCTTAGGCGGTTGTTTTCTGTGGCACTTTCCGTAGGCTCGCGCCTCCCAGGCGTTACCTGGCACTCTGCCCTGTGGAGCCCGGACTTTCCTCCCCCTTCGCATGAAGGCGGCGACTGTCCAGCCGACTCTCAGCCGCGCAGATTACTTGGATTGCCG
>DATGNS010000378.1:0-3119 GCA_035306625.1 Pseudomonas sp. | reverse complement strand
ATCATGGTGGCGCCTTCGGGCAGATAGGCGCGCAGCGGCGCGGCCACCAGCGCGTAGATGTCCTGGGCGAAGTAGAACAGGCCGATGAAGATCACCAGCACCGCGACCACGCAGCGCAACAGGCGGGTGCGCAGTTCGGTGAGGTGCGAGACCAGGGGCATTTCCTGGTCGCCGGATTGACGCGTGCTCATGGTTGCTGGGGCTTGTCCTGGCTGCTGGCGTCAGGGGTCGCGGCGGGCGCGGTGGCCGGCGGCGAATCCTGCAGTGTGGCGGGCTGGTCCGCCGCCTGGGTCGCGTTGCGCAACGCCTCCTCGCGGCTGGTGGGAGTCCCTTCGGGCAGGGTCACCTTCTCCAGCGACTCCAGACCGAGGTTCTCCTTCATCTTGCGCTCCATGTCGAGAATGTTCTCGTTATGCAGCTGCCGACGAATCTCGTCCGCCCCGATCTCGCGTTCCACTTCCGTCTTGATGGACAGGAAGCTGCGCTTGATGCGCCCGACCCACAGTCCGGCGGTGCGCGCCGCTCCGGGCAGCCGTTCGGGCCCCAGGACCAGCAGCGCCACCAGGCCGACCAGAAGCAGTTCGCTGAAACCGATATCGAACATGTGAGGGCCTTGCCGCGCGGCTTAGTCTTTCTTGACCGGGTCTTCGACCTTGCGGGCCTCGCCGTTGATCACGGTGCCCTGCTGGTTCGGTACCTGCTGGTTCTGCGCCTTGGCTTCCTCGGCGGGCTTGTCCTCATCGGCGGCATTCACCGACTTGCGGAAGCCCTTGATGGCGTCGCCCAGGTCGGAACCCAGGTTCTTCAGACGCTTGGTGCCGAACAGCATGACGACGATGAGCAGGATGATGAGCAGTTGCCAGACGCTGATGCCGCCGAGTCCCATGGTGGTGTCTCCGAAGTGAGTGTTCAGGATTGCGGACGCGCGGCCTTTTCCGCGTGTCCGGAGAGGCCGAAACGGCGCTCCAGTTCGTCGAGTACCGCCTGTGGATGCTGGCCGAGGGCGGCGAGCATCACCAGGCTGTGGAACCACAGGTCGGCGGTCTCGTAGATCAGGTCGCTGCAGTCGCCGCTGACCGCGGCGTCCTTGGCGGCGAGGATGGTCTCCACGGATTCCTCGCCGACCTTTTCCAGAATCTTGTTCAGGCCCTTGTGGTACAGGCTGGCCACGTAGGAGCTGTCCGGCGCCGCCTGCTTGCGCGCTTCCAGGACTTCGGCCAGACGGGTCAGGGTGTCGCTCATGGCTGTACCTTGTGGTAGATGGCGTCGGGGTTCTTCAGTTGCTCGTCCACCGTGTGCCAGACGCCGTCGCGCAGCACGCGGTAGAAGCAACTCTCGCGGCCGGTGTGGCAGGCGATACCGCCGACCTGCTCGACCTGCAGCACGATCACGTCGGCGTCGCAGTCCAGGCGCAGCTCGTGGAGCTTCTGCACATGGCCGGATTCCTCGCCCTTGCGCCACAGCTTGCCGCGCGAGCGCGACCAGTAGATGGCGCGGCCTTCCTCGACGCTCAGGCGCAGGGCTTCGCGGTTCATCCAGGCCATCATCAGGATGCGGCCAGTCTTGTGGTCCTGGGCGATCGCCGGCACCAGGCCGTCGGCGTTCCAGTTGATTTCGTCCTGCCAGTCTTTCATCGCGTCTTCGCTACAGCTCTCGATCAGCGCTCGGGCCTTGGTTTGCCGCTCAGTGTGCCACTCCTGCGGCGCCGCTGGCTATCGGCGGATGATCAGATAGAGGCCGGTGGTCGCCATCAGCCAGATCGGCCAGGTTTCCAGGCTGTCCAGGTTGCCGCCGCTGCTTACCGCCAGCAGCGCGCCGCCCACCAGCAGGGCCGCGCCGATCAGGCGCAGGGCCCAGCCGTCGCGCCGGCGCCAGGGCTCCGGCGGATCGTTCAGGTGCGGGCGCGACAGACGCTCCAGCAGGTCGCGGGTCATGTGCGCCAGGTGCGGCAGCTGCTCGAGCTGCGACTTGGCCTGCGCCGCCAGGTTCAGCGGGCTCATGCGCTCGCGCATCCAGCGCTCCAGGAACGGCTTGGCGGTGGTCCACAGGTCCAGCTCCGGGTACAGCTGGCGGCCCAGGCCCTCGATGTTGAGCAGGGTCTTCTGCAGCAGCACCAGCTGCGGCTGGATCTCCATGTTGAAGCGCCGCGCGGTCTGGAACAGGCGCAGCAGCAGCTGGCCGAAGGAGATGTCCTTGAGCGGCTTCTCGAAGATCGGCTCGCACACGGTGCGGATCGCCGCCTCGAACTCGTTGACCTTGGTGTCGGCCGGCACCCAGCCGGAGTCGATGTGCAGCTGCGCCACCTTGCGGTAGTCGCGCTTGAAGAAGGCCACCAGGTTGCGGGCCAGGTAGTCCTGATCCTCGGGGGTCAGGCTGCCGACGATGCCGCAGTCGATGGCGATGTACTGCGGATTGCGCGGCTGGCGGGTGCTGACGAAGATGTTGCCGGGGTGCATGTCGGCATGGAAGAAGCTGTCGCGGAACACCTGGGTGAAGAAGATCTCCACACCGCGCTCGGCCAGCAGCTTCATGTCGGTGTTCTGTGCGCGCAGGGCGGCGATATCGGTCACCGGCACGCCGTAGATGCGCTCCATGACCAGCACCTTGGGCCGGCAGTAGTCCCAGTGGATCTGCGGCACGTAGATCAGCGGCGAGCCTTCGAAGTTGCGCTTGAGCTGGCTGGCGTTGGCCGCTTCGCGCAGCAGGTCGAGCTCGTCGTAGATGACCTTCTCGTAGTCGCTGACCACCTCGATGGGATGCAGGCGGCGCGCCTCGCTGGACACCCGCTCGGCGATGCGCGCGAGCAGGTACAGCCAGGCCAGGTCCTGGGCGATGATGGGCTTGAGGCCCGGGCGGATCACCTTGACCACCACGTCCTCGCCGCTGTGCAGGCGCGCGGCGTGCACCTGGGCCACCGAGGCGGAGGCCAGCGGCTGCTCGTCGAAGCTGGCGAACAGGCTGGCGACCGGCGCGCCCAGTTGCTCCTCGATCAGCGCCCTGGCCTTGGCCAGCTCGAAGGGCGGGACCTGGTCCTGCAGCAGCGCCAGCTCGTCGGCGATGTCCTCGGGCAGCAGGTCGCGGCGGGTGGAAAGGATCTGACCGAACTTGATGAACACCGG
>DATGNS010000377.1:0-2241 GCA_035306625.1 Pseudomonas sp. | reverse complement strand
GCTTCACGGAACGAAACGCGGCTGTCTTGACGGTTGAAAAGGGCCGGTCATTATAGCCGCACCCATCCGATACCGCCGCACACACCGCTCTGTGCCGCACCCTCCACGAGCCTGCCGATGCAAAATTCCCAGCTCAGCATTCTGGTTGTGGACGACGCCAAATTCTCCAGCGCCCTGATCGGCCGCGCCCTGAGCCAGGCCGGCTATCAGGACATCCGCTATGCCAGCAACGCCGAGGAAGCCCTGCGCGAACTGCGGCAGCGCCCGGCCGGCATCCTGCTCGCCGACTGGCTGATGCCCGGTATCGACGGCCTGGAGCTGACCAGCCGGGTGCGCCAGCAGGACGCGCTGGCCGACCACTACACCTACATCATGCTGCTCACCGGACGTGAGGGGGACAGCGACCTGGGCGAAGCCTTCGCCCGCGGGGTGGATGACTTCATCAGCAAGGCGCGGCTGCACGAGCAGCTGATTCCACGGGTCATGGCCGGTGACCGGCTGTGCCATACCCTGCAGCGGCTGCTGCAGGAAAACCGCCAGCTGGCCGAGGGCAAGGGGGCCGAACAGGCCCTGCTCGACCCGCTGACCGGCCTGGGCAACAGCCACTGCCTGCACGCCAGGCTCGCCGAACAGCTGCAGACCCTGGACCAGCAGGGCGGCGCCTTCTGCCTGGTGCTGATCGAGGCGCCGGAACTGGCCAGCCGCGGCGCCCCCCATCATCGCGAACTGCTGGCCGGCGTCGCCCGGCGCCTGCAGCGCCTGGTGCGTCCCCAGGACGTGCTGGCCCGGCCGGACGAGTCCCGCTTCGCTCTGGTTGCCGGCCTCGAGCAGCTGGAGGATGCCGCGCTCAACAGCTTCCGCCGCCTGGCCGAGCGCCTCAACGGCGAACCCTTCGCCACCTGTTCCGGCCCCCTCCGGCTGCAGGCGCGCCTGGCCCTGCTCGGCGTGGACCGCCGCGCCCTGCCGCAGACGCCCGAGCAGTTGCTGGAGCAGGCAGGACAGTTGCTGACCCAGGGCGGCGAACAGACCGTGCGCATTCGCCAGCTGGGCTGACAAGCCCGCGGCGTTTTGGTTACTGTCCGCCCTCCTGGATTCACACGGCGAACCTTCATGACCTGGCACATTCTCGGCGCAGGCAGCCTGGGCACGCTCTGGGCGGTGCGCCTGGCCCGCGCCGGCCTGCCGGTGACGCTGCTGCTGCGCAATGCCCGGCAGCTGGAGGCCTACCGGGCCGCCGGCGGTCTGACCCTGGTCGAGGATGGTCAGCCGTGGCAGCTCGACATCCCCGCCGAAACCCTGGACGCGGGCGGCCCGATCCGGCGTCTGCTGCTGGCCTGCAAGGCCTACGATGCCCTGCCCGCCGCCGATGCCATCGCGCCGCGGCTGGTTGCCGGCGCCGACGTCCTGCTGCTGCAGAACGGCCTGGGCAGCCAGCAGCAGGTGACCGACCGCCTCAGCGGCCAGCGCTGCATCCTGGTGTCCAGCACCGAAGGGGCCTATCGCGACGGCCCGTTCCGGGTGGTGTTCGCCGGGCGCGGCCAGAACTGGCTGGGCGATCCGCAGGATCCGGTCGCCCCCGCCTGGCTGGCCGAGCTGGAGCGCGCCGGCATCCCTCATCAATGGAGCGAGCAGATCCTCGGCCGCCTGTGGCGCAAGCTGGCCGTCAACTGCGCCATCAACCCGCTGACCGTGTTGCACGACTGCCGCAACGGCGAGCTGAGTGCGCATCTGCACGAAGTGGCGGCGCTGTGTACCGAGCTCACCGAACTGCTGCAGGCCTGCGACCAGGCGGACGCCGCCGACGAGCTGTTCGGCGAGGTGCAGCGGGTCATCCAGGCCACCGCCGCCAACAGCTCCTCGATGCGCCAGGACGTGGCCGCGGGTCGACGCACCGAAGTCAGCTATCTGCTGGATCACGCCTGCCGGGAGGGTGCCCGCCTCGGCCTCGCCCTGCCGCGGCTGGAAGCCCTGCTGCAGGATTTGCGCGGGCGTCTGCGCGCACGCGGATTGCCCGATACCTGAAGCCCCGCTACCCTGCCCCGAACCCAACCCACGCGCGAATCCGCCATGAGCCTGCAACGGCGCCTGGACAATCTGCCGGTCGGCCGCAAGCTGCTGGCCGCCCTGCTGGTGCTGCTGGCCACCGTACTGCTGGTCGCCAACCTGGCCTTCATCAGCGCCGCCTACTGGATTTCCCAGCAGAGCATGACGCCCCAGGCCATGCAGACCCTCGCCCGCCTG
>DATGNS010000376.1:0-7244 GCA_035306625.1 Pseudomonas sp. | reverse complement strand
TCTGCCCAAGGAATGCATGACGAAACGCAAAGCCGCTGTGCAGGTCTAGGAAGAAAAGAAATTCGAGGAAAGCAACACATGTACCGCGGTGAACGTTTCAACGCCTGGAGCCATCTCGTCGGCGCCCTGCTGGCCCTGACCGGCTCGGTCTGGCTTATCGTGCTGAGCAGCCTGGACGGCGATCCCTGGAAGATCGTCGGCGTCTCCATCTACGGGGCGACCCTGCTCCTGCTCTATACCGTTTCCACCATCTACCACAGCGTGCGTGGCCGGGCGAAGCGCATCCTGCAGAAGCTCGATCACCTGTCCATCTACCTGCTGATCGCCGGCAGCTATACGCCGTTTTGCCTGGTGACGCTCAATGGCGCCTGGGGCTGGACGCTGTTCGGCATCGTCTGGGGGCTGGCGATCATCGGCATGCTGCAGGAGATCAAGCCGCGCTCCGAGGCGCGGGTGCTGTCGCTGGTGATCTACGCGGTGATGGGCTGGCTCGTGCTGATCGCCGTCGGCCCGCTGCTGCGCAACCTGGGCGGCGAGGGCTTCGCCTGGCTGCTGGCGGGCGGCATCGTCTACACCGCCGGTATCGTGTTCTTTGTATACGACACGCGCTACCGCCACTGGCACGGCATCTGGCACCTGTTCGTGGTGGGTGGCAGCTCGCTGCACTTCGTGGCCATCGGCGGGTATGTGATCTAAGGCAGAAGTCCCGCACGAACCCCGTAGGGTGGACAACGTCTTCCGTTGTCCACAGAGGCTCGCCATCAAGCCCGCGCGGCGGCCAGGAAAAGCGCCGCGCGCCTCACATTCCGCTGCGCCACTTCCGAAACGCATGCGAACGCCTCTGGCACGCTATTTCCCGCTCCTTTCCCGTAGAATGCTCGACGCAGGCGCCCATCTGGCGCCACCTTTCCATCACGCGGAGCATTTGTTCATGAGCATCCTGTCCCAGTTGCGCGGCCTGGTGGCCTGCGCCGGCCTCGCCCTGCTGGCCGGCCCGGCCCTGGCTGCCGCCCCGTCCGCCGACCTGAAAGCGGAACCCGGCACCGTGAAGCTAGGCATGCAGCCCTGGCTGGGCTACGGCCAGTGGTATGTCGCCGATGAGCAGGGCCATTTCGCCGCCAACGGCCTGGAGCGGGTCGAGCTGATCAACTTCAACGAAGACAAGGACATGAACGCGGCGCTGGCCAGCGGGCGCATCGACGCCGGCAACCTGGCGACCCACACCGCCATGGCCATGGTCGCCGCCGGCCTGCCGGTGAAGATCGTGCTGCTGCTGGACCAGAGCACCAGCGCCGACGCGCTGATCGTCGACCCGTCCATCAAGACCCTGGCCGACCTCAAGGGCAAGCAGGTGGCCTATGAAGAAGGCACCACCAGCGACATCCTGTTGCACAGCGCCCTGGCCAAGGCCGGCATGACCCTGGCGGATATCCGCCCGGTGCCGATGCCCGCCTCCTCCGCCGGCAGCGCGCTGATCGCCGGCCAGGTGCCGGCCGCCGTCACCTACGAGCCCTACCTGAGCGCGGCCGCCCAGCAGAACCCGAACATTCGCACCCTGTACCAGGGCTCGGATGACCCGGGACTGATCAGCGACGTGCTGGTGGTGCGCGACGAGATGCTGGAGAAGCGTCCTGGCCAGGTATTGGCGCTGCTGCGCAGCTGGGAAGCGGCCCACCGCTTCTACCAGGCCAACCCGCAGGAAGGCCAGGCGATCATCGCCCGCGGCGTCGGCGCCAGCGCCGAGGAACTGGAAACCGCCTTCGCCGGCGTGAAGTTCTATTCCCTGGCCGACAACCAGCGCGACCTGCGGGTGCAGGGCGAATTCATCACTGTCAGCCTGCGCCACATCACCAAGGCCGCCAGCGACGCCGCCCTGCTGCCGCAGCCGGTGTCTCCCGCCCAACTGCTCGACACGCGATTCGTCGAAGCCCTGAAGTGAGCCACCCAGCCGCCCCGCCGGACTGCGGGGCGGCCTTCCTGACATGACCCGACCCTCCTCCCTGTTCACCATCGGCCAGACACCGAGCCGTCGCAGCTACTGGCTGATCGGTCTGACGGTCTTCGTCCTGCTGGGCCTGGCCTGGCAACTGTCCACCGCCTCGGGCCTGGTGCCCAGGCTCTTCCTGCCGGCGCCCGCCGATGTGCTGGCCCGCATGCTGTCCCTGGCCGAGGACGGCACCCTGTGGGCCGACCTCAAGGTCAGCCTGTACCGCATCCTGGTGGCCTTCCTGATCGCCTCGGCCATGAGCCTGGTGATCGGCACCCTGGCCGGCTGCTACGGCTTCTGGAAGGCGGCCAGCGAGCCGCTGGTGGATTTCATCCGCTACATGCCGGTGGTGGCCTTCGTGCCGCTGACCATTCTCTGGGCCGGCACCAGCGATGTGCAGAAATTCCTCATCATCTGGATCGGCACCTTCTTCCAGCAGGTGCTGATGATCATGGACGCGGTGAAGCGCGTGCCGGCGGACTTCGTCGGCCTGGGCCGCACCCTGGGCATGCGCGACCCGGCCATCCTGCTGCGCATCGTGCTGCCCAGCGCGCTGCCCGGCGTCTGGGATGCCCTGCGCATCAGCCTCGGCTGGGCCTGGACCTGGCTGGTGCTGGCCGAGCTGGTGGCCGCCACCTCCGGCCTGGGCTACCGCATCACCGTGTCGCAGCGCTTCTTCCAGACCGACACCATCATCGGCTACATCCTGCTGCTGGGCCTGCTGGGCCTGGTCACCGACCAGTTGATGCGCGCCGCCGAGCGCGTGCTGTTCCGCTACAACCGGAGGCGCACCTGATGGCCACGCTGGAAATCCGCGGGCTCGACAAGAGCTACCCCCACGGCCGCGAGCAGCGCCAGGTGCTGCGCAACATCGACCTGACCCTGCACGACAACGAGTTCGTCTCGCTGGTCGGCACCTCCGGCTGCGGCAAGAGCACCCTGCTGTCCATCGCCGCCGGCCTGGAAAGCCACGACAGCGGCCAGGTGCTGGTGGATGGCGAGCCCATCCGCGGCGCCGGGCTGGACCGCGGCGTGGTGTTCCAGTCCTACACCCTGCTGCCCTGGCTGAACGCCCGTCAGAACATCGAGTTCGCCCTGCGCGCCGCCGGCCGCAGTCGCGGCGAGTGCCGGCGCATCGCCGACGAGCACCTGGAGCTGGTGAGCCTGCGCGACCACGCCGAGGCCTATCCGAGCGAGCTGTCCGGTGGCATGAAGCAGCGCGTGGCCATCGCCCGGGCGCTGTCCTACCGGCCGAAGATCCTGCTGATGGACGAGCCCTTCGGCGCCCTGGACGCCATGACCCGCCATCAGATGCAGGAACTGCTGACCCGCATCTGGGAGCAGCATCGCCTGACGGTGATGTTCGTCACCCACGACATCGAGGAGGCGGTGTACCTGTCCGACCGCATCGTGGTGATGGGGCGCGGCCCGGGACATATCAAGACCAGCTTTCCGGTGGAACTGGGCCGCCCTCGGCACTCGGAGATGAGCGCCAGCACGGCCTTCATCGAGCTGCAGCGCCAGGTGCTCAAGGCCATTCGCGAGGACGATCCGCAGCGCGTCTGAGCCCGTCCGGAACACCGCCGCCCGCGCGGCGGTCTGGATGTGAGCCGGCCGACCAATGTCCGCCCCTTGCCGCACGGGCCGCTGCGGTGTCGCCGGCACGGGGTTCGCCAGGACCCCGGCCGGCGGCGACCGAACGGGGAAACACTCATGCTTCTGGTCCTGATCCTTGCCGCGCTGATCGTCTTCATCGTGCTGGCCACCACGCGGCTGAAGCTGCATCCCTTCCTGGCCCTGCTGGCCGCCGCCTTCCTCGGCGGCTTCGCCTACCGGCTGCCGGCCGGCGAGATCGTCGGCCAGATCACCTCGGGCTTCGGCGGTATCCTCGGCGGCATCGGCATCGTCATCGCCCTGGGCACCATCATCGGCGTGATCCTCGAGCGCAGCGGCGCGGCCATCACCATGGCCGAGACGGTGATCCGCCTGCTGGGGCAGCGCTTCCCCACCCTGACCATGTCGGTGATCGGCTACCTGGTGTCGATCCCGGTGTTCTGTGATTCCGGCTACGTGATCCTCAACGCCCTGAAGAACGCCCTGGCCACGCGCATGAACGTCTCGGTGGTGGCCATGAGCGTGGCTCTGGCCACCGGCCTGTACGCGACCCATACCTTCGTGCCGCCGACCCCCGGGCCGATCGCCGCCGCCGGCAACCTGGGGCTCGGCTCGCAACTGGGCCTGGTGATCGCCGTGGGCCTGCTGGTGTCAGCCATCACGGCGCTGGCCGGCCTGTGGTGGGCCAGCCGCTTCCTCGGCAAGGAGGTGGAACTGGAGGACTACGGCCTGCCCCATGAGGAACGGGACTTCGAGGCGCTGCGCGCCAGCTACGGCGTGCTGCCCGGCGCCGGCAGGGCCTTCGCGCCGATCCTGGTGCCGATCCTGCTGATCTGCCTGGGCTCGCTGGCCGCCTTCCCGACCCGTCCGCTGGGCGAGGGGCTGGCGGCGACGGTGCTCGGCTTTCTCGGCCAGCCGGTGGTGGCCCTGCTGGTCGGCCTGGCCTTCGCCTGCCTGCTGCTCAAGGGGCCGAACCGGCGCCAGGGCTTTCACGACCAGGTGGCCGAGGGGCTGATCCAGGCCGCGCCCATCCTGCTGATCACCGGTGCCGGCGGCGCCTTCGGCGCGGTGCTCAAGGCCACGCCGCTGGGTGACTATCTGGGGCAGACACTGTCGGCGCTGGGCGTCGGGCTGCTGATGCCGTTCCTGGTCTCGGCGGCGCTGAAGACCGCCCAGGGCTCCACCACCGTGGCGCTGGTCACCACCTCGGCCATGGTCGCCCCGCTGCTGCCCGAGCTGGGCCTGGACAGCGACATGGGCCGGGTGCTGACGGTGATGGCCATCGGTGCCGGCGGCATGACGGTGTCCCACGCCAACGACAGCTTCTTCTGGGTGGTCACCCAGTTCAGCCGCATGCCGGTGGCGCTGGCCTACAAGGCGCAGACCATGGCCACGCTGGTGCAGGGCATCGTGGGTATCATCACCGTCTGGCTGCTCGGCCTGTTCCTGCTGTAGTTCATGAAGGTATGCCCATGAAGATCGTCATCGCCCCGGATTCGTTCAAGGAAAGCCTCGACGCCCTGCAGGTGGCCGAGGCCATCGCCCGGGGCTGGCAGGCCGTGTTCCCCGATGCCGAATGCCTGCTGCGGCCCATGGCCGATGGCGGCGAGGACACGGTGGATACGGTACTCGCGGCCGTCGGCGGCGAACGACGCAGCTGCCAGGTCAGCGGCCCGCTGGGCGCGCCGGTGCAGGCGCACTGGGGCTGGCTGGCGGACGGCACGGCGGTGATCGAGATGGCCGCCGCCAGCGGACTGCACTGGGTCGCCCCCGGGCAACGGGACATCCTGCGCGCCTGCAGCCAGGGCACCGGCGAGCTGATTCGCCAGGCGCTGGATGCCGGGGCGCGGCGCATCATCCTCGGTCTGGGCGGCAGCGCCACCAACGACGGCGGCGCCGGCATGCTGCGCGCCCTGGGCGTGCGCTTCCTGGATGCCTCGGAGCAGCCGCTGCCACCGGGCGGCGCCGCGCTGGCGCAACTGACCCGGGTGGACCTGTCCGGGCTGGACACGCGCCTGCGGGCCACCGAGATCCAGGTGGCCGCCGATGTGGACAACCCGCTGTGCGGCCCGCGCGGCGCCTCGGCGGTGTTCGGGCCGCAGAAGGGGGCCAGCCCGCAGCAGGTCGCTCAGCTGGATGCGGCCCTGGCCCACTACGCCCGGGTCATGGCCGCCGCGCTGGGTGAAGATCACGCCAATGTGCCCGGTGCCGGGGCGGCCGGGGGTCTGGGCTTTGCCGCCCGTGCCCTGCTGGGCGCCAGCTTCCGCCCGGGCATCGAGGTGGTGGCCGAGCTGTCCGGCCTGGCGGATGCCATGCAGGGTGCCAACCTGGTGATCACCGGCGAGGGCCGTCTGGACGCCCAGACCCTGCACGGCAAGACACCCCTGGGTGTGGCGCGCATCGCCCGCGCCGCCGGGGTTCCACTGGTGGCCCTGGCCGGCAGCCTGGGCGAGGGTTACCAGCACCTGCACGACGAGGGTATCGATGCCGCCTTCAGCCTGGTGGCCGGCCCCACCAGCCTGGAACAGGCCTGCGCCGGCGCGGCCGAACTGCTGCAGGCGCGCAGCACGGACCTGGCCCGCCTGTGGCGCATCGCCCGGCGCTGACGCCGTCATCCCCTGCGGCAATTGATCCACCTGCCGCCGCGTTCGAGCGGATACCATGACGCCCAGCGGCCGGCGCTCCGGCGCCGCGCCGTTGCTGTTCCAGATACCGAGGAGTTTCTTGCATGACACAGAGGGTGTGGGATCTGCCGCTGCGGCTGTTCCATTGGCTGCTGGCCGCCAGCGTGATCGGCGCGATCGCCACCGGCCTGATCGGCGGCAACTGGATGGGCTGGCATGCCGACCTGGGGGTGATGGTGGCGGGTCTGCTGGTGTTTCGCCTGCTCTGGGGCCTGGTCGGCTCCACCTATGCCCGCTGGACCACCATCCTGCGCGCGCCCTTGTCGCTGGGCGAATACCTGCGTGGCCAGTGGCAGCAGCCGGGACATAATCCGCTGGGTTCGCTGTCGGTGCTGGCCATGCTCGCCGTGCTGATCGCCCAGACCGTCACCGGCCTGCTCGCCTACGACGACATCGCCCTGCGCGGCCCCCTGGCCCGGCTGGTGGACACCGACACCAGCCTGTGGCTGACCGATATCCACCGCCTGCTGAAGAACCTCTTGATGCTGCTGATCGGGCTGCACATCGCGTCCATCGTGGTGTATCAGCTGCGCGGCAGGAAGCTGGTGCAGGCCATGCTGCATGGCCGGGATGAGCAGATGGCGCCGGAACAGGCGGCCCGCGGGGGCGGTCTGGCGGCCTTCGTGCTCGTCCTGGCCATCAGCCTCGGCACGCTCTGGGCGCTGCAGCAGGCGCCGCAATGGCTGGCCCCGCCCAAACCCGCCAGCCCGCCGCCAGCGCTGAGCTGGTAGCTACCGTCTTGCCCCCTACCGAGCAAGCACCCGTTCGAAGGGCTGGCCGGATTTGAGCCCCCATAGGCGATGTGCAGCAGAGCTTGATAGGGCGGACAACGCCGTTCTTGTCCGCCGGGCGTGGCTACGGTCGGGCGCCAGTCGGCGGACAGGGAAAGCGCTGTCGGCCCTACAGGCCGGAGCGGCCCGCTGGGCGGCCGGCGCAATCCGAGCCTGATCCTCACCACC
>DATGNS010000375.1:0-2867 GCA_035306625.1 Pseudomonas sp. | reverse complement strand
CGAGCAGATGATCCAGGCGGTGCAGCACAGCACCGACCAGGCCATGAGCGCCATGCAGGCCAGCAACCAGCGTGCCCAGAGCACCCTGGAGATCGCCCATGCCGCCGGCGAGGCGCTGCGGCAGATCACCGAGTCGATCGGTCACATCACCGAGCGCAACCTGATCATCGCCAGCGCCTCCGAGGAGCAGGCCCAGGTGGCCCGCGAGGTGGACCAGAACCTGGTCAACATCCGTGACCTGGCCATGCAGACCTCCGCCGGCGCCAACCAGACCAGCTCGGCCAGCCAGGAGCTGGCGCGGCTGGCGGTGCGCCTGAACGAGCTGGTGGGCGGCTTCCGCCTGTAGGTCGGGGCTTTCGTCGGGTGAGGTTGCAAGAGCCATGCGGCTCGACCAGCCTCCTCGACACAAACCCGCAACGGGAGGTCCGACCATGCAACGCATGCACTGCACCTACCGCGACCACACCATCGTCGCCGATGTCCTGCAATACGAGGACAGCCCGCTGCCCTGGGCCGCCGGCTGCCGCATCACCGCGCCGGACGGGCGCAGCACCCGGCGTCTGCCGCTGCCGCACGACCGGGCGATGATGGCGGAGCTGGAAAAGGCCGAGCATGCCGCGCTGGCCCACGGCAAGTGGCTGGTGGACCAGCACCTGGACCACGCCCAGTCGCTGTTCTCCTGAAAAACAGAAGCCGCGCCCCGAGCGCGGCTTCGTCGTTTCGGCGAACCTACAGCAGCTCCGGCGGCAGGGTACCGCCGTGCTCGGCCAGGCGGCGCATGACCTCGCGGTGCAGCCAGGTATTCATCTCTGCCGAGTCGGCCATCCTGTCCGGTGGGCAGCCCAGCTCGGTGGCCAGGTTCCTGCGCGCCTCCAGGCTGCTGTCCAGGCCCAGAAGCTTGAGCAGATCGACGATCGAGGTGCGCCAGTTCAGCTGTTCGCCATGGCTGGCGGCCATGCTCTCCAGCTTGGCGGCCACGTCCACCTGGCTCATCGGTGCGTCGCCGGCGCCGGGAGTGGGCGGCGTCACCGAGGGGTCGGCCGTGGTGCCACCGGCCGCCGTGGTGGTTCCGCTCGGCGGCGCGCCGGCGGGGCGTTCCGTGGCGTGTGCGTCGCGGCCGATGCCGAGTTTTTCCTTGATCAGATCGAACAGGCCCATGTGCGGATCCTCCGTGGTGGTGGTCCTGTTGCGACCACGGATTCGCGCGGGCATTCACTCGGGGCCGGTCGGCGGTCGCGCGGGGGCAACCGCCGTGGGGAGGCCTCAGCGCAGGCGGATTTCCCGGGCCGCCTTGGCGCCGGCCGGCGGTGCCGTCTCGGTGGGCGGGGGAATCTCGATATGGCGGGTGGCCGGCAGGTGCTTGAGGCGGTTGAGCACCGAGACCACGGTGTCCAGCGAGCGGCGGGTATTGATCTGCAGGTGCGGATTGTCCAGCGGCCGCCGGGTGTGGATCTGGTACTGGCGCCACCAGACCACCAGCTTGCCCGCCTGGGCGGGCAGGTCCAGGGTCAGGATGCGGGTGATGTCCTCGTAGGGAATGAAGCGCTCGTTGTCCGGCGCGGCCTGCGCCGGCAGGTGCAGCCCCTGGTCGTCGAAATAGGCGTCCAGCTCGACGCGGGGTTCCAGCTTGCGCCGGGTGGGCAGCAGGGCCAGCACCAGGAGCAGCACGCCCAGTCCCAGACAGGCGATGCCGGACACCAGCGGACCCAGCAGGAACGCCGGTATCGCCGCCAGCAGCACCGGCAGCCACAGCCACCTCCAGATCCGGCTGAGCAGGCCCGGTCCGCCACTGGGGGCGGGCAGCGCGGGCGGGGTGCCGGAGTAGCCGATGATGGTTTCGGGATAGATCCTGATGATGGTCTTCGGGGCGGTGTTTACGGGAGTCGTCATGCGTCGATTTCCTTGAATTCCCCGATGCGCGCGTCTCGCAAGCGAGACTGGCCATCGGTCCTGGCCCGGGCCTGCCGGGGTCCGCCACGCCAGCGCCGCCGCGATCGAAAGTCGCCTCTGATCGCCACAAATGATGGCTATATGGCAGCAAACGAGAGTACAGGGTTGTCGAATCGGCGCAAAGGCCCGTTTCAGGAAAAATGACGGGCTGGATACCACGCCGGCCAGCCGCGGGCGGCGCGCTCCATGTCCGCGGGGACACGGAGCGCGGCTTCCTCAGCGGGAGGAGACGGGGTGCAGCACCTCGGCCGGCAGCGCGCCCGGCACGGTGTCGCCGAAGCCCTGGTCGATGGCCGGCAGCTTGTGGGCGATGCCCTTGTGGCAGTCGATGCAGGTCTGACCCTCGGCGAAGCCCTTCTGGTGGGCCCGGGCGGAGCGGCCAGCCTGCTCAGCATAGTCGAAGTAGCTGAAGTCGTGGCAGTTGCGGCACTCCTGGGAGTCATTGCGCTTCATGCGCCGCCACTCGTTCTGGGCCAGCTGGGCGCGCTTGGCCTCGAACTTCTCCGGGGTGTCGATGGTGCCCAGCACCTTGTGCAGCAGTTCGTTGGAGGCATAGAACTTGCGCACCATCTTCGGCCACCACTCCTTCGGCACGTGACAGTCCGAGCAGATCGCGCGCACCCCGGTGCGGTTGTTGTAGTGGATGGTGTTGCGGTACTCCTGGTACACGTTCACTTCCATCTCGTGGCAGGAGATGCAGAACTGCTCGGTATTGGTCCACTCCATGACGGTGTTGAAGCCGCCCCAGAAGATGATGCCCAGCACGAAGGCCAGGCCGACGGCGCTGAACGCCAGCCCGATCGCCCAGGTCCAGAGTTTCCTGATCTTGTTCATGGCGCGTGATCCTTACAGGCCGGGGGCCGGACTGAATGCGTTTTCCACCAGGGGCTTGGCGTCGGTCTGCGGCACGTGACACT
>DATGNS010000374.1:0-2438 GCA_035306625.1 Pseudomonas sp. | reverse complement strand
GCCCCTGACGGATGTTCCACGTGGAACATCGAAAGATCTCAGGTCGGGATCACCTTGCCCTGTTCCACGTGGAACACCGTCTCTCTTCCTCCGGCCGGCAGCGCATCCGTACCGGTGATGAACACCTGCGCCGGCGTGGTGGCCAGGAATTCCAGGACCCGGCCCCGATGGACCTCGTCCAGCTCGGACGCCAGGTCGTCCAGGGCGATCACCGGCCAGTCGTTCCTCTCCAGCGCGGAGTCGGCGGCCTGCGCGAACAGGCATGACAGCGCCGCCAGCTTGGCCTGTCCCCTGGACAAGGCCTCTCCTTCGGGCTTCTCGGCCAGTCTGAGCTTCCAGTCGGCGCGGTGCGGGCCCACGCTGGTATGGCCCAGCAGCTGGTCCCGCTCCCGGGCCACCGCCAGCGCATCGGCGAGTGACAGGCTGGAGCGGCGCCAACCGGGCTCGAACTCGAGCGTCATCAGGCCCAGGCCCGGTGCCAGGGCCGCGGCTACCGGCGCCAGGCGCTCCTGCAGACGATCCAGGTACAGGGCCCGGCGACGGCTCAGCTCCTCGCCCGACATGGCCAGCTCCTGGTCCCAGGCGCTGATCTGCGCAGCGCCTGCCCTGGACTTCAGCAAGGCATTACGCTGCTTCAGCGCCCGCGCGTAGCGACGCCAGACCGGCAGGAAGCCGTGTTCCACGTGGAACAGGCCCCGGTCGACAAAGCGCCTGCGCGGCTCCCCACCGCCCGAGACCAGGGCATGGCTGCCGGGCTCGAAGGTCACCACCATGAAGGCCGCGCAAAGTTCCCCCAGGTGGTCGACGGACTCGCCGTCCAGCCGCGCCTCCCAGCTGCCGCCGGAGTGGCGCAGTCCAGCGCGATGGCTGCCCTCTTCGCCTTCGACCTGCCATTGCGCGAACACCTCCACGGCTTCCTGGCCCGTCCGCACCAGCCCGTCGCGCACGCGGCCGCGGAAGCTGCGGCCATAGGCCAGCAGGTGCAGGCCTTCGAGCACGCTGGTCTTGCCGGCACCATTGGCCCCCTGCAGCAGGTTCAGGCCCGGTCCCGGCTCCAGGCCGACGTCGGCCAGATTGCGCAGGTTGCGCAGTTCAAGCCGGCTCAGCCGCACCGGCGGCGCCCCGGAAAAGCAGAACGCCCGGGCAATCCCGGGCGTCCGTGTTCCACGTGGAACCTTCGCTGGATCACAGCCGCAGCGGCATCACGACGTGGCGCGAGCGCTCGTTGGCAGCCTCGCGCACCAGGGCCGAGGAATTCGCGTCGCGCAGCGCCAGCACCACGGTCTCGTCGCGCAGCGCGCCCAGGGCATCGAGCAGGTAGTTGACGTTGAAGCCCACCGCCAGGCCGTCGACCGAGGTATCGGCCTCGATTTCCTCCTGAGCCTCTTCCTGCTCGGGGTTGTGGGCATTGATCTTCAGCTGTCCCGGCGAGACTTCGATGCGCACGCCGCGGTACTTCTCGTTCGACAGGATCGCCGCACGCTGCAGCGCCGCGCGCAGCACTTCGCGGTCCACCTTGACCTCGCGGTCGGCGCCGATCGGGATCACCGCCTGGTAGTCCGGGAAGCGGCCATCGATCAGCTTGCTGGTGAAGGTCACGTCATCGCGCTTGACGCGGATGTGGTTGCGGCCCATCTCCAGCTCGAGCACGCGGTCGCCGCCCTCGAGCAGGCGCTGCAGCTCGGTCACGCCCTTGCGCGGAACGATGATCTGGCGCTTGGCCTCGCTGCCGACGTCAAGCTCGGCCTCGCACAGGGCCAGGCGGTGGCCGTCGGTGGCCACGCAGCGCAGGCGATGGTCGCCGAGGTCGAACAGCAGGCCGTTGAGGTAGTAGCGGACGTCCTGCTGGGCCATGGCGAACGCCGTGCGCTCGATCAGCTCCTTCAGCGCCGCCTCCGGCACTTCAACGCGTTCGGTCGCCTCGACCTCGTCGATCGACGGGAAGTCGTTGGCGGGCAGGCTGGCCAGGGTGAAACGGCTGCGCCCGGCCTGGACGGTGATCTTGTCGCCGGACTGGCTGACGGTGACCTTGCTGCCGTCAGGCAGGGCACGAACGATGTCGAAGAGCTTGCGCGCCGGGATCGTGACTTCGCCGTCCTGGGCATCGTCGACCGCGCAGCGCGCGATCATCTCGACCTCCAGGTCGGTGCCGGTCAGCGACAGCTGGCCGTCCTTGACCAGGGCCAGAAGATTGGCGAGCACGGGCAGGGTCTGCCGGCGTTCGACCACGTTGACGACCTGCGCCAACGGCTTGAGGAAGGCTTCTCGCTGCAGACTGAAACGCATGCCGGTGATGTCCCCTTGTGCCCTGGCTCTTGAATTGGATAAATACAAAAAGCGGTGGTGGTGGTGTCCGGAAAACCGGTTGAAAACTCACGCAAGCCGCTGATTCAAAACGATTAATTCACGCTACAACCCAGTGGACAAGACCGCTCCCG
>DATGNS010000373.1:0-23958 GCA_035306625.1 Pseudomonas sp. | reverse complement strand
TGGTTGCCGGCGTTATGCGCGAGCCCTGGTGGTCGTTCCTGCTGCTGATCACCCTGGCCAAGGGCGGTCGCTACCTGGTGCTGGCCGGGCTGACACTGGGCTGGCTGGGGCAGGGCGGTTGAAGGTCGTAAACGCGACACCCGGCCGAAGCCGGGTGTCGAAAGGGCAAGAATGCTACTGCCGCTGTTACTACTGTTGCTGCTTCAGACGTCCAGATTCGATACCGCCAGGGCATTGGCCTCGATGAAGTCGCGGCGCGGCTCCACGGCGTCGCCCATCAGGGTGTTGAAGATCTGGTCGGCGGCAATGGCGTCCTCGATGGTCACCTTGAGCATGCGGCGGGCGCTGGGATCCATGGTGGTTTCCCACAGCTGCTCGGGGTTCATTTCGCCCAGGCCCTTGTAGCGCTGCACACTGTAGCGCTTGCTGGTTTCCGCCATCAGCCAGTCGATGGCCTCGCGGAAATCGGAGACTGCCTTGCGCCGTTCGCCGCGCTTCACGTACGCACCATCCTCCAGCAGATTGCCCAGCTTCTCGCCCAGCGCCACCACGCTCTTGTAGTCGTTGCTGGCGAAGAAGTCGCGGTTGAAGGTGATGTAGTTGGACAGGCCGTGGGCCTTGATCTCCACCTCGGGCAGCCAGAAGCCGCGCTCGCGATCCTCGCGCAGCTGCAGGGTGTAGACCGCCTGGCCGGAACGCTCGTCGGCGCTCAGCCGCGTGCGCAGGGCATCGAGCCATTCCTGCATGGCGCTCTGGCTGGAGAACTGCTCCAGGCCGATGGCCGGCAGGTACATGAAGTGCTCGGTGATTTCCTGCGGATACAGGCGCGACAGGCGCTTGAGGGTCTTCATCACCGCGCGATACTCGTTGACCAGCGCTTCGAGGGCCTCGCCGGAGATGCCCGGCGCGTTCTCGTTGACGTGCAGGCTGGCATCCTCAAGGGCCGTCTGGGTCATGTATTCCTCCATGGCCTCGTCGTCCTTGATGTACTGCTCCTGCTTGCCCTTCTTGACCTTGTACAGCGGCGGCTGGGCGATGTAGACGTAGCCGCGCTCGATCAGCTCCGGCAGCTGACGGAAGAAGAAGGTCAGCAGCAGGGTGCGGATGTGCGCGCCGTCCACGTCGGCGTCGGTCATGATGATGATGTTGTGGTAGCGCAGCTTGTCGATGTTGTACTCGTCACGACCGATGCCACAGCCCAGCGCGGTGATCAGGGTGCCCACCTCCTGGGAGGAGAGCATCTTGTCGAAGCGCGCCTTTTCCACGTTGAGGATCTTGCCCTTGAGGGGCAGGATCGCCTGGGTGCGGCGGTTGCGGCCCTGCTTGGCGGAACCGCCGGCCGAATCACCCTCCACCAGGAAGAGTTCGGACAGCGCCGGGTCCTTTTCCTGGCAGTCGGCCAGCTTGCCGGGCAGGCCGGCGATGTCCAGGGCGCCCTTGCGGCGAGTCATTTCCCGCGCCTTGCGGGCGGCCTCGCGGGCCCGGGCGGCATCAAGCATCTTGCCCACCACCGCCTTGGCATCGTTGGGGTTTTCCAGCAGGTAGTCGGCGAAGAACCGGCCCATCTCCTGCTCCACGGCCGACTTGACTTCGGAGGAGACCAGCTTGTCCTTGGTCTGCGAGCTGAACTTGGGATCCGGCACCTTGACGGAAATGATGGCCGTCAGGCCTTCACGCGCGTCGTCGCCGGTAGTGTTGATCTTGAACTTCTTGGCCAGGCCCTCGGCCTCGATGTAATTGTTCAGGTGACGGGTCAGCGCCGAGCGGAAGCCGGCCAGGTGGGTGCCGCCATCCCGCTGGGGAATGTTGTTGGTGAAGCACAGGATGTTCTCGTTGAAGCCGTCGTTCCACTGCAGGGCCACTTCCACGCCCACGCCGTCTTCCTCGCGCTGGGTGGCGAAGTGGAAGACGCTGTTGACCGCGGTCTTGTTGGTGTTCAGGTATTCGACGAAGGCCTTCAGGCCACCCTCGTACTTGAACAGCTCCTCCTTGCCGGTGCGCTCGTCGCGCAGCACGATGCCGACCCCAGAGTTCAGGAACGACAGTTCACGCAGGCGCTTGGCGAGGATATCCCAGCTGAAATGGATGTTGCGGAAGGTCTGCCCAGAGGGCTTGAAGTGAATCTGGGTGCCGGTGCCGTCGGTGTCGCCGACCGCGGTCAACGGCGCCTGAGGCACGCCATGTACGTAGGTCTGCTCCCAGACCTTGCCGGCGCGGCGAATGGTCATCACCAGCTTCTCGGACAGGGCATTGACCACCGAGACACCCACGCCGTGCAGACCGCCGGAGACCTTGTAGCTGTTATCGTCGAACTTACCGCCAGCATGCAGCACGGTCATGATCACTTCGGCGGCAGATACCCCTTCTTCCTTGTGGATGTCCACCGGAATGCCACGGCCGTTGTCGCGCACCGTGATGGACTCGTCGGTGTGGATGGTGATGCTGATTTCGGAGCAGTAGCCAGCCAGCGCTTCGTCGATGGAGTTGTCCACCACCTCGAACACCATGTGGTGCAGGCCGGTGCCGTCATCGGTGTCGCCGATGTACATGCCGGGGCGCTTGCGCACCGCATCAAGGCCCTTCAGCACCTTGATGCTGGAGGAATCGTAGGTGTTTTGTTCGCTCATGCTTCACTCCGATGTTCTTGGGTGATTCGACCATGTTCCACGTGGAACATGGCAACCGGCGTTTCCGTTCGCCAGCCATCCGTCAGTACGTGGGCTTCGACACAGGTGATGAATACCTGACAGTGCAGCTCCTCCAGCAAGCGACACAGGGCGTGACGGTGTTGCTCGTCCAACTCGGAGGGCAGGTCATCCACCAGATAAATACAGCGCCCTTGCTTGGCCTGATTGAGAAGATGTCCCTGGGCAATGCGCAATGCGCATACCACCAGCTTCTGTTGACCGCGGGACAGGATGTCGGCGGCGTTGTGACCGTCCAGGCGCAAGCGAAGGTCAGCGCGCTGGGGCCCCGCCTGGGTGTGTCCGAGTGCCATGTCCCGCTGAATGCTGCCTGCCAGCACCTCCTGAAGATCGCGGTCCTTGTCCCAACCGCGGTAGTAGCTAAGGGTCAACCCGGACATGTCCAGCAGCTGCGCCAGAGTGTGCTCGAAGACAGGCTTCAGGGCCTGCAGGTAGGCGCGCCGATAGGCATCGATTTCGTCGCTTGCCAGGCACAGCTCGCGGTCCCACGCAGCCTGCGCGACGGCGTCCAGTCTACCATGCCGGAGCCACGAATTCCGCTGCTTGAGCGCCTTTTGCAGGCGCTGCCAGGCACCCAGGAAGCGAGGTTCCACGTGGAACACGCCCCAGTCGAGAAACTGCCGGCGCACCTTGGGCGCACCCTCGAGCAGGCGGAAGCTATCCGGGTTGATCAGCTGCAGCGGCAGGGTTTCGGCCAACTGGGCGGCACTGCGCGCGTTCTGGCCGTCGATGCGAATTTGCAGCTCGCCGCTGCGCTCGCGTCCCACGCCGACGCTGCGGGTCGGCCCCTCGGGCAACTGGATCTCGCCGAACACGGTCAGCGCCGATTGCTCAGCCTGGATGACTGGTTGCAGGCGCTGACTGCGGAACGAGCGGGCCATACCCAGCAGATGTACGGCCTCCAGCACGCTGGTCTTGCCGCTGCCGTTGGCACCGTACAGGATGTTGATACGAGGGGAGGGGTGCAGGCTCACCGGGTGCAGGTTGCGCACCCCGGTGAGCGAGAGACGAAGCAGGGACACTTCGGCAGAGCCGATGACAGGAGGGTTACAGACGCATCGGCATGACGACGTAGGAGGAATCGTCGTTGTCGGCTTCCTGGAGCAGGGCGCTGCTGTTGGCATCCGACAGCACCAGGCGAACCTGGTCGGCGCTCATCACGCCCAGCACGTCCAGCAGGTAGGTGACGTTGAAGCCGATCTCCAGCGGACCGCCCTGGTACTCGACCGCCACTTCCTCCTCGGCCTCCTCCTGTTCCGGGTTGTTGGCCTGCAATTTGAGCAGGCCGTTCTCCAGCTGCAGGCGGATGCCCCGGTACTTCTCGTTGGACAGGATCGCGGTGCGGCTGAAGGCCTCGCGCAGCAGCTGGCGATCGCCGACCACCACCTTGTCACCGCCGCGGGGCAGCACGCGCTCGTAGTCCGGAAACTTGCCGTCCACCAGCTTGGAGGTGAAGGTGAACTCACCGGTGCTGGCCCGGATATGGTGCTGACCCAGGGTGATGGCCACCTCGCCGTCCTGCTCGGTAAGCAGGCGCGCCAGTTCCAGGATGCCCTTGCGCGGCACGATCACCTGATGGCGATCGGCATGCCCGATGCCGGTTTCCAGACTGCACAGGGCCAGGCGGTGGCCGTCGGTGGCGACGGTACGCAGGGTTCCGCCGTTCACTTCCAGCAGCATGCCGTTGAGGTAGTAGCGCACGTCCTGCTGGGCCATGGCGAAGCTGGTGCGCTCGATCAGCCGGCGCAGCTTGCTCTGCGCCACGCTGAAACCGAGCGAGCCGGGGCCTTCCTCGACGCTGGGGAAGTCGCCGGCGGGCAGGGTGGACAGCGCGAAGCGGCTGCGCCCGGAACGGATCAGCAACTTCTGGTCATCGACGCGAATGTCGATCAGCGCGTCGCCCGACAGGCTCTTGCAGATGTCCATGAGCTTGCGCGCCGGCACGGTGATCTCGCCGGGCTCGGCGGGCTCCTCCAGAGTGACCCGGCCGACCAGTTCGACTTCCAGGTCGGTGCCGCTCAGCGACAGCTGCTGGCCCTGAACCACGAGCAGCACGTTGGAAAGAATCGGCAGCGTCTGACGGCGCTCGACAACGCCGGCCACCAGTTGCAGGGGTTTCAACAGGGCTTCGCGCTGAATGGTGAAATGCATGGTGGGATTCCTTGCGAACGGGTGGTATCAGGTGGTCAGCGTGCGGAGTAGGTTCTTGTAGTCCTCGCGGATATCCGCGTCGGACTCCTTCAGTTCGGCGATCTTACGACAGGCGTGCAGCACCGTGGTGTGGTCGCGACCGCCAAATGCGTTGCCAATCTCCGGCAGGCTGTGATTGGTCAATTCCTTGGACAACGCCATGGCCACCTGACGGGGCCGGGCAATGGAGCGCGAGCGACGCTTGGACAGCAGCTCGGTCAGCTTGATCTTGTAGTACTCGGCCACCACACGCTGGATGTTGTCGATGCTCACCAGCTTGTCTTGCAGGGCCAGCAGGTCCTTCAGGGACTCGCGGATCAGCTCGATGCTGATCGGACTGTTGGTGAAGTGCGAGTGGGCGATCACGCGCTTGAGCGCGCCTTCCAGCTCGCGCACGTTGGAGCGGATGCGCTGGGCAATGAAGAAGGCCGCGTCATGGGGCAGCTCGATGCGGGTCTGCTCGGCCTTCTTCATCAGAATGGCCACCCGGGTTTCCAGCTCCGGCGGTTCGACGGCCACGGTCAGGCCCCAGCCGAAGCGCGACTTCAGGCGCTCTTCCAGCCCCTCGATCTCCTTCGGGTAGCGGTCGCTGGTGAGGATCACCTGCTGACCCCCTTCGAGCAGCGCGTTGAAGGTGTGGAAGAACTCCTCCTGGGAGCGCTCCTTCTTGGCGAAGAACTGGATGTCGTCGATCAGCAGGGCGTCCACCGAACGGTAGAAGCGCTTGAACTCGTTGATGGCGTTCAGCTGCAGCGCCTTGACCATGTCGGCCACGAAACGCTCGGAATGCAGGTACACCACCTTGGCGGCGGGATTCTTCTGCAACAGGTGATTGCCCACCGCGTGCATCAGGTGAGTCTTGCCCAGGCCGACGCCACCATAAAGGAAGAGCGGGTTGTAGCCGTGCTTGGGGTTGTCGGCCACCTGCCAGGCGGCCGCACGGGCCAGCTGGTTGGACTTGCCCTCGACAAAGTTCTCGAAGGTGAAGGTGCGATTCAGATAACTGGTGTGCTTGAGGGCACCCTCCACCTGCACGTTGCGCTCCACCGCCCGAGAGGGCTGCACCACGACACTGGGCGCGGAGGGGGGAGGCGCCACCACGGCGGCAGGCGTGGCGACGCTGGGCGCGCCATCCAGGGTGCTGACCGGTACGGGAGACGGGGCCGGCCTTTGTGCCGCAGCCGGCCGGGCGCTGCGCCGGCTGCCAATCAACAGGGACACTGCCGGCGCCTGACCGTCGCCACGCTCGCCGAGCAGTTCGATCAGACGCCCCAGGTATTTCTCGTTGACCCAGTCGAGCACGAAACGATTGGGTGCATAGACTCGCAACTCATCGGCATCCCCCTCGACCTGCAGCGGGCGAATCCAGGTGTTGAATTGCTGGACCGGCAGCTCATCACGCAGCAGCTCCACACATTGCTGCCAAAGTTCCACTGACACGGATACCCCCAAGCCTCGAAGGCGTAAAACATGGTCGCCAGACAAGCCGGCATTGTAGCGAGCGGGGGGGGCGTTATCCACAACTAACCGGGGTCGGGAGCCGACCCGGCAGACGAACCGGCGCCCAGGGGCTGGTCCGGGAAAACCATGTTGATAAATCCGGTATGACTCTGTGGGCAACAGGGCGAACAACCGGTGATCGGGGGGCGCTGTGGGCAACCAGGCGTTCTGTCCACGCCTTGTGCGCAGCTTGCCCACGGCTCGCCCAGCGCTTTTCCGCCGGGTTGTCCCTGGTTCGGAAAGCCTCTGCCGCCGACCGTTGCACCAGTTATCCACAGCAGGAGCGGGCCCCAAGAAACATAATCAACACGGTCTTTTAAACCTCTCTCTCTTTATCTTCTCTACTGCCAGCCTTCCCGGCTGACCGGAAATTGACCTGCTCCCGCGCTTTCTCTAGAATTGCCGGTCTCTTTAAACGGGGGCCACTTCCGGCCCGTTAGTGACCACCAGGTAATCCATCATGAAACGCACTTTCCAACCCAGCACTCTGAAGCGCGCTCGCGTTCACGGCTTCCGCGCCCGCATGGCCACCAAGAACGGTCGTGCCGTTCTGTCGCGTCGTCGCGCCAAGGGCCGCAAGCGCCTGACCGTCTGATCCACGCAGCACAGGTTGTGGTGAGTCGAGGCTTCGGCCGGGAAAAGCGCCTGCTCAAACCCCGGCAGTTCAAGGCGGTTTTCGACTCACCCGACGGCAAGGTCGCGGGCAGGAGCGTTCTGATCCTGGCCCGTGCCAACGGTCTGGATCACCCCCGCCTCGGGCTGGTGATCGGCAAGAAGAGCGTCAGGCTCTCGGTCGAGCGCAACCGTCTGAAGCGCCAGATCCGCGAAACATTCCGCCAGCAGCAATGCGAGCTGGCTGGCTGGGATGTCGTGGTCGTGGCCCGCAAGGGCCTCGGCGACCTGGACAACCCGGAGCTTGCCGGCCAGTTCATCAAGCTCTGGAAGCGTCTTGCCCGGCTGCCACGCCCCCAGGACGGTTCCCATGAGCCACAGTTCGCGGATGCGTAAGCTGATCGTTGCACCGATCAGGTTCTACCGCTACGCCATCAGTCCCTTGATGGCCAGTCACTGTCGTTTCTATCCGTCCTGCTCCTGCTACGCCCAGGAAGCCATCGAACAGCATGGTGTCCTGCGTGGCGGCTGGCTGAGCCTGCGCCGACTGTCCCGCTGTCATCCCTGGAATCCGGGCGGTTACGATCCGGTTCCACCTGCTTCCTCCCCCCGACCCCCTTCGATGGCCGAGTAACCATGGATATCAAACGTTCGATATTGCTCGTCGCCCTGGCAGTCGTCTCCTATCTGCTGGTTCTGCAGTGGAACGAGGACTACCGCCAGGCGCCACAGCCGCCGGCACACAGCTCCGTTGCCGCCACCCCCGCCAGCGATCTGCCGGATGAGCAGCCCCGTCCGGCGCATGATGACGTACCCGTGGCCGAGCAGCAGCAGCCGCAGCCCAACCAGGTGGCCGACGGCGCCGCTGGCGAACTGATCCGCGTCCGCACCGACGTGCTGGAGCTGGCCATCAACCCGGTCGGCGGCGATATCGTGCAGCTGAGCCTGCCCAAGTATCCGCGCCATCAGAAGAATCCCGAGGTGCCGTTCCAGCTGTTCGACAACCGCGGCATGACCTATCTGGCCCAGAGCGGCCTGCTCGGCGAGAAGGCGCCGGACAGCGCCAGCGGTCGTGCGCGCTGGAACGCCGAATCGCGCCACTACCAGCTGGCCGACGGTCAGGACCAGCTGGTGGTCGATCTGACCCATGCCGATCAGGGTATCCACTACACCAAGCGCTTCACCCTTACCCGCGGCAGCTACGACCTGAAGGTCGAGTACCTGGTCGACAACCAGAGCGACCAGCCCTGGCGCGGCACGCCCTACGCGCAGCTCAAGCGCGACAACAGTCCGGATCCGTCCTCGACCACCGCCACTTCCGCCACCTACCTGGGCGCGGCAATCTGGACCCCCGAGGAGAACTACAAGAAGATCTCCATGGGCGATCTGGATGACAAGCCGCTGCGCACCAGCGTTCAGGGCGGCTGGGTCGCCTGGCTGCAGCACTACTTCGTGACCGCCTGGATTCCGCCGGCGGACAGCCAGAACAGCGTCTACGGCCGCAAGGACAGCCAGGGCAACTACATCGTCGGTTTCACCAGCCAGGCCCTGAGCGTGCCGGCCGGTGCCCAGGGCGCGACCGGCATGACCCTCTACGCCGGCCCGAAGATCCAGGACGACCTCGCGGCCCTGGCGCCTGCCCTCGACCTGACCGTCGACTACGGCTTCCTGTGGTTCCTGGCCCAGCCGATCTTCTGGCTGCTCGAGCTGATCCATGATGTGCTCGGCAACTGGGGCTGGTCCATCGTGGTGCTGACCCTGATCATCAAGCTGATCTTCTTCCCGCTCTCGGCGGCCAGCTACAAGTCCATGGCCCGCATGCGCGCCGTGTCGCCCAAGCTGCAGGCCCTCAAGGAGCAGTACGGCGACGATCGCCAGAAGATGTCCCAGGCGATGATGGAGCTGTACAAGAAGGAAAAGATCAACCCGCTGGGCGGCTGCCTGCCGATCCTGGTGCAGATGCCGGTGTTCCTGGCGCTGTACTGGGTGCTGCTGGAAAGCGTGGAAATGCGCCAGGCGCCGTGGATCCTGTGGATCACCGACCTGTCGATCACCGATCCCTACTTCATCCTGCCGATCGTCATGGGCCTGACCATGTTCATCCAGCAGATGCTCAACCCGACTCCGCCGGATCCCATGCAGGCCCGGGTGATGAAGCTGCTGCCGATCATCTTCACCTTCTTCTTCCTGTGGTTCCCCGCAGGCCTGGTGCTGTACTGGGTGGTCAACAACATCCTGTCCATCGCCCAGCAGTGGTACATTACCCGGCAGATCGAGGCTGCGGCCAAGTAAGCCGGCGCCATTCGCCCCAACCCTTGCAAACGCCCCGTTCATCGGGGCGTTTTGCTTTGTGGAGAACCTGTTGCATGCACAGCCGTGACACCATCGCCGCCGTCGCCACTGCCCCGGGCCGTGGCGGGGTCGGCATCGTGCGGGTCTCCGGACCCCTGGCCCTGTCCATCGCCGAGGCACTGGGCGGCCGCACGCCACGCCCGCGCCACGCCCACTACGGGCCCTGGCGCGACGCCGACGGGCTGGTGCTGGACGAGGGCATCCTGCTGTTCTTCCCCGGCCCCCATTCATTCACCGGAGAAGACGTGCTGGAACTGCAGGGCCACGGCGGCCCGGTGGTGCTGGACCTGCTGCTGGATCGCTGTCTGGCCCTCGGCGCACGTCAGGCGCGCCCCGGCGAGTTCAGCGAGCGCGCCTTCCTCAACGACAAGCTGGACCTGGCCCAGGCCGAGGCCATCGCCGACCTGATCGAGGCCAGCTCCGCCCAGGCGGCACGCAATGCACTGCGTTCGCTGCAGGGCGAGTTCTCGCGCCGCGTGCATGACCTCAGCGAGCAGCTCATCCAGCTGCGCATCTACGTGGAGGCGGCCATCGACTTTCCCGAGGAGGAGATCGACTTTTTGGCCGATGGCCACGTCCTGAAGCAGCTGGAGGCCATTCGCGACGAGCTGGCCCAGGTCCAGCGCACGGCGGGGCAGGGCGCGCTGCTGCGCGACGGCATGACGGTGGTGATCGCCGGTCGCCCCAACGCCGGCAAGTCCAGCCTGCTCAACGCTCTGGCCGGCCGCGAGGCGGCCATCGTCACCGACATTGCCGGCACCACCCGCGACCTGCTGCGCGAACATATCCACATCGACGGCATGCCGCTGCACGTAGTGGATACCGCCGGCCTGCGCGACACCGAGGATCAGGTGGAGCGCATCGGTGTGGAAAGGGCGCTCAAGGCCATCGAGGAGGCCGACCGCATCCTGCTGCTGGTGGATGCCACCGCACCGGAAGCCGGCGATCCCTTCGCCCTCTGGCCGGAATTCCTGGCACAGCGGCCGGCGCCGGACCGGGTAACGCTGATCCGCAACAAGATCGACCTCAGCGGCGAGCCCGCCGGCCTGGAGCAGGGCAGGGATGGCCACGTGACTCTCTCGCTGTCGGCACGCAGCGGCGCGGGATTGGAGCTGCTGCGCGAACACCTCAAGGAGTGCATGGGCTACCAGCAGACGGCCGAGAGCGGCTTCAGCGCCCGGCGCCGCCACCTGGAAGCCCTGCACCGGGCGGCCGCCCACCTGGATCACGGCCACGCCCAGCTGACCCTGGCCGGTGCCGGCGAGCTGCTGGCCGAGGACCTGCGTCAGGCCCAGCAGGCCCTGGGCGAAATCACCGGCGCCTTCACCTCGGACGACCTGCTGGGACGCATCTTCTCCAGTTTCTGCATTGGCAAGTGAGGCGCGGACAACCCTGTGCATAACCGGTCCGCAACCCGGTCGACAACCCTGGGCAAAAGCCGGTGCACAGACGCGCTGTGCACAAACGGCCGCTTTCTCCCCAGCTTGCCGACCGCTTCTCCCCCGCTTCGACGCAGCTTCGGCACAGGGTTATCCTTCCGGAAAAGGCCTTATCCAGGGCGCTTCCCGCGGGTTATCCACAGAAAGGCAGGGCATTAAACATAGCTTTAAGAACAAGCTCTTTAAAAAAATCATTCATGAATCTATTTCTTGAGGTTCACGCCGGCCTTGCCGACGGCATGGCTTCATTCGAGCGTGGCCAACGCCTATACTTGCCGGCTTCCCTGATTTCCTGGCGCCATGCCACGAGGTGACCCTGGTGGACTACCCCTCCCGTTTCGACGTCATCGTGATCGGCGGCGGCCATGCCGGCACCGAGGCCGCCCTGGCGGCCGCCCGCATGGGGGTCAAGACCCTGCTGCTCAGCCACAATGTGGAAACCCTCGGCCACATGAGCTGCAACCCGGCCATCGGCGGCATCGGCAAGAGTCACCTGGTCAAGGAAATCGATGCCCTGGGCGGCGTCATGGCCCAGGCCACCGACCTGGCCGGCATCCAGTTCCGCGTGCTCAATGCCCGCAAGGGCCCGGCGGTGCGCGCCACCCGGGCGCAGGCTGACCGCGCCCTGTACAAGGCAGCCATCCGCAGTGTTCTGGAAAACCAGCCCAACCTGTGGATATTCCAGCAGTCGGCCGATGACCTGATCGTCGAGAACGACCAGGTGAAGGGCGTGGTGACCCAGATGGGCCTGCGTTTCCTGGCGGAAAACGTGGTGCTCACCACCGGCACCTTCCTCGGCGGACTTATCCACATCGGCCTGCAGAACTACTCTGGCGGCCGTGCCGGCGATCCGCCGTCCATTGCCCTGGCCCGCCGCCTGCGCGAGCTGCCGCTGCGCATCGGCCGGCTGAAGACCGGGACGCCGCCGCGCCTGGACGGCCGCAGCATCGACTTCTCGGTGATGACCGAACAGCCTGGCGACACGCCCGTACCGGTCATGTCCTACCTGGGCCGTGCCGAGCAGCACCCGCGCCAGGTCAGCTGCTGGATCACCCACACCAATGCGCGCACCCACGAGATCATCGCCGCCAACCTGGACCGCTCGCCCATGTACTCGGGCATCATCGAGGGGGTCGGGCCGCGCTACTGCCCGTCCATCGAGGACAAGATCCACCGCTTCGCCGACAAGGACAGCCACCAGGTGTTCCTCGAGCCGGAAGGGTTGTCCACAAACGAGTACTATCCGAACGGGATATCCACATCGCTGCCCTTCGACGTGCAGCTGGACATCGTGCGTTCCATCCGCGGCCTGGAAAACGCCCACATCGTGCGCCCGGGCTATGCCATCGAGTATGACTACCTGGATCCCCGCGACCTCAAGTCTTCCCTGGAAACCAAGGTGATCGCCGGGCTGTTCTTCGCCGGGCAGATCAACGGCACCACGGGCTACGAAGAGGCCGGGGCCCAGGGCCTGCTGGCCGGCGCCAACGCGGCCCTGCGCGCCCAGGGCCGCGAGGCCTGGAGTCCGCGCCGCGACGAGGCCTACCTGGGCGTGCTGGTCGACGATCTGATCACCCTGGGCACCCAGGAGCCCTACCGCATGTTCACCTCGCGCGCCGAGTACCGGCTGATCCTGCGCGAGGACAACGCCGACCTGCGCCTCACCGAGAAGGGCCGCGAACTGGGCCTGGTGGACGATGAACGCTGGGCGGCGTTCGAGGCCAAGCGCGAGGCCATTGCCCGCGAGGAACAGCGTCTGAAGAGCACCTGGGTGCGCCCGGGCACGCCGCAGGGCGAGGCGATCGTCGAGCGCTTCGGCACCCCGCTGACCCATGAATACAACCTGCTCAGCCTGCTGGCCCGCCCGGAAATCGATTACGCCGGGCTGCTGGCGGTGTGCGGCGACACCGAGGTAGACCCGCAGGTGGCCGAGCAGGTGGAGATCCGCACCAAGTACGCCGGCTACATCGAGCGGCAGCAGGAGGAGATCGCCCGCCTGCGAGCCAGCGAGGAAGTACGCCTGCCTGTGGATATCGACTACGCGACGATTGCCGGCCTGTCCCGGGAGATCCAGCAGAAGCTGTCCCAGGCACGACCGGAAACCCTCGGTCAGGCCGGACGCATCCCCGGCGTGACCCCGGCGGCCATTTCCCTGCTGCTCATTCACCTGAAGAAGCGCGGCGCGGCGCGCGGGCTGGAGCAGAGCGCCTGATGGTTACCGAGCGGCATGCGGAAGAGCTGCGCCAGGGCGCGGTACAACTGGGCGTGGCGGTCAGCGAGCGGCAGCTGGAACAGCTCCTGGCCTACCTGGCCCTGCTGATCAAGTGGAACAAGGCCTACAACCTCACCGCGGTGCGCAACCCGGACGAGATGGTCTCCCGTCATCTGCTCGACAGCCTGAGCATCGTGCCCTTCGTGAGCCCGCTGGGCGAACGCTGGCTGGACGTGGGCTCCGGCGGCGGCATGCCGGGCGTGCCGCTGGCCATCATGTTTCCCGAGCGGCAATTCACCCTGCTCGATTCCAATGGCAAGAAGACCCGTTTCCTCACCCAGGTGAAGCTGGAACTGCAACTGCCGAACCTGGACGTTGTCCACAGTCGCGTCGAGGCCTTCGCGCCGGAGCGGCCGTTTGCGGGCATCTGTTCGCGGGCCTTCAGCTCGCTGCAGGATTTTGCCGACTGGACCCGTCACCTGGGGGATGCCGAGACGCGCTGGCTGGCCATGAAGGGCGTCCATCCGGACGATGAGCTGCAGGCCTTGCCGGAGGACTTCCGCCTGGAAAGCTGCCAGGTGCTGAGTGTCCCCGGTTGCCAAGGTCAGCGCCATCTGCTGATACTGCGCCGCACGGTCTAGACAGGGGAATGTGATAGCCATGGGCAAGGTATTTGCCGTCGCCAATCAGAAGGGTGGGGTCGCCAAGACCACCACCTGCATCAATCTCGCCGCCTCGCTGGTGGCCACCAAGCGCAAGGTGCTGCTCATCGACCTGGACCCCCAGGGCAACGCCACCAGCGGCAGCGGTGTGGACAAGTCGGCCCTCGAGCTGTCGGTCTACGACGTGCTGGTGGGCAACTGCAGCGTCGACGAGGCCCTGCAGCACAGCGAACACGGCGGTTATCCGCTGCTGCCCGCCAACCGCGACCTGACCGCCGCGGAGATCGAGCTGCTCAAGCTCCCCGGCAAGGAGCTGCGCCTGCGCGATGCCCTGGCGCCGGTGCGCGACCGCTACGACTACGTGCTCATCGACTGCCCGCCGACGCTGTCCATGCTGACCATCAACGCGCTGGCCGCCGCCGACGGGGTGATCATCCCCATGCAGTGCGAGTACTACGCCCTGGAAGGCCTGACCGACCTGGTCAACTCCATCCAGCGCATCGCCCAGTCGCTGAATCCGAAACTGAAGATCGAAGGCCTGCTGCGCACCATGTACGATCCGCGCATCAGTCTGGCCAACGAGGTGTCCGAACAGCTCAAGGCGCACTTCGGCGACCGGCTCTACGACACCATCATTCCGCGCAACGTGCGGCTCGCCGAAGCGCCCAGCTACGGCATGCCGGCGTTGGCCTACGACAAGCAATCCCGCGGGGCCCTGGCCTACCTGGCACTGGCCGGCGAACTCTCGCGCCGCCAGGCTGCCGTCCCCGCCTGACCCAAGGAATCCGCATGGCGATCAAGAAGAAAGGTCTCGGACGAGGGCTCGATGCCCTGCTCGGCGGAGCCAGCGTCTCCGCCATGCAGGAAGAGGCCGTCCAGGCCGATCAGCGCGAGCTGCAGCACCTGCCCCTGGATCTGATCCAGCGCGGCAAGTACCAGCCGCGCCGGGACATGGACCCCGAAGCCCTGGAGGAACTGGCACAGTCGATCCAGGCCCAGGGCGTGATGCAGCCGATCGTGGTGCGCCCCATCGGTGGCAACCGCTACGAGATCATCGCCGGCGAGCGCCGCTGGCGGGCCAGCCAGCAGGCCGGCTTGGAAACCATCCCGGCCATGGTGCGCGAGGTGCCCGACGAGGCCGCCATCGCCATGGCGCTGATCGAGAACATCCAGCGCGAGGACCTCAACCCGATCGAGGAGGCGGTGGCCCTGCAGCGTCTGCAGCAGGAGTTCCAGCTGACCCAGCAGCAGGTGGCCGATGCAGTGGGCAAGTCGCGGGTCACCGTTAGCAACCTGCTGCGCCTGATCGCCCTGCCCGAGGAAATCAAGACCCTGCTGGCCCACGGCGACCTGGAGATGGGGCATGCCCGCGCGTTGCTCGGTCTGCCGGCCGAGCGCCAGGTGGAAGGGGCGCGGCATGTTGTCGCACGCGGTCTGACCGTGCGCCAGACCGAGGCCCTGGTGCGCCAGTGGCTCAAGGATAAGGACCAGCCGGCCCGCGAGGAACGCCTCGACCCGGATATCCAGCGCCTGGAACAGCGGCTGGCCGAGCGCCTGGGCTCGCCGGTGCAGATTCGCCATAGCCAGAAGGGCAAGGGGCAACTGATCATCCGTTACAGCTCCCTGGACGAGCTGCAGGGCGTGCTGGCGCATATCCGCTGAAACAATTCTCATCCGACAACAGTCGGAATTCCACTTAAGGCGGTTGAGTGCCGAGGGTGTCCACCCTATACTCGCCCCGCATTTTTCGGCGGTGAGCCGCCGAGCCAACAGGAAGATCGGTGAATTACCGCAACAAGAAGCCGTTGCACCGCCTGCCGGTTTTTCGCGTGCTGAGGGTGCAGGCGCTGATGACGCTGCTGGCGACCCTGGCAGGACTGGCGGCCTTCGACTGGCCCACGGGCTATTCGATACTGCTCGGCGGACTGATCGCCCTGTTGGCCAATGTGTATTTTGCGTTCAAGGCCTTTCGTTATTTTGGCGCGCGATCGGCCCGGGCCATCGTCCAGTCGTTCTGGGCGGGAGAGATGGGCAAGCTGATTCTGACAGCGGCGCTGTTTGCGCTGGTGTTCGTGGCGGTGAAGCCCTTGCAGCCGCTCGCCCTGTTTGCCGGCTATTTGCTGGTGCTGGGCACGGGAGCAAGTGCATTGCTGCTGCTGAGAAACAATCCGAAGCATTGAGCATTTTGAGGCGACTATGGCAAGCACCCCGGCTGAATATATTCAGCACCACCTGCAGAACCTGACACTGGGCAAGTTGCCGGCAGGCTATGTCCGCGCCGATGGCAGCGTGCTCGACCAGGCCACCTGGACCATCGCCCAGACCGGCGCCGAGGCGCAGGCCATGGGTTTCATGGCCGTGCACCTGGATACCCTGGGCTGGTCGCTGCTGATGGGCCTGGTGTTCATCCTGCTGTTCCGTTCGGTCGCCAAGAGCGCCACCGAGGGCGTGCCCGGCAAGCTGCAGAACCTGGTGGAGATCACCGTCGAGTTCATCGAGGGCATCGTCAAGGACACCTTCCACGGTCGCAACCCGGTGATCGCCCCGCTGGCCCTGACCATCTTCGTCTGGGTGCTGCTGATGAACAGCCTCAAGTGGATTCCGGTCGACTACATCCCGGGCATCGCCTCCATGCTGGGTCTGCCGGCCTTCAAGATCGTGCCGACCGCCGACCCGAACGGCACCTTCGGCCTGTCCCTGGGCGTGTTCATCCTGATCCTCTTCTACAGCGTCAAGGTCAAGGGCGTGGGCGGTTTCGCCAAGGAACTGGGTTTCACTCCGTTCAAGCACTGGTCGCTGATTCCCTTCAACCTGTTCCTCGAAATCCTCGGTCTGCTGACCAAGCCGCTGAGCCTGGCTCTGCGTCTGTTCGGCAACATGTACGCCGGTGAGGTGGTGTTCATCCTCATCGCACTGCTGCCGTTCTACGTGCAGTGGACCCTGAACGTGCCGTGGGCGATCTTCCACATCCTGGTGATCCCGCTGCAGGCGTTCATCTTCATGGTGTTGACCGTGGTGTACCTCAGCGCTGCCCATGAAGAACACCACTGAGCAACGCTCGACCCCTTGCAATCCCTAACCCCTTAGCTTCAGGAGCTTTACATGGAACTCGTCTACATCGCCGCCGCTATCATGATCGGTCTGGGTGCTCTGGGCACCGGCATCGGCTTCGCCATCCTGGGTGGCAAGCTGCTGGAATCCACCGCTCGTCAACCCGAGCTGGCTCCCCAGCTGCAAACCAAGACCTTCCTGATGGCCGGTCTGCTCGACGCCGTTCCGATGATCGGCGTTGGTATCGCCATGTACCTCATCTTCGTTGTTGCCGGCTAATCAATGGTTTCCCCCGGGCGCACGTGCCTGTCGCCTGCGCCCGGATGCAATCACTGTGAAACAACGAAATAGCATGAGGTAGACCAGTGAACATCAATCTGACGCTGCTCGGTCAAACGCTGGCCTTCGCTATTTTCGTCTGGTTCTGCATGAAGTTCGTCTGGCCGCCGGTAACGGCAGCCATGAGTGCCCGCCAGAAGAAAATCGCCGAGGGTCTCGATGCCGCCGGCCGTGCGCAGCAAGACCTGAAACTGGCTCAGGAGAAGGTGGCCAACACCCTCCGCGAGACCAAGGAACAGGCTGCCCAGATCATCGAACAGGCCAACAAGCACGCCAACGCGATCATCGAGGAAGCCAAAGAGCAGGCTCGCGCCGAAGGCGAACGCCTGGTCGCCAGTGCCCGCGCCGAAATCGAACAGGAAGTGAACCGCGCCAAGGATCAACTGCGCAACCAGGTGGCCGCTCTGGCCATTGCTGGTGCGGAGAAGATTCTGGAGTCCCAGGTGGACGCCAAGGTACACAACGATCTGGTCGAAAAACTGGCCTCCCAACTCTAAGCGAGGCGAGCGATGATCAATACCCAGACGCTTGCTCGGCCTTACGCCAAAGCCGCTTTCGAGGTCGCCAGCGCGGCCGGACGCGCGGATGCCTGGTCGGCAATGCTGAACCTGGCCGCCGTCGCTGTCGAAGTTCCCGAAGTCGCCGCGTTGCTGAACGACCCGCGCCTGACCCGCGAAAGCAAGGTCGAGGCTCTGGTTCGTCTGTTCGGTAACGATGTCGACGAGGCGTTCCGCAATTTCGTGCGCACCATGGGCGAGAACGACCGCCTGGCGGTGCTGCCGACCGTGCGCGAGCTGTTCGAGGAGCTCAAGGCCGAAGCCGAAAAAACGCTCGAGGCGCAGGTTGAAACCGCCTACGAGCTCAGCAACGAGCAACTCCAATCCTTGGCTGCCGCCCTGTCCAAGCGGCTAGATCGCACCGTCAACCTCCAGCAGGCGGTGAATCCTGCGCTGATCGGCGGCGTCGTGATTCGCGCCGGCGACGTGGTTGTCGACGGTTCGGTCCGCGGCAAACTGAGCCAGTTGGCCGAATCGTTGAAATCCTGATTTGAGGGTCATGGCATGCAGCAACTGAATCCTTCCGAGATTAGTGAAATCATCAAGCAGCGCATCGAGAAAACCGATGTCGCCGCTCAAGCCCGCAACGAGGGCACCGTCGTCAGCGTTTCCGACGGTATCGTGCGCATCTTCGGTCTGGCCGACGTCATGTACGGCGAAATGATCGAATTCCCCGGTGGCATCTTCGGCATGGCGCTGAACCTGGAGCAGGACTCCGTGGGCGCCGTGGTGCTGGGTAACTACCTGGGCCTGAAAGAAGGCATGAGCGCCAAGTGCACCGGCCGCATCCTGGAAGTCCCGGTCGGTCCGGAACTGCTGGGCCGCGTGGTCGACGCCCTGGGCAACCCGATCGATGGCAAGGGCCCGATCAACGCCAAGCTGACCGACGCTGTCGAGAAGGTCGCTCCGGGCGTGATCTGGCGTAAGTCCGTGGACCAGCCGGTGCAGACCGGTTACAAGTCCGTCGACGCCATGATCCCGGTCGGCCGCGGCCAGCGCGAGCTGATCATCGGTGACCGTCAGATCGGCAAGACCGCGCTGGCCATCGACGCCATCATCAACCAGCGCGACAGCGGCATTAAGTGTATCTACGTGGCCATCGGCCAGAAGCAGTCCACCATCGCCAACGTGGTGCGCAAGCTGGAAGAGCACGGTGCCCTGGCCAACACCATCGTGGTGGCCGCTTCCGCCTCCGAATCCGCCGCGCTGCAGTACCTGGCTCCGTACGCCGGCTGCACCATGGGCGAGTACTTCCGCGACCGCGGTGAAGATGCGCTGATCGTGTACGACGACCTGTCCAAGCAGGCCGTGGCCTATCGCCAGATTTCCCTGCTGCTGCGCCGTCCGCCGGGACGCGAAGCCTACCCGGGCGACGTGTTCTACCTCCACAGCCGTCTGCTGGAGCGTGCCGCACGCGTTTCCGAGGAATACGTCGAGCAGTTCACCAAGGGCGAAGTGAAGGGCAAGACCGGTTCGCTGACCGCCCTGCCGATCATCGAAACCCAGGCCGGTGACGTGTCCGCGTTCGTTCCGACCAACGTGATCTCGATCACCGACGGCCAGATCTTCCTGGAATCGGCCATGTTCAACGCAGGCATCCGTCCGGCGGTCAACGCCGGTATCTCGGTATCCCGCGTGGGTGGTGCCGCCCAGACCAAGATCATCAAGAAGCTGTCCGGTGGCATCCGTACCGCCCTGGCCCAGTATCGTGAACTGGCGGCGTTCGCCCAGTTCGCCTCGGACCTGAACGAAGACACCCGCAAGCAGCTCGAGCATGGTCAGCGCGTCACCGAGCTGATGAAGCAGAAGCAGTACGCGCCGATGTCCATCGCCGAGATGGCCGTTTCGCTGTATGCCGCAGAGCGCGGCTACCTGGTCGACGTTGAAGTGTCCAAGGTGGGCGCTTTCGAGCAGGCCCTGATCGCCTACTTCCACCGCGAGAAGGCCGACCTGCTGGCGAAGATCAACGAGAAGGGTGACTTCAACGACGAAATCGACGCAGGCATCAAGGCCGGCATCGAAGCGTTCAAAGCCACCCAGTCCTGGTAAGCCGCAGCGGGAGCCGCAAGGCTCCCGCCTGCTAACCCGTAAGGTGTGAAATGGCAGGCGCAAAAGAGATTCGCAGCAAGATTGCGAGCATCAAGAGCACGCAGAAGATCACCAGCGCCATGGAAAAGGTGGCGGTCAGCAAGATGCGCAAGGCACAAATGCGCATGGCTGCCAGCCGCCCCTACGCGGAGCGGATCCGTGAGGTGATCGGCCACCTGGCCGACGCCAACCCGGAATACCGCCATCCGTTCATGGTGGAGCGCCCGGTCAAGCGCGTCGGCTACATCGTCGTCTCCACCGACCGTGGCCTGTGCGGCGGCCTGAACATCAACCTGTTCAAGGCCCTGATCAAGCACATGAAGGACTGGCACGACCAGAAGGTCGAGGCCGACCTGTGCGTGATCGGCAACAAGGGTGCGAGCTTCTTCCGCAGCTTCGGCGGCAACGTGGTGGCGGCCATCGGCAACCTGGGCGAGGCGCCCTCCATCAATGACCTGATCGGCAACGTCAAGGTCATGCTGGACGCCTTCCACGCCGGTCGCATCGATCGCCTCTACCTGGTGTCGAACAAGTTCATCAACACCATGACCCAGAAGCCGAACATCGACCAGCTGCTGCCCCTGGCATCGCTGGACGCCGGCGAGACCCCGCGCAAGGGTCTGTGGGACTACCTCTACGAGCCGGACGCCCAGCAGCTGCTGGATGCCCTGCTGGTTCGTTTCATCGAGTCCCAGGTCTACCAGGGCGTGGTCGAGAACGGCGCGGCCGAGCAGGCCGCCCGGATGATTGCCATGAAGAGCGCGACCGACAACGCCGGCCAGCTCATCAGCGATCTGCAACTGGTCTACAACAAGGCCCGTCAGGCTGCGATCACTCAAGAGATTTCGGAAATCGTCGGCGGCGCTGCCGCGGTTTAAGAACGGTTCAAATATTCAGAGGAACCAAACATGAGTAGTGGACGTATCGTTCAAATCATCGGCGCCGTCATCGACGTGGAATTTCCGCGCGATCAGGTGCCGAACGTCTATGACGCGCTGAAGGTACAAGGCGCGGCAACCACCCTGGAAGTCCAGCAGCAGCTGGGCGACGGCATCGTCCGTTCCATCGCCATGGGTTCCACCGAAGGCCTCAAGCGTGGCCTGGACGTGGTCAACACCGGTGAAGCCATCTCCGTTCCGGTCGGCAAGGGCACCCTGGGCCGCATCATGAACGTGCTGGGCGAGCCGATCGACGAGGCCGGTCCCATCGACACCGACGAGCACTGGACCATCCACCGTCCGGCTCCGAGCTACGCCGACCAGGCCGGCGGCAACGAGCTGCTGGAAACCGGCATCAAGGTGATCGACCTGGTCTGCCCGTTCGCCAAGGGCGGCAAGGTGGGCCTGTTCGGTGGTGCCGGTGTCGGCAAGACCGTGAACATGATGGAACTGATCAACAACATCGCCAAGGCGCACAGCGGTCTGTCCGTGTTCGCCGGCGTGGGCGAGCGTACCCGTGAAGGGAACGACTTCTACCACGAGATGAAGGACTCCAACGTCCTGGACAAGGTGGCGATGGTGTACGGTCAGATGAACGAGCCGCCGGGCAACCGTCTGCGCGTCGCCCTGACCGGCCTGACCATGGCCGAGCGCTTCCGTGACGAAGGTCGCGACGTGCTGCTGTTCATCGACAACATCTACCGTTACACCCTGGCCGGTACCGAAGTGTCCGCGTTGCTGGGCCGTATGCCGTCCGCGGTGGGCTACCAGCCGACGCTGGCCGAGGAGATGGGCGTTCTGCAGGAGCGCATCACCTCCACCAAGGTAGGCTCGATCACCTCCGTGCAGGCCGTATACGTTCCCGCGGACGACCTGACCGACCCGAGCCCGGCGACCACCTTCGCCCACCTGGATGCCACCGTGGTACTGTCCCGCGACATCGCTTCGCTGGGTATCTACCCGGCCGTGGACCCGCTGGACTCCACCAGCCGTTCCCTGGATCCGCTGGTCGTTGGTCAGGAACACTACGAGACCGCTCGCGGCGTGCAGTATGTGCTGCAGCGCTACAAGGAACTGAAGGACATCATTGCCATCCTGGGTATGGACGAGCTGTCCGAGACCGACAAGCAGCTGGTGGCCCGCGCCCGTAAGATCCAGCGCTTCCTGTCCCAGCCGTTCCACGTGGCCGAAGTGTTCACCGGTGCCCCCGGCAAGTACGTGCCGCTGAAGGAGACCATCCGTGGTTTCGCCGGCATCCTGGCCGGTGAGTACGATCACCTGCCGGAGCAGGCGTTCTACATGGTTGGCACCATCGACGAAGCCATCGAGAAAGCCAAGAAACTGTAATGGGTCGCGCCCGGCGACGGGCGCCGTACCAGGGCGGGGGCGACCCCGCCTGACCTGACTACCGAGGCATTTGTATGGCTATGACAGTCCATTGCGACATCGTCAGTGCGGAAGAGCAGCTGTTCTCCGGGCTGGTGGAAATGGTCGTTGCCCATGGTCACCTCGGCGACCTGGGTATCCTGCCCAACCACGCGCCCCTGCTCAGCGACCTCAAGCCGGGCCCGGTGCGCGTGATCAAGCAGGGCGGTGAGGAAGAGATCTTCTACATCTCCGGCGGCTTCATCGAAGTGCAGCCGAACATGGTGAAGGTCCTGGCCGACACTGCGACCCGCGCCAAGGACCTCGATGAGGCTGCTGCCCAGGAGGCCATCAAGGCCGCCGAGAAGGCCCTCAACGAGAAGGGTGCCGAGTTCGACTATGGCGCGGCTGCTGCCCGCCTGGCCGAGGCCGTCGCCCAGCTGCGGACCATCGAGGCAATGCGCAAGAAGTACGGCCGCGGCTGATCGCCGGGTCTTATTTCGCGAGACGAGAAAGGGTAGCTTCGGCTACCCTTTTTTCATTTTGGACGGGCCCTCGCGGCCCTGCGTCAGTCAGGCGCTCGGCGTTTGCCGGCGCCCCGATCAGGGTATTTCCATGTCGCTCGATATCGTCATTCTCGCCGCCGGCCAGGGCACCCGCATGCGCTCGGCACTTCCCAAGGTGCTGCACCCGGTGGCCGGCAAGCCCATGCTGGGGCATGTCATCGACACCGCACGGCAGCTGGCGCCGCGCAGCATTCAGGTGGTGATCGGCCACGGCGCCGATCTGGTGCGCGAGCGTCTGGCGGCGGACGACCTGAACTTCGTCGTTCAGGAACAGCAACTGGGCACCGGTCACGCCGTGGCCCAGGCCCGGCCGCACCTGTCCGCTGAACGGGTGCTGATCCTCTATGGCGATGTGCCGCTGATCGAGGCGGCCACCCTGCAGCGTCTGCTGGAGCAGGTGAACGACCGCCAGCTGGGCCTGCTCACCGTCGAGCTGGCCGACCCCACCGGCTATGGCCGCATCCTGCGCGACGAGAATGGCGAGGTGCGCGCCATCGTCGAACACAAGGACGCCAGCGAGGCCGAGCGCGCCATCCGCGAAGGCAACACCGGCATCCTCGCCGTGCCGGGACACTGCCTGGGCGACTGGCTGGGCCGGCTGTCCAACAGCAATGCCCAGGGCGAGTACTACCTGACCGACGTGATCGCCATGGCGGTGGCCGACGGGCTGCGCGTGGCGGCGGTGCAGGCCGCCGACGAGATGGAGGTGCTGGGTGCCAACGATCGCATCCAGCTGGCCCAGCTGGAGCGCCACTACCAGGCCCGCGCGGCGCGGCGCCTGATGGCCCAGGGCGTGACCCTGCTGGACCCGGCGCGCTTCGACCTGCGCGGCGAGGTGACCGTGGGCCGCGACGTGCTGATCGACGTGAACGTGATCCTCGAAGGCCGGGTGGTCATCGAGGACAACGTGCAGATCGGCCCGAACTGCGTGATCCGTGACTCGGTGCTGCGCGCCGGCGCCATCGTCAAGGCCAACTCCCACCTGGAGGGCGCCGAAGTGGGCGAGGGCGCCGACTGCGGCCCGTTCGCCCGCCTGCGCCCGGGCGCGGTGCTGGGCCCGAAGGCTCATGTGGGCAACTTCGTCGAGCTGAAGAACGCCATACTGGGCGAGGGCGCCAAGGCCGGGCACCTGAGCTACCTGGGCGATGCCGAGATCGGTGCGCGCACCAACATCGGCGCCGGCACCATCACCTGCAACTACGATGGCGCCAACAAGCATCGTACGGTGATGGGCGAGGATGTGTTCATCGGCTCCAACAGCTCGTTGGTGGCTCCGCTGAACCTGGGCGCCGGTGCCACCACCGGCGCCGGGTCCACCATCACCCAGGACGTGCCCGCCCATACCCTGGCGGTGGGGCGCGGCAAGCAGCGCAATATCGAAG
>DATGNS010000372.1:0-23557 GCA_035306625.1 Pseudomonas sp. | reverse complement strand
CCTTGGCCACCGCGCCCCACGTATATCGCGTCAGCGTGCGATGCAGCGCAGTGGGGCGCCGAAGGCCAGCATGTGCTGCTGCTTGATGCTGACGCCGGCTGCCCGCATGTCCTGCCACACCCTGGCCCAGCCGCCCAGTTCGGTGCGATTCAGGTAGGTGGTTGCCCGGTGCTGATTGAAAAAGTCCTCGCGACTGCCCTTTTCCAGCAGTGCGCCGGTCAGTTCCGGCACCAGGAGATGGGTGGCGCGGGGCAGGGTGGCGGCAATCTCCAGGCCAGCGGGGTCGTAGTCGGGGAAGACCATGATCGGCACCGCCGGTAGCGCCTGCAGCAGATGGCGCACGCCTTCGGCGATGGCGTCGTGTCCCCGGTAGACCTGCAGGGCTTGCCCCACGAGCTCCGGCAGCGCGAAACGGTGAAGCTGGTCGAAGCAGTCCTGGTTCTCGACCACCAGCACGCAACGGAGCGAGGCGAGATCAAGCTGCTCGATCGGCAGTCGCAGGCTGCAGCCGGCGGGCAGGCTGGGCAGGCCGGACGGCAGGTTGCCCTTGACCAGCACGAAGCCGGCGCTGGGTCGCTGCGCCGCCAGCTTTTCGTTCCTGGCGTGGGCAGCGGCCTGGATGCGGTCACCGTCGGGCAGCGGCTCGATCAGGTCCCAGCCGAATTCGCGTCTGGCTTCCTGGCGCAGCAGTTCCCGTTCGTGCGCTGTGAACTTCAAACGACGGCCTTCGATCCGCCCCAGCTCGAACGCCCGATGGATGTCCTGCCAGGTGCCGCTGTAATTCACCTCCAGCAGCTGGTTGCGCAGCAGGTGATGAATCGCGTTGGCGTGGCTTTTCCCTAGACGGACAAACACAACGCCAGATCCCTCACGATGTAGTTGCCGCTGAACACCGGATGATCCTCGCCTTCGGGCAGCAGCTCGAAGTAGTCCTTCTGCTCGTCGGGCAGGGCCTCGTAGCCGCCGATCACCTGATACAGCCAGGTCTCCTCGTCCCAGGGCAGGCGCTGTTCGGCGCGCCAGGCGAGAGCCGAGATGGGGCGGCCGCTCTCGATGACCTCGCACAGGTACTGCTGCACCGCATCCTGGATGGGGCTGGCCTGGACCTCGAAGCTTTCCACCTCGTCCAGCACCAGCTCGCCAGCCTCCGGCAGGGGCAGCAGTGCACGTTCCTCACGCTGGGCGCGCACCTGCGCGGCCAGGGCCAGCAGCTCGGCTTCCAGCACGCTGTCGTGCACGTCCACGGCGGCAGGGGCCAGCAATGCTTCGGCCAGGTTCAGCAACTGGGGCATCTGCGGCAGGGCGGTGTGACGGCCCGGCTGATAGTCCGGCTGCTGTTCCACATGCAGACTCCAGCCGCGCAGCAGGCGGGTGCGGCCCTGAATCTTGCGGAAGCGCCCAAGCAGGTCCAGCAGGCGGGCCTGCACCACGCCCAGCTCCAGGTAGGCGTCGCTGACGCTGCGCTGCAGGCTGGCGACCAGCAGGCGGCGCAGTTCGCGCAGATCGCCGGCGGTTTCCGCCAGGTCCTGGAAGTCGATCAGCTCCAGGCCGGCCAGCAGTTCGCTGACCTGGGTCTGGGCCAGCTCATTCTCGCGGATCTTGGCACCCAGGCTGCCGACGTAGCCGAACTCGTTGTTGATGCGGCTCCACAGCACGCGGATGCTGTGGCTCAAGCTTTCGCAGAAGCTGTACACGTGCTCGCGCAGGTCGGCCAGGTAGGCATCGGCGGCAACGTAGTCGCCCTGGTGACGCGCCTCGGTGTAGTGGGCGGCCAGGGTGCGGAAGGTGGCCAGGGTGGCGCCGGTGTTGGCGTCGATCTGCCGGTTGCGGTCGTCCTTCAGGGCCTCTTCCAGCAGGGCGCGCACCGTGCGGCGCAGGTGCAGGTCGGCTCCCGGCTCCGGGCGGTAGAGAATGCCGTCCTTGACCAGGCGCTCCTGCACGCCGGGTTCCAGCGCCTCGTCGCTGATGGAACCGGCCAGGTAGGCGTCCATGATGGGTTCGGCGTGGCGGCCCAGCTGGCGCAGGAAGCGCACCCCGGCCTGATGCAGGTTGGCGCTCATAGCAGATTGCCCTGGCTGGCGGCTTCGGCGCGCTCTTCCAGCGCCAGGCCTTCGGCCTCGTCGATGAAGCGGATCACCTCATAGAGGTAATCCAGCTTGCCGGTCCCGAGGTAGATCTGTTTTTCCGGGTTGGGGCGCACCAGGTAGCCAAGCTCGCAGAGCCGCTTGAACACCTGCTTGATCTGCGCGTCCACGCTGGTGCTGGTGGAGCCGAACAGCCGGTAGTGGCTGATGCGCGCCAGCTGTTCGCGAAACGCCGGGGTGTCCTCGACGATGCCCTGCAGCTCGTTGAGGCGGATCGGGCTGCCTTCGGTGAGCGGTGCGTCCTGGGCCGTGGCCTCCTGCACCAGCAGCAGCCATTCCACCAGTGGCGTCAGCGCGTTGCATACATCACGGAACTGCTGGCCCACCACACGTCGTTCGTTCTCGCCCAGCTGACGGTAGGCGCAATAGAAGACCTCGGCGTCGGCGCCGCTGCCGACACTGGCCACCGAGCGGTTGAGGGTGCCAAGGTAGTCGTCGACCTGTTCGCGGTTGGCTGGGTTCTTCAGGAAGCGCCAGCCTTCCTCGTCGGTGGTGCGGCAGATGAAGGCGCCCTGCAGCAGGCGCTCGATGACCTGTCCCTTGGTGGAAAGCATCAGGCGATCTCCTCGGTCTGGCGGGCCTTCAGGCGCTCGCCGATCACGTCCAGGCGCGGCTTGACCACCTGCAGCTGGCGGGTCTGTTTGTTGACGATGTAGCGGTTCCTGAACAGCGACAGCACCTCGGAGTCCGGGTTGGGGAAGGCGCCCAGGATGCGGATGCGGTTGCTGGTGCAGGCGTCGAAGATCTTCTTCACGTTGTTGTGGTGCAGGGTGCCCAGCTCGTCGATCGGCCAGTGGATCATCGCCGGCGCGTCACCGCGCAGCAGGCGGGTGAAGGCCAGCAGGAACTTGCAGAGAATCAGGTAGGCCATGCCGTGGCTGGAGGACTCGTTGAGCTGTCGGTCGGTGCGGATCACCAGGTCGCTGTTGCCCTCGCGCAGGCGCAGCTCGATTTCCAGCAGGCCGGCGATGCCGTTGGTCAGCGCCGAACGGCCGAGCACTTCCAGGGCGCGGCGCATGCTGCCGGTGTAGTCCTCGCCGGGCAGTTCGGCAAAGCCGCTGTCCTGCCATTCCCGGTAGGCATTCACGAAGCTGCGCAGCTCCGGCCAGAAGTCCAGCTCGGTGATGCGCGAGCGGATGGTCACCGCCGAGTTGGATACGCCGTCGAGGAACAGCTCGTCGCTGACCTCGCGAGTGATGCGGGCGCTCTGGCTGGCGATGCGCTTGTCGATGTCGGCCAGCACATCGAAGTAGTCGAACAGGTCCTTGCCGAAGATGCGGCCCTGCTCAAGCAGCGCCTTGATGCTCTGCGGCACCAGCTCGTTGAGCAGTTGCGCGAGGATCGGCACCAGACGCCGGTAGTCCAGGGTCGGCACACCGCGCTCGCTGACCAGCGTGCATTCCTCGCGGCCGCGTTCCCAGGTCTCGGTGAGGCTGGAGCCGCTCTTGCCGGCCAGCAGGCTGTCGAAACGGTCCACGTGCTGCTTGATGGCGCTCATCAGGGACTCGCGGTTCTGCAGCAGCTCCTGGCCGAGGCGCAGGCGCTCGTCCAGTTCGCCTTCCGGCTGCTGGCCCTCGCGGGGCAGCTTGCATTCGCCCAGGCGGCGCAACAGGCCCTTGAGCAGATCCAGCTGTTCGCCAATGCGGCCCTGTTCCTGAAGCAGTTGCTTGCGCTGGTTCTCGAGCTGGTCGCGCTGGGTCTTGTAAGCCCGGGTGGCGGCATCCAGCTGCTGCTTCAGGTCACTGGCCTCTGCCTTGCGCGCCACCAGGTCTTCCTGCAGCTGGGGCTTGCGCCTGAGCCAGGTGACCGCGTACCACTCTTCGTAGCGGTGGACTTCCGAGCGCAGCGCCTCGGTGTCGCGAATGCGCTGCTCGCGCTGGCGGATGCCGTTCTTCAGCTCGATGAGCTGGGACTCGTCGACGCCGCGGGATTTCAGCTCGTTGCGATACCAGCTCTCGCAGGCGGCCAGCTCGGCCTGGCCCTGGGCGCGCTGTTCGTCCATCTGGCTGCGCAGTTGCGCCAGGCGCTGCTCCAGGTCCTGGATCACCTGCTGCCAGTGGGCGGAGGCTTCCAGACGGGCATCCTTGTGCTGTTCCTCCAGCTCCGCCAGCAGGCTTTCGTGCTCCGCGGCCAGGCGGGTCAGGCTTTCATCCAGGGCACTCAGCTGCTTGCGCGCGGCGAGACGGCGCTCGGCCAGCGCGGCATCCAGGCGCTCCTTGAGGGCCGCGCGTTCCTCGCGCAGGCGCTGGCGGTCGTCTTTCAGGCGCTGCAGCTCGGTGCGTGCCTGGGCGAGGCGGGAATTGAGCGCGTCCAGGGCGGCGTTCTGTTCTGCCAGTTGGGCCTCCAGCTCCTCCTGGTGATTGCGGGCCGCCTGCAGGTTGTCTGTGGCCTGCTGGACCCGGGTGCGCAGGGCGGTCTCGTCGGCGGCATGTTCCGGGACGGGCAGCATGGCCAGGTCCAGGCGCAGCCCGTGGAAGCTGTCGGCGGGCGTGTCGCTCAGCGCCGGCTTGAGGTCGGTGCGCTGCAGCAGGCCAGGTTCGATCAGCTTGCCCAGATGCTGTTCCCAGCCCGGCTGTTCGCGGCGCAGGAATTCCAGCAGAGTGTGCTGGCCGGGGTAGAGCAGCCGCTCGGCCGCCTGCTTGTCCTGTTCGCGCTCGGCCACCTTGCGGGCGGCCAGCTGGTGCTGCTGGGCCAGTTCCTCGCGCTGGCGCAGCAGCTGGCGCTCCTGCTGGGTCAGGCTCTCGACCTGCTGGCTGGCGGCGTCGCGCTTCTCGTCGGCCTCTTCCAGGCGCCTATCGAGGATGTCCAGGCTGCGGCCTTCCTCCTCGCTGTAGCCGAACTGGTTGATGCGCTGCTCATGCTCCTTGCGCTCCAGCTCGCGGGCGTGCTTCTGCTCGCGGTAGCCGGTCTCGGCTTCCTGGCGGCGGTTGGCGAAGGACTTGTCCAGTTGGCTGAGTGCATCGTGCTTCTGCTGGGTGCGGCTGGCCAGCTCGTCGCGCACCTTGTCTTCCTGGCCGCGCAGGCGATCCAGGGCTTCCTGCTGGCGCTCCTGGACGATCTGCTTGCGTTCCAGGTAGGCGTTCTGGACGTCGGCATGCTGCTCGGTGAGCAGGCGCAGGCGTTCCTTGAGGTTGTCCAGTTCCAGCTTCCAGCCGTCGAGCTTTTCCAGGTCGGCCTTGGCCTGGTCGATGTCCGAGTCCAGGTACTGCTGGTACTGCTCTTCGATATGGTTGAGCTGCTCCTCGTCGCTGGTGATGCGGGCCTGGACCTGGGACAGCGCCAGGTTCAGGGCATCGCGCTGCTCCTTCCAGTTGCCTTCCAGGTGGTTGAGCTCGAAGCCGAGCTGCTCCAGCTCGCTCTTCAGGGTCTCCTGGCGGGCGAACAGCTGCGGCTCGTCGGTGCGGAAGGCCTGCAGCAGACCGCTCAGGCGCGCCTCGCAGCTCTGCAGCTCGAGGAAATCGCGCTCCAGCAGGGCGAAATCGGGGCGCAGGTCGGCAAAGCCCTGGATCAGCTGGCTGTCGCGAATCCACTGCTCCACCTTCTGGGCGCTGAGGTGGGTGGTCGGCGGGGCGACGCCGTCTTCTTCGAGGATGGCGGCAACCATCGACTTGATGGTCTCCATCTTGCCCTCGCGCGAATGCACGGCGCGCACCAGCTTCTCGATATGGCGCAGGCTGTGCTCGCCGCTGCACAGGGAGAACTGGCGCGCCAGCTGGCGCAGTTCGCTGCGCTGGCTGTCGGCGGCCAGCAGGGTACGGTCGTTCTGGATGATCGCCCGGTACTGGCGGGTATTGAGCTGGTTGCTGACGGTGATGCCCAGCGAACGGAAATGGCGGCCCAGCTCGTTCATGGTGCGGCAGACGATGCTGTCGCCCTGGCGGCTGCGGATGTAGTCCTCCAGATCGAAGCCCTTGTGTACCAGGCGATAGTCCACGCCCCGGCCATCGCTGCTGGCTGCCAGGATCGCCTGGCACGGCTCGTCGTCCATGCGCTGGTATTCGTAGACGATGAAGCTCTGCTCGGTGGGCAGATACCAGCGCTCGAAACTGTCGCGGGTGGCCGGCACCACGCGGCTCGGATACTCGCCGTAGAACACCGGCACCAGGCGCTGCAGGGTGGTCTTGCCGGACGCGTTGGTGCCACAGATGTTGGTGTGGTCGTCCACCACCAGCTCGACGACACCCTTGAGGTGGGTGTTGATCAGGATGAGGCGATTCAGGCTGGGCATGTGAATCCTTCGAGAACTGCGAGGCAAGCGCGCAGTTTAAGCAAGCTGCGCGCCGCTGCCGAGTCGCCATCGGGCGGAGCCGTCACATTTGGGACCATTTGCCGCGCAGTGGCGGGACGGCCGGCGCCCGGAAGAGGGTTTCAGCGGCCCTGGGAGCGAAGCTGTTCCAGGGTGCGCAGCAGTACCTCGACCTTGGCGATGGATTCGCGGTATTCGGCCTGCCATTCGGAGTCCATGACGATGCCGCCGCCACCCCAGCAGCTGATCTCGCCGTTCCTGACCAGCAGGCTGCGGATGGCAATGGAGCTGTCCAGATTGCCGCGCACGTCCAGGTAGAGGAGTGAGCCGCAGTAGATGGAGCGCCGGCTGGGCTCCAGCTCGTTGATGATCTGCATGGCGCGAATCTTCGGCGCGCCGGTGATGGAGCCGCCCGGAAAGGCGCCGGCCAGCAGGTCGAGCGCGTCCCTGCCGGCGGCCAGCTCGCCGGTCACCGCGCTCACCAGATGGTGCACGTTGGGGTAGCTCTCCAGCGCGAACAGCTGGGGAACCCGCACCGATCCGGTCCGGCAGCTGCGCCCCAGATCGTTGCGCAGCAGGTCGACGATCATGAGATTTTCCGCACGATCCTTGGTGCTGCTCAGCAGCGCTTCGGCCTGGCGTCTATCCTCCGCCGGCGTGGTCCCGCGGGGGCGGGTGCCCTTGATCGGTCGGGTTTCCACCCTGCCGTCGCAGACATGCAGGAAGCGCTCGGGGGAGTGGCTGAGGAGGGTGCCCTCCGGGTCCGGCACAAAGCCGGAAAAGGGGGTCGGACAGGCGGCCCGCAACGCCAGGTAGGCCTGCCAGGCATCGCCGTCGCAGGCGGCGCTGAAGCGCTGGGCATAGTTCACCTGGTAACAGTCGCCGGCGCGGATGTACTCCTGGATGCGCAGGATCGCCTGACGGTACTGCTCGGCGTCCTGCTCGGCCCGGAAGGGCGTCAGCAGGGCGAACGGGGATGCTTCAACGGGGGCAGCATCGGAGTCGAACAGTGCGATCAGGCGCGCACGCTCCGCGGCGGCGAGAGCGGGATGGAACACCAGCTGCGTGGTGCGGCGGGCATGGTCGCTCACCAGCGCCCAGGCATACAGGCCCAGCCGGGCGTCCGGGAAACCGGAGCCGGTCAACGGCTGACTCATCAACCGCTCAATGCGTCGCCCGAAATCGTAGGACAGGTAACCCATCAGACCACCGGTGAACGGCAGCTCCATGCCGGCCGGGGCGGCGGCGGGGCCGAGCAGGGCGAGCGCCTCGCGCAGGCGAGCAAGGAACGAATTGGCTACTTCGTCGGGTTCCGGACTCAGGCAGGCCAATGGCCAGGCGGACATCAGATCATAACGTCCCCGTCCGGCGGCGGGCCGGCCACTGTCCAGCAGTATCGCGCCGGGTGCGTGGCGCAGCAGGGCAAAGCGCCGGGTCGGGTCCGCCTGGTAGGGCAGCGGGTGATGGTGACAGATAGGCATGGAGGCAGGCGGCAGTTACGTGACGGGGATTGTATTCCGCTCATGTGCCTTGTCCTAGGGCTGCTCCATGACTGGCGAGCCGGACGAGTGGTAGGTAGTATCGGGCCATCCCTCCGGGGCCCCCGGGCTTGCATAACGATAACTATAAGCATCAAGGGATTCAGACCATGGATGTCGTCTCGGAAACAGTGGGCGGCCTTGCGCACCCGTCCGGGCGGTTTCTCGCCGCCCTGCCGGATGGCTATGTATTGCGGCGCCGACTGCACAGCCTGCTGGCACAGCATGCCGATGCCCGTCTGATACTGGTGTGCGCGCCGGCCGGCTCTGGCAAGAGCAGCCTGCTGGCGGAACTCATCGCCTGCCGACAGGCGCAGGGCACTGCCTGTACCTGGTTGTCGCTGGGAGCCAGCGACAACGAGCCTGCCCATTTCCTGGCGCGCCTGTTGCGGGCGTTGCGTATCCACCTGTCCGGCATCGGCGACGGGCTGCTGAAGCGGCTGGCAAGCGGGGCGGGCCTGTCCGCCACCCAGGTCCTGGAAGGCCTGTTGAGCGAGCTGGGAGAGCTGTCGCGACCGCTGCTGCTGGTGCTGGATGACTGGGCCATCACCGATGCCGACCTGCTGGCCGCGCTCAGCCGCTTCATCCGTCTGGCGCCGCCCGGTCTGACCCTCGTCATCGCCTGCGATCAGCGGCCGGCATTCAATCTCGCCGCCCTGCGTGCCAAGGGGCAACTGCTGGAAATCGGCCTGGGAGACCTGTCCCTGTCCCTCGACGAGACACGAGAGTTGGTGCAGGCCCGGACGGCGCTGGAGGAGGACGCGCTGCAGACCCTGCACGGGCAGACCGAAGGCTGGCTGGCCGGAGTGCTGCACGCCCGCCCGGCGCTGGCCGGATCGCCCACCCCCGCAAGTCCCTGGCCGGATGATCTGACCCGGCTGTTCGAGGAGCAGCCGCCGCGGATGCGGGAAACGCTGCTCACCCTCGGAGTGCCGTCGCGGCTCAACCGTGAGCTGGTGGCGGCATTGACCGGGCGGGACGAGGGGCAGGAAGTGCTCGAGGAGCTCGAGGCCCGCCAGCTGTTCCTGATTCCACTGGACCGCGAGCGGGGCTGGTATCGCTTCCACCGGCAGTTCGCCGCTTTCCTGCAGGAGCGACTGCGCCGGGAGAACGCGGAGCGCTTCCGCCAACTGCATTTCAAGGTCAGCCTGTGGTTCACCAACCACCACATGCAGGCGCTGGCCATTGAGCATGCCTGCCTGGCCGAGGATGCGGAAATGCTGGCCGCCCTGGTGGGCGGCTATGGCCTGGAGCTGATCAATCGCGGTCAGCTGCGCCGTCTCTATCGCTGGCGCCACAGGATTCCGGACGCCCTGGTGCAGCGCCAACCGATTCTCATGCTGGTGGATGCCTGGGACAAGGCGGCCACGCTGTCACTTGCCGAGGCCAACCGGGTGCTGGACGACCTGCTCGCCTGCTGGACCAACCTGGACGAGGGCCCCCTGCAGGACGGACGCCTGGCAGTGCTGGCGGTCAAGGCCATGCTGGCTCTGCAGAAGGACGACCTGTCCGCATGCGTGGCGCTGGTTCGGCGGATCGAGACACGCCTGGGCCAGCAGAGCGCCTTCCTGGAAGCGGCCATCCTGCTGATGGGTGCGCTGGCCCACGCGGCCCTGGCACAGCCCGAACAGGCTCGGCGCCTGATCGGACTGGCCCGCCAGCGCAACCACTTTCTGGAGGGCCACTATCTGGATATGCAGCTGGGCAACCTGGAGGTCTTCCTCAACCTGCAGCAGGGCCGCCTGTGTCAGGCGGACATGCTTTCCAGGCAACTGCTCAGCCGTGGCAGGTCGTGCATGGAGCCAGGCGGTGCCGCCATGGTGCTGCCGGAAATCTGCGCGTCGCTGATCGCCTACCAGCAGGGTCGCTTCGAGGGTCTGGAAGAGCGGCTGCGCGCTGCCCTGGACGCCGTCGACGTCATCAATCCCATTGATCTCTATGCTCGGGGCATGCTCTGCCTGGCGCGTCTGCAACGCCTGCAGGGTCAGAATCGGGTGGCCCAGAACACCCTCGTGGAGGTCCAGAACCTCACCGCCCGCCATCAGTCCTGGCGGTTCTATGCCCAGGCGGTGGCCGAGGAGATCCTTGCGCTGCTGCAGGAGCCGGGAACCGAGCGCATCAGGCGCGCCGAGCAGCGCCTGAAGGCGGTCGACTGGGAGCGCCAGATGGGCTGTTACGAACAGCAGAACTTCAACCCCGTGCGGTGGGCTCTGGGGCTGACCCGCGTGCGCCTGCACCAGGCTCGCCACAACTACAGCGAGGCGCTGCACGAGATCAACCAGCTGCGTGGCCTCCTGCCGCCGGGCTGGCAGGAGCTGCAGCGCCTGCGCCTGGATGCGCTGGCCGCCGTCAGCTATCAGCGGCTCGGCTACCACGAGCGCGCCCAGAGCCTGCTGACCCAGTGCCTGCTGGGCGCCGAGCGGGAGGGTGCCCGCGCGCTGTTCATCGAGGAGGGCGCGGAGGTGCGTGACCTCCTGCAGCGCCTGGAATCGGTGGAACGCCAGCCCGCCCTGCAGGGCTTTCTGCGCGAGCTGATCGGTCTCTGGCCGGGCGGGCAGGCCGAGGGCGAGCAGGAGAATCCTGGCGAGGCCCTGACGGAGCGGGAACTGGAGGTCATTCGTCTGGCGGCCGAGGGCCTGTCCAACGAGGCCATCGGCCAGTGCCTTGGCCTTGCCCTGGGCACCGTGAAATGGCATCTGCACAACATCTACGAGAAGTTCCGGGTGCGCAATCGCACGCAGGCCATACGGCGCGCCCGGGATCTGGGAGTACTGGCATGACTGTGCTTGATCCCCATGCCCCCTGGCCGATTGTCCTGCCCGGCAAGCTGTTCCCCGCAGGGCTGGACAGCCCGGCACTGCTGCCCCGCGAAGCACTGGTCGAACAGCTGTTGCACAACCGTCGTCGACCGCTGCTGCTGGTCAGCGCGCCGGCCGGCTATGGCAAGAGCACGTTGCTGGCCCTGCTGCGCCGGCGGCTGATGCAGGCGGGGGAAACGGTGGCCTGGCTGACCTGCGACGAAGCCGATGCCGAACCGCGGCGCCTGCTGGCGTACCTGCTGGCCGCGCTGCAACGGGCAGTCCCGGAGTTCGGCGGCAGAACCGCCGCGCTGTTGCGCGAATCCCTGCCCCCGCCCATGGACGTCCTGATGGAAACGCTCCGGACGGAGCTGGTGGGGCTGCGGCAGGACCTGTACCTGATCCTGGATGATGTGCATCGGGTCAATCACCCCGGCTTTCCCACGGTTATCCAGTACCTGCTCGACAACTTGCCGCCTCGCCTGTATCTGATTATCAGCAGCCGCTGCATGCCGCAGTTCCTGGGCGATACCGATCAGCGCAGCCAGGTGCTGGTCGGGGCTGCGCAACTGCGCCTCAGTCGCGCCGAGACGGCGGAGTATTTTCGCCGCTTCCCCCTGCTCGAGCTGGCCGACACCGACCTCGACTATCTGCATCGGCGCAGCGAAGGCTGGATCACCGCCCTGCAACTGGCGAGGCACGCCCTCGTGCGCCACGGCGACAGCCAAGCCTTCATGACGGCGCTGAGCGGTACCGAGCGCAACCTGGCCGATTACCTTGCCGAAGATGTGCTGTGCGGACTGCCGGACGAGTTATGCCGCTTCCTGGAGCAGACTTCTGTACTGGACGAGTTCTGTGTCGAGCTGTGCAACACCCTGACCGGCCGCGCGGACAGCGCCGACATCCTGGCCCGCCTGCAGCGCGAGCAGCTGTTTCTCGTGCCACTGGACGAGCAGGGAAAATGGTTCCGCTACCATCATCTGTTTGCCGAGTACCTGCAGGGCCGCCTGGCCCGGTGCGGCAGCGCCACGCCGCTGCTGCTGGCGGCGGCTCGCTGGAGCGAGGCGCAGGGGCACGCCGACCGTGCCATAACCTACGCGTTGCGCGCCAGGGACTACAGCCTGGCCGCAGGTCTGCTGGAACGCCAGGGTGCCCGGCTGGTGGCCGGCAACCGCGCCTATGGAGTCTTCAGCCTGCTCAAGCAGGTGCCCACCGAGCAGATTCGCGAGCATACGGTGTTCCGCCTGTTCTACGCCTGGCAGCTGGCCTTCGATCAGCGTTTTGCCGAGGCGGAGGCGCTGATCGACGAGGTGAGCGGGCAGCTCATGCGTGGACGGGGAACGGCACCCCATGCGGGCCTCATCGAGCTGCTGGGGGCCACCCAGGTGCTCAAGGCGCTGGTGCTGCTCTACCAGGACAAGCTGGAAGGCTGCCTGAAGATTTCCCGCCAGTGGCTCGCTCTGGTGCCCGGTGATCAGCCGGTATTTCGGGCCAGTCTGGCCTGTGTGCAATCTGCGGCACTGGCCCTGCTGGGCGACTTTGCCGAAGCGGGCAAGACCATCGCCCTGGCGCGCGCCGAGCTGCGCGAGGTGGACAGCGCCTACCTGGATGTGGTGACCAGCCTGATCGAAGCGCTGATCAGCAAGGAGTACGGTGAGCTGGAACGCGGCCGTGCCATCGCCGAGGCGGCGCGCAGGCGGGGCGAGCAGGTGTTCGGCCGGCGCAGTCGGGTCGGTGGTCCGCTGTCGCTGGCCTACGCGGACCTGCTGTATGAACAGGACCGGCACGCCGCCATCCTGGCCGAGCTGCCGCTGGCGACCACCTGGCGCGACGTGGCCACGCCCATCGAACTGATCAACCGGGCGCGCCTGGTCATGGTGCGGGCCCGCTTCTACGCCGGTGAGCCGGAGCAGGGACTGGCCGAGCTGGAGGAATGGCTGCAAGGCCTGCAGGGGGCCGGTTACGAAAGGGTCTTTGCCCTGTCGATGGCGTGCAAGGTGAGCTTCCTGCTCTGGCTGGGGCGTCCCAACGAGGCGGAAAGGGCCTGTCTGCAACTGGAAAGGCATCTGGAGCGCCTGGATGTCGGCCGTTATCCGGACGCCTTTGCCGCCCTGAGCCTATCCCAGGCGCGCCTGGCACTCAGCGAAGGGCGCCCGGAGCGGGCCCAGGCAGTGCTGGAGCCGCTGCTGTCGGTCCAGTCCGGCGAGCATCAGCGCGACCGGCGCCTGCGCCTGAGCCTGTTACTGTCCGTAGCGTATTGGCGCAAGGGTAACAGCGACAAGGCCTTCTCCCTGCTGGAGCAGGCGGTGGGCGATGCCTGGCAGCGCGGTTACCGGAGACTGTTTCTCGATGACGCGCTCTGGCTGTTGCCGCTCTGGGACGCCTGGCCCAGCGCCCCCGCCTGGTCCAGTCTGGGGGCGCTGCTGCGCGAACAGTGCCGGCGCTTGACCGTCGATCCTGAAAAGATCGAGGAAAATCAATTGGTTAATCACCGGGAGCGGGAGATTCTGCGGCTCGTGGCGGCTGGTCTGTCGAATCGCGACATCGCCCAGGCGATCCATCTGTCGGAAGCCACCATCAAATGGCATCTGCACAACCTGTTCGCCAAGCTGGCGGTGCGCAGCCGCACCCAGGCGGTGCTCAAGGGCAAGAGCATGGGGTTGCTGGGCGAGTCCTGACGGCGCCATCCCTTGGATAGGCTGGCAGCCAGGCAAAGCCCCATTAGTTTTTAGGCCCAGGACGAATCGGTGCATTCCGACTGCCGACCGCAGTGCTGCGGCAGGGCGAGACGACGCGCTCCTGCTGTCGAGGCGGGTGCCTCGACAGTGTTGGATGATCCCTAGCGAACCGAACCTTCTGGAGATAACAACAATGAAATTGAACCAACTGGCTCTGGCTGCCGCTTTCCTCGCTGTTCCGTTCATGGCTCAGGCCGACCTCCGCTCCCTGGATGACGCTGCCCTGGCCGGCATCAGCGGTCAGGACGGCATCAGCATCGCCGGTGACTTCAACGGCACCATCGGCGCCATCGTCTACCGCGATAGCGACGCTTCGGGTACCGGTACCCTGCGTCTGGAAAACGTCTCCATGACCGGCTTCAGCATCACCGATGACAACCCCCTGATGATCGACGTGGTGACCAACACCATCGGCGGCACCGCCACCGACCAGCTGCAGATCACCCTGCCGGAAATGACTGGTCAGGTTTCCATCGGTGCCATCCGTGTCGGTGACGGCGGCGCAAGCCTCGGTTCTCTGGCCATCATCGATCAGAACATGGCTGGTACCCAGCTGCGGATCTGGGGCCACTGATCCTCGGACACCGCGTCTGACAATCCGCCGGGCAACCGGCGGATTCCCGGATCGAGAGAACAGTGATGATAGAAATTCTGCTGGGAAGCCTGCTGGCGGTCTGGGGGTTCACCGAGGCGGTGGAAACCAGGACCGTACCGGAAGGCAGCCTGAACGTGAGTCACGGGTTGACGGTTGCCGGGCCGATACGCGAGTCGGTCGTCGTCGAACCCCTGAGCCAGCTCAAGTACCGCAATGTGGTTCGTCAGGCCTATGACTACAGCTGCGGCTCGGCAGCCCTGACGACGGTGCTGGACTACTACCTGGGTCTGAATCTGGACGAGCGCCAGGTCATGGAGGGGCTTCTCCACTTCGGCGAGGCGGAGAAGATCGCCGAGCGACGGGGTTTCTCGCTGCTGGACATGAAACGCTTCACTGCGGCGCTGGGTTATCAGAGCGGCGGCTTCCGCGCCGAGTTCAAGGACCTGGAAAGCCTCGAGCATCCGGGCATCGTGCCCATCGAATACGCCGGTTTCAAACATTTCGTGGTGCTGCGAGAGATCCGCGACGGACGCGTTTATGTCGCTGATCCGGCGCTGGGCAGCATCAGCTTCACCCAGGCCCGCTTCGAAGAGGTCTGGGATCAGAACGTGGTGTTCATCGTCTATCCGGGCGAGCGGCCGCCCGTGAACGCCCTCGCTCTCAGCGAGCAGGATCTGCGTCTGGTCGATGACAGGACCACCAGCCTGCTGGCTTTCAGAGAATTTCCGATGCTGGCCAAGTTCACCGAGAACCAGGCGACCCAGATGGGCTCCGCCGGCCAGTTGCTGGAAACCCAGTACATACGCCGCAAATAAAAATAATCGCGCAGGGGACGCGCGACCCGGATCAAAAAATATTCAAAGGGGTTGACCATGGGAGTTCGGGGACTGGCGTGGCTGGCGATCATTTCGCTGGTCAGCGCGGGGCCGGCTTGGGCCGAAGAAAGCAGTATCGAACAAGCCCGGGAAGCATTGAGCAAGAAGGAAGAAGACGCGGACAGCACCAAGGCCCTGGAAGAAGTGTTCCAGGCGGCGGAGCAGAGTTACACGCTCCTCCGAAAGGGCGAGCGTACGCTGACCTACGGTTTCGACTACTCACTGACTCGCGACATGGCGATCCAGACCGTGCGGGTCGCGGAAAACAACGGCACCTCCGTCTATAGCGTCGTCGGCCAGAGCGAGGCACAGCATACCTTCACCAACGCCTTCACCTTCGATTACGGTGTCTGGGACAACCTGACCTTCAGCGTACGCCTGCCGCTGGTTGCCAAGTACGACACCGAGCGGGATCTGGACGTCTACAGCATCGGCGACCTGTCCGCCAGCCTGCGCTGGCAGCCCTGGACCTCGGTGCGGGGGCGGCCGGTGACCACCCTGTACTTCAACCTGGGCCTGCCCACCGGCGAAAGCCCCTACGACATCAACATCAACCGGGACCTGTCGACAGGCAATGGCTACTACAGCCTCGGCCTGGGTGCCAACGTGTCCCATATCCTCGACCCGGTGGTGCTGTTCGGCTCCCTGGGCTACGCCTACAACACGCCCATCAAGGATATCGACCAGGTGCGCGGCGGGCGCCTGCTGGAGGAAGTTCACCCCGGCGGGACCTTCAGCCTGAGCATGGGCTTCGCCTATGCACTGTCCTATGACGTGTCGCTGGCCACCTCCTACCAGATGGCCCACAACCTCAAGCCCAAGTTCCGCTTCGCGGATGTCTCCGGTGAGGGCAACGAGCAGACCAGTGCGGTCATGAACTTCTCGCTGGGCCTGCGCACTTCCCCGGACCGCATCGTGAACGTCAACGCCGGCTTCGGTCTGACCGAGGATTCGCCGGATGTCCTGCTGGGGTTCTCCATGCCCCTGGATATCAAAGGCCTCAAGGCCCGATAACGCGCAGGCGGATAGCCCATGAAAAAGCGAACTTCGCCGCTTGCGCGCGCGATTGCCGGGGCGATCCTGCTCTGGGCAATGGAAAGCCAGGCACAATTCTCCCAGAACCTGACCGTGGGTAACCCCAAGGCGATGGCCCTGGGCAATGCCATCACCGCTGACAGCAGTGGCCTCGATGCAGTGCACTACAACCCGGCGGCCCTGACCAAGCTCAAGGGGCGCCAGACAGCCCTCAAGCTGATTACCGGGGTGATGGATATCCGCGCCGAGTTCGATGCGCCGCCGAACTATGGCGAGCACTTCTTCAATTTCAAGAACGACCCCATCGTGGGCACGCGCAGCCGCACCACCACCTCGGCCATGTACCTGCCGGGCGTGGGCCCCGTGGATGTCCCGGTGCTGGTCGCCCCGCTTGCCGGCGTCTCCATCAATCCTCCGGGCTCGAAGTTCACCTTCGCCACCAACATCTATACGCCCCAGGCGGTAGGTTTCCGGCGTGACAAGGATGATCCTGGTCGCTACATGGGTCAGGAAATCGCCCTGCAACGTCTGACCTACTTCTCGCCTTCGGTGGCCTATGAGGTCAATGACGAGTTTTCCGTGGGCCTCTCGATCGGTTTCTCCCATCAGGCCCTGGCCCTGAAGCAGGACTTCCGGGCGCCTGGCATGCTCACCGGGGTGGTGGCTGCCGTTCAGGATGCGTTGTGCACCATCGACGGCAACCCGATGGACGTGCTGATCAATCTCTGTGGCGCCCCGTTCGGTCCCTTCACCGACCTGGCGAACATGGAAATCGACATGCAGCAGACGCTGTCGCCGACCTGGAACCTGGGCTTCCTGTGGGAGCCGACCGACTGGTTCTCCCTGGGTGCGGTGTATCAGAGCGAAGCGAAGATGCGGCTGCAGGGCAAGTACCACATCAAGTACACGGATAACTGGCAGAATTTCTGGAAGGGGCTGGACAGCTCGCTGTTCGGCGCCATCTTCACCAGTATCACGCCCGATGGCGTCTGGGAGAACGAGCGAGGCAACATTTCGCTGGACGTGACCCATCCGGCGCATTTCGCCACTGGCATCAAGGTGCGCCCCCTGCCGCGCTGGCAGTTCAACCTGGACCTGAAGTGGACCGATTACGGCAGCTGGGACAATCTCGAGCTGGAGTTCGACCGGCAACTGGACCTGCTGACCATCGCCATGCTGTTCGCGCCCGACAATGCCACCAACCGCACGCTCATCCTGGATCGCGATTACGAATCCGTGTGGAGCTGGGCCCTGGGGGTGCAGTACGACGTGAACGACCGTCTCAGCCTGCGCATGGGCTTCGAGCCGCGAACCTCGGCGATCCCCAGCAACAAGGCGGATATCCTCGCGCCCCTGGGGGATGCGGATCTGTACGGCTTCGGTGCCGGCTACCGCTGGGACAAGGACACCGAGATCGATCTCGGCTTCAACTACCTGGTGAGCAAGCAGGACATTCCGGCCGGCACCAGTTGCAACATCAACTGCTCGGGGCTGCTGGACATGGTGTACAACCCCTACGCTGACCTGGACGTGAAGACCACGGTCAAGGCCTACATCTTTTCCCTGAGCTACAGGACCACCTTCTGAGGATCGCCATGGGCAAGTGGTTGCCGCTGTTGTCGATCATGGCCCTGTCCCTGTCGGTTTCGGCGGGGCAGGGCCGCTATCTTACCTGGCTGGATGATCAGGGGCGGATCCACAACACCTTCATCGAGACGCGCAGCGGACAGGTTCATAGAGGAGTGGCGCCGCGCCGGGATGGTGAGGGCTGGAGCGCCACGTTGGGCGGCTCGGAAACCAAGCGTCGTTACTTCACCTGGGTGGATGCCAGCGGTGCCCTGCAGAGCAGCTTTCACGTCGCGGAAGAGAAGCAGGGCGCACCCTCCGGAAAGGCCCCTGATCCGCTGGACGACGAGTATGTGGACTCGGAGTGGCTGGAAGAGCGCAACTTCCAGAGGCCGGGCCGCGAACAGGCCTATTTCACCTGGGTGGATGACCGGGGGCGCGTGCGCAACTCGCCCCTGGGGCAGGGAGCAGTGCTGGCCAGGCCGGCCGCCGAGCCACTCAGGTTCAGCGAGGGGCGGCAGATCGAGTTTGCCCTGCCGGCACTGGATGGCCAGTCGCTGGCGGATGACCGCGCGCCCGGACGGGAGAGCGGGGCGGTGGCGGAGCAGTACCGCGAATTGCTGGAGCGCTGTTGCGAGCAGCTGTCGGACAGCGATTTCATCGAACTATCAATGGGAGAGTCCCGCTACGAGGAACTCAATGATTTCTCGCCGCGCCTGAAGATGGCGCATTTCGATAGCCGATACGTGGGCGTCAGGCTGCCCCCCGCCGGTCAGCGCTACGGATTGAGGGTGCGCAGCTTTGCCAACCGGGAACTGGTCTATCCGACCCTGCTGTTCCTCGATGAGGCACGACGGCCCACACGACTGGTCAGCGAGGCGATCTCGACGCTGCACCCGGAAAGCTGGCATCGCTACGCCTTTCTGGAGGGCACGGTGCCGGTCTTCGGTGGCCGTGGCGAGCGCTATGTGCTGATCCTGACCACCGAGGAGGATCGCGCGCGCATGACGCTGGACAATCGACCCTTCAAGCGGCCGCTGAAGGCCCTGGAGGTCAACGAGACCGGCCTGCAGGTGCACCGTCACGGCGAGCAGGGCAGCTTCGAGCTGACGCTGCTGCGCTGATCAGGCGGTCTGCACGTGACCGAACAGCTCCTGGGCGAAGCGTACCCGCTGATCCGGAGTTTCCGTCTCGCCCTTCCTCGCCAGGGCTGCCAGATGCTCCTCGACAGCCTGGGTGCGCAGGGTCAGGCCGCAGTTGTTGGCAATCTGGATGTTCAGGCCGGGCCGCGCATTGAGCTCCAGGATCATTGGTCCCTGGTCCTGGTCCAGCACCATGTCCACCCCGATGTAGCCCAGGCCGCACAGCTCGTAGCAGTTGGCCGCAAGGCGCATGAAGCCGTCCCAGTCCGGAAGCTGCACGCCATCCACCGCGTTGCCGGTGTCGGGGTGGCGGGTGATCTTGTTGTTCAGCCAGGTGCCGCCCAGGGTGATGCCGGTGGCCAGGTCCACGCCGACGCCGATGGCGCCCTGGTGCAGGTTGGCCTTGCCATTGGACTGCCGGGTGGGCAGGCGCAGCATGGCCATCACCGGATAACCCATCAGTACGATGATGCGAATGTCCGGCACGCCTTCGTAGCTGATGCTCCGGAAGATCGGATCGGGGGTGACGCGATACTCGATCAGCGCCCGATCCCGGTGCCCGCCCAGGGAATAGAGCCCGGACAGGATGGTCGAGATCTGCTGTTCGATTTCCTGATGACTGATGATGCGGCCTGACACCGTCTTGTAGCGACCCTCGAAGCGGTCGGCTACCACCAGGATGCCGTCACCGCCGGCGCCCTGCGCCGGCTTGATGACGAAGTCGTTGCGTTCGCCGATGATCCTGTCGAGACCTTCGATCTGCTTCTCGGTCTCGATGATGCCGTACATCTCCGGCACGCGGATGCCGGCCGCCAGGGCGCGCTGCTTGGTGAGGATCTTGTCGTCGACGACCGGATACAGGCTGCGCTTGTTGTACTTGAGCACATAGTCCGCGTTGCGGCGGTTGATGCCCATGATGCCCTTGGCTTCCAGGGCCTTCCAGGTTTTCCAGAGTCCCAGCATGCGTCAGTCCTTCAGGAATGCCTTGAAGCGGAACAGCTCGGTCAGCCGGTAGCCGCGGTAGCGACCCATGGCCAGCATGAAGGCGACCATGATCAGCAGCACGCCGGGGAAGGTGAAGATGAAGTAGGTCAGCTCCGGAACGCTCATCAGCAGGTAGGCCAGGGTGGCGGCCACCAGGGTGCCGACCGCCACCTTGAAGGCGTGGGTGCCACCCCGTTCCTCCCAGGTGATCGACAGGCGCTCGATGGTCATGGTCAGGATCACCATCGGGAACAGGGCGATGGACAGTCCCCGCTCCAGCCCCAGCTTGTGGCTGAGCAGGCTGATCACCGCCATGAGCACCACCACGAAGGTGAGCACCACCGACAGGCGCGGCAGCATCTGCAGCTTGAGATGCTCCAGATAGGAACGCAGCAGCAGGCCCAGCGCAGTGACCAGGGTGAACAGCAGGATGCCGAAGCCCAGTTCCGTTTCGCGGAACGCCAGGGCGATCAGCACCGGGGTGAAGGTACCCAGGGTCTGCAGGCCGCCCAGGTTGCGCAGGATCAGGATCACCAGCACGCCGATGGGAATCATGATCATGATCTGGTAGGTCTGCTGGGTCTGCAGGGGCAGGCCGTACAGGGAGTATTCCAGGAAGCCCGCCTGGGCCTGGGCGTCGGAAAGTTGCGCCAGGCGGATGGCGTTGATCTGACTGTTGTTGAGGGTGAACTCCACGTGCGGATTGCGGCCGCCTTCGACGCTGATCAGCGGCTCTTCCCCGAACCACCAGATCAGCCGGTCGGCCGGCAGGCCCTGCTCGCCGGTTTCCGGGTTGAAGTACAGCCACTGGCTGCCGTTGTAGCTGCGCAGCCACAGCTCGGGCGTCTGGGCGACCCCGGCGGCCAGACGGATGGTATTCACGCGCTCCATGGGCACATGGGCAATGGACAGCAGCAGGTCGATGGCCCGGGCCTTGTTGGCCGTGGAGCGATCGCCGCCCAGCAGCAGGCCGACGTTGTCGTCGTTGAGGTTGTTGACCCGCTTGATGGTCTCGCTGATGAAGGTCTCCACATCCGCCGAGTGCTGGCGTATGGGTGCCAGCAGGGCTTCCGCCGCGATCTTCTCGGGCCCCTCCACCGGAATGCTCTCGCGGAAGATCGGACCCTTGTCCTCGCTCTGCTCGCCGCCGTAACGCTTGGTCAGCACCATCCGGTAATACAGGGTCTGGGCGCCGCTGGCGCGGCGCGCGGACCAGGTGACCCGCCGGTTGCCATCGATGCGGTTGATGCTCACCCCGTAGTTGTTGGAGATGAAGCTCTCGTTGAGGCTGACATGGTTCGCCGCCGGTGGCGGCACGAACATCTGAACCTTCACCGGCTCCCTGGGATTGGCCTGGAATTCCACCCGGGCATCGATGTTCCACAGGTCCGCGGTCTCGTCTTCGGTCAGCGGAATGCCGAGCACGAAGATCTGGTAGCCCGTGGTCAGCACGCCCAGCGCCACCAGTACTGTGATGAGGATTTTCAGATGCAGGGTCAGTGAGCGCATGGAGCTGTCTACTCGGCAGGATTTGCTTCAGGGGTCGGGCAGGCGGGCCTGCCGGCCACGTACTTGGCACTGGGATCGACCAGCGCGGAGAAATCCGTCAGGGCGGTGGAGCCGATCAGCAAGGGGTACTGAAAGGCGCTGCGGTCGGTCAGATTCACTTCGATGGTGCGCAGGGTTCGACCCAGGCACAGCTCCAGCTCGATGACCGGGCGCGCCGTGTAGCTCTTGGCCTCCTCGTCGGGATTGAAGTCTCCGGCTCGGCGCTTGATGCGGCTGATGCGCGAGAGCGGTCGCTCGATGGGCGGGCTGTCCGGCCCGGCGTCGGGAAGATGGAAGCGCACCCAGGTTTCTCCGTCGCGTTCGAAGCGCTGGATCTGCTGCGCGCTCAGCGACGCGGTCATGGCGCCGGTATCGAGCTTGGCAGGCAGCTCCAGGTTCAGGTCCAGAATCCGTGCGTATTCATTCAGACCATAGATGGTCTTCTGCTCGACGGCATCGGCGCTGGCGAAGCCGGACAACAGGCAGAGGAACAGGAGGGATGCGGAACGTTTCATGTATCCATGGCTTGCTGACTGTGAGGGGCGGTCAGGCACCGGTCGGCGGCTGGCGTAAGCCCCGGCGAACCTGCACCAGGTGGCGGTAGCGGTCAAGCCCTGGGGGCGGGCGATTCTAGCACGGGCTCCGTTCATCACACGTGAATCGCTTCGTGAATGACCGGATCGGGCCGGGACTCGACCAAGGTGGCATGGTTCTTTGGGGGATGTGTTGACACTCTGTTGCTTAATTCTGGCGTCCGAGCCTGGTAATCGGTATGTTTCAAAGGCTGGAATCCCTGGATTGTCGACAATGAACGAATGGCTGCAACCCACACTGTTATCCGTGGCGGACGAAGGGGAAACCCTGGCGGAGCAGGTTTTCCGCCGCATTCAGGCGGCCATCGTGCGGGGAGAGATCGCGCCCGGCAGCAAGATCTCCGAGCCGGAGCTGGCACGAACCTACGGCATCAGCCGTGGCCCGTTGCGTGAAGCCATGCATAGGCTGGAGGGACAACGCCTGGTCGTGAGAGTTCCCCATGCCGGTGCACGAGTGGTTTCGCTGGGGGCCCGGGAGCTGGTCGAGCTCTACCAGATCCGCGAGGCGCTCGAGGGCATGGCCTGCCGACTGGCCGCCCAGCGCATGACCCAGGCGGACATCGACGAGCTGCGGCGCGTGCTGGATGCCCACGAAAGGGACGAAGCCTTCCAGGCCGGGCGCGGCTACTACCAGCAGGAAGGCGACTACGACTTCCACTACCGCATCATCCAGGCCAGCGGCAACGCCACCCTCGTGCAACTGCTGTGCAACGACCTCTATCAGCTGGTGCGCATGTACCGCATCCAGTTTTCCAGCACGCCGAACCGGCCCCAGCAGGCATTCACCGAGCATCAGCGCATTCTGGAGGCCCTCGCCGATGGCGATGGCGAGCTGGCGGAGCTGCTGATGCGTCGGCATATCGCGGCCTCCCGCCGCAACGTGGAACAACAGGTAGAAAACCAGAACAGAGGTGACTCATGACTTCCAAGACTCCCGGCCAGCGTTTCCGTGACGCCGTGGCCGCCGAACACCCGCTGCAGGTGGTCGGTGCCATCAACGCCAACCACGCGCTGCTGGCCAAGCGTGCCGGCTTCAAGGCCATCTACCTGTCCGGGGGCGGGGTGGCCGCCGGTTCGCTCGGTCTGCCCGATCTGGGCATCACCGGACTGGACGATGTGCTCACCGACGTGCGACGCATCACCGATGTCTGCGACCTGCCGCTGCTGGTGGACGTGGACACCGGCTTCGGCGCCTCGGCCTTCAACGTGGCGCGCACCGTGAAGTCGATGATCAAGTTCGGCGCCGCCGCCATCCACATCGAGGACCAGGTGGGCGCCAAGCGCTGCGGCCATCGTCCGAACAAGGAAATCGTCTCTCAGCAGGAAATGGTCGACCGCATCAAGGCAGCGGTGGATGCCCGTACGGATGACAGCTTCGTGATCATGGCGCGCACCGACGCGCTGGCCGTGGAAGGCCTGAACGCCGCCCTGGATCGCGCCGCCGCCTGTGTCGAGGCCGGTGCCGACATGGTGTTCCCCGAGGCGATCACCGAGCTGGCCATGTACAAGACCTTCGCCGACCGGGTGAAGGCGCCGATCCTCGCCAACATCACCGAATTCGGCGCCACGCCGCTATACACCACCGAGGAGCTGGCCTCGGTCGACGTTTCCCTGGTGCTTTATCCGCTGTCGGCGTTCCGCGCCATGAACAAGGCTGCCGAGAACGTCTACACGGCCATCCGCCGCGACGGCACCCAGAAGAACGTGATCGACACCATGCAGACGCGCATGGAGCTGTACGAGCGCATCAACTAT
>DATGNS010000371.1:0-13867 GCA_035306625.1 Pseudomonas sp. | reverse complement strand
CCGCCACTTCCTGCTGCCACCGCTGCCCGAGGAGCTGGACATCTTTGCCCTGGCCATCGAGCTGGCCGACCGGGTGTACGCCAGTTCCGTGCAACAGCACGGCGAGATCACGCCCCGCTGGCGTGAGGAAGGCCTGCGGGTGCTGCTCGCCTATCTGGGTGTCTACCTGCCGGCCTGGCTGGGCAAGCGAGCCGCGCCCCTGACCTGAACCGATTTTTATCGGCAATTGGCGTCTGAAAGATTCCAAAAAGGGGAGCGCTACCCTTCTTTTATCGATATTTCTCGGCTATATATGCCCCTCAGCGGGGCCGACGGCCCCGATCCATTCGCTGCGCGCTGACCCGCGGCGTCAACCTGCAGATTCGCCGGCAAGCCGGCCGGCGACCGGAGTCCCGACATGCGTATCGACACTCCCCGTGCGGACGGTTTCCGCATGCCCGCGGAATGGGAGCCGCATACCCAGACCTGGATGCTCTGGCCGGAGCGTCCGGACAACTGGCGCCTGGGCGGCAAGCCCGCCCAGGCGGCCTTCTGCGCCGTGGCCAGGGCCATCGCCCGCTTCGAGCCGGTGACCATGGGCGTCTCCGCCGCCCAGTACGAGAATGCCTGCGCGCACCTGGCCGACGAGCCGAACATCCGCCTGGTGGAAATCAGCAGCGATGACGCCTGGATGCGCGACACCGGTCCCACCTTCGTCATCGACGATCACGGGCAGGTGCGTGGCGTGGACTGGGAGTTCAATGCCTGGGGCGGTTTCAATGGCGGGCTCTACTGGCCCTGGAACCGCGACAGCCAGGTGGCGCGCAAGGTGCTGGGCATCGAGCGTTGCGCCCGCTACGCCACGCCGGGCTTCGTGCTCGAAGGCGGCGCCATCCATGTGGACGGCGAGGGCACCCTGGTCACCACCGAGGAATGCCTGCTCAACCCGAACCGCAATCCACACCTGAACCGCGAACAGGTGGAGCAGGTGCTGCGCGACCACCTGGCGGTGGACACCATCCTCTGGCTGCCCCAGGGCCTGTACAACGACGAGACCGACGGCCACGTGGACAACTTCTGCTGCTTCGTGGGCCCCGGCGAGGTGCTGCTGGCCTGGACGGACGATCCGCAGGATCCCAACCATGCCCGCTGTCGGGCGGCGCTCGAGGTGCTGGAAAACAGCCGCGACGCCCGTGGCCGGAAGCTGACCGTGCACCGCATGCCGATTCCCGGACCGCTGTATGCGACCGCCGAGGAATGCGCCGGCATCGACCAGGCGGCCGGCAGCCAGCCGCGCGACCCGTCCATCCGCCTGGCCGGTTCCTATGTGAATTTCCTGATCGTCAACGGCGGCATCATCGCCCCGTCCTTCGACGATCCGAACGACGCCGAGGCCGAACAGGTCCTCAGGCGCCTGTTCCCCCAGCACCAGGTGGTGATGGTGCCCGGCCGCGAGATCCTGCTAGGCGGCGGCAACATCCACTGCATCACCCAGCAGCAGCCGGCGCCGCAGCAGCGGGCGGGCTGACGGAAAAGGGGCGGCTCACACAGCGGGCCGCCACTTGTCGAATCTCGGGCGGTCAACTGGCCGCCCGGGTCGAGCGGCTCTGAGGACGCCTACATCCGCCCTTCCAGCCAGACGTCGCGCACCCAGTGCCACACGGACTCCCAGGTTTCCGCGTCCAGCTCGCCGGTCTCCTCGCGCCACAGGAACACCTCGCCCTCCGGGTCCACGGCGTAGTAGTCACGCCCGTCCTGGCACAGGGGCACCAGGTAGCGGGGCAGACCGGCGTCCCAGGCGTTGGCCGCCACTTCCGGCAGGTAGGTGTGGGAATGCGGGTCGCTGGCGGTCACCGGCTCCAGGTGGCCGTACACCACATCGCTGGCCTTGAGCAGGAATTCCCGCAGCTCGTAGGGCAGGTGGATGAGGATCTGCTCCTGGATTTCCACCAGCGTATCCTCATCCGGCAGTTCCAGCGGCACCGGCACAGGCTCGTTGAGTTCGCGCAACAGGTCGAGGACGTCTTCCATCGCAGGGCTCCGGGGGAAATGCGCGCTTTATAGCGCACGGCGCGCAAAGGAAAAACCCGGGACAAAGCCCGGGTCGTTCCTACTGCTGCCCAATCGGTCAGGCGTTCTGGCGGATGCCGGCCAGCAGCCAGGGCTTGTTCTCGCCCTGCTCGCGTTCCATGCGCCAGCTTTCGCTGAAGGCTTCGCCCTGATCAAAGCGCGAGGTCTTGCTCACGCCGCTGAAGGTCAGGGTGGCCACGGTCATGTCCGGGTTGTCGTCCACACCATCGAGCACCACGTTCAGGTTGTCGATGTAAGTGGACTGGAAACCGTCACCCAGGGCCTGGCGTTCGCGAGTCAGGAACTCCAGCACCTGCGGGGTCACGAATTCGGCGATCTTGTCCATTTCCGCCGCGTCCCAGTGCTGCTGCAGATCCAGGAAGTGGGTGCGGGCCTGCTCCAGGAAGCGCTGCTCGTTGAACCAGGCGGGCGCATTGATGACCGGCGCCGCGCCGGCGGCGCCGCCGATGGACTGACCGAAGATATTGGTCGCGCCGCCCTGAACGGAGGCCTCACGGTGCATCACCGGCGGCGCGCCCGCAGTGGCGTACTGCGGCATGGCCTTGCGGCGGCGGGCGGCGATCAGTTTGAAGATCACGAAGGCGATCAGGCCGAAGATCAGCAGATCCATCAGCTGCAGGCCCTCGAAGCCGTCACCCATGAACATGGCGGCCAGCAGGCCACCGGCGGCAATGCCGGCCAGCGGACCGAGCCAACGGGAAGCGCCGCTGGCGGCGGGCGCGGTGGCACCCGGGCGGGCGGCCGGTGCCTGGGCCTGGTTCTGCTGGGGAGCGGCCTGGCGGGTCTGATGGGCGGGAGCCGAGCCGAAGCTCTTCTTGCCGCCGAAGCGTGCGGCATCGGCGTCAAGGGTAAAGGTCAGGCCGAGACAGAAGGCCAGGGCAATGCTGAGGAAACGCTGCATCCGGGATGATCCCCATGGTTTGATGGATTCACGCGCGTCATCTTGCCCAGTGACCGGAGTGAATACCAGCGCAGAATGTTTCCGACTTTTGCCTGAGGCTAGTGGAGCAGATAGCGCAGCGGCGCCGTGGCGATGCGCCGGCGCAGGTAGGCGCGCATGGCCGCCGGATCCTTGTGGGGATGGCGCAGCCAGTGGCAGAAGGTGCGCAGGAACAGGCCGCTGAGCAGGCATTCCTGGCCGATGCGGTTGAACCACACGCCGCGCAGCCGCGCTCCGGCCCGCCACCATTGCACCACCCGGCTGAGGCTGTGCAGGCCGCCAAGCTGCAGGTGCAGATGTCCGGGCTCCAGCTTGTAGAGCAGCATCTGCCCCAGCAGCGCGCGGTGCTTGTCCAGGGCCTGCAGCCAGGCCGCCATCAGCTCCTCCAGGCGCTCGGCGGGCAGCATGCCCGCCAGGTCATCATCCCGGGCGCGGGCCAGCATGGCCTGTTCGGCCCGGGCAAACCAGGCATCCACCATGGCATCCTTGTCGGGATAGTGGCGGGCGATGGCATCCAGGCCGATGCCCAGGGCATCGGCCACCTCATACAGCTGCAGACGTTCCCAGCCCCGGGTTTCGGCCAGCGAGAGGGCGGTGTCGAGAATCAGCGCGGCGCTCGTGTCGGACATGGCGATCACCTCGCCGGCAAGTATGGCCGGCCCGCGACGGCCGGCGGCCCAGCGCGACGGGTGGCGGACCTGCGTGTCACGAAGATCTGTGCCGATATCCACGCCATGCGGAGCCGGTCGCGCCGGCCGCCCCCGCGCAGCGTTCAGGTACCGGTGCTGGCGCCGCGCCACCAGGACTGGCTGGCCAGGGCGTCCTGGATCTTCTGCTCCTGACGCGCCAATTCACGGTTCCATTCCTCGGCCTTGGTGTCGATGAACTGTTCCAGGGCCTTCTCGCTGCGCATCGCGCGCAGCAGGTCGTCCTGCAGGCGCTGCAGGTGCTCCTCGGCGGTGGCCAGCTCGCGGCGCTGCAGGTCGATCATCTTGTACAGGTTGGTCTTGTACTGCTGCTGGTTGAGGCGGTGCAGGCCGGTTTCCGTGCCGCCCACGTACTCGCTCAGCCGGTTCAGACCGCTGATGTTGTTGCGGTAGCGCTGGCACAGGTTGCGCTGGTATTGCACGCGACCGAGCATCTGGCGCACCCGCATCTGGCGAATGGCGGCCAGCTTGCCGAGGGTGTCCAGCTGATCCTTCATCAGCGGCTACCCAGCAACTGCTGCAGCGTCTGCACGCTGAACGCCAGGTCGGCGTCCTGGCCGGTTTCCTGGCGCAGGAAGCGCTCGATGGCCGGCGCCAGCTGCACGGCGCGGTCGGTCTTGGGGTCGGCACCCGGCGTGTAGCCACCCAGCGGGATCAGCTCGCGGATCTTCTCGTAGGTGCTGTACAGCTCCTTGAGCTGGCGCGCGGCGTTGCGGTGCTCCGGCGCGGTGACCTGGCTCATGCAGCGGCTCACCGAAGCGCCGATGTCGATGGCCGGGTAATGGCCGACCTCGGCCAGCTTGCGCGACAGCACGATGTGACCGTCGAGGATGGCCCGGGCGCAGTCGACGATCGGGTCCTGATGGTCGTCGCCCTCGGCCAGCACCGTGTAGATGGCGCTCAAGCTGCCGCTGCCGCCGGCCCCGTTGCCGGCGCTTTCCACCAGCTCCGGGAGCATGCCGAACACCGACGGCGGATAGCCCTTGGTGGCCGGCGGCTCGCCCAGCGCCAGGGCGATCTCGCGCTGGGCCATGGCGTAGCGGGTCAGGGAATCCATCAGCAGCAGCACGTCCTGGCCGCGATCGCGGAAATAGGCGGCGATGCTGTGGCACAGGTCGGCAGCCTTCAGGCGCATCAGCGGCGACTCGTTGGCCGGCGCGACCACCACCACCGCCTTCTGCAGCCCTTCCGGCCCCAGGGAGTGGAAGATGAATTCCTGCACTTCGCGGCCGCGCTCGCCGATCAGGCCGACCACCACCACATCGGCCTTGGTCTGCCGGGTGATCATGCCCAGCAGCACGCTCTTGCCCACGCCGCTGCCGGCGAACAGGCCGACGCGCTGGCCCTTGCCCAGGGTGAGGGCCGCGTTGATGGCGCGCACACCCACATCCAGCGGCTCCTCCACCGGGCGGCGGCGCAACGGGTTGACCGGCGGCGGCAGCGGCGGCAGCGGATCCTCGCCGCCCAGGCGCCCCTGTTCGTCCAGCGGTTCACCGAGGCCGTTGACCACCCGCCCCAGCCAGGACTCGTCGATGCGCAGGCGCGCTTCCTCGCGGATCGGGAAGATGCGCGCGCCGGTGGCCAGGCCCAGCGGCTTCTTGAACGGCATCAGGTAGGTGATTTCGCGGTTGAAACCCACCACCTGGGCTTCCAGCAGGCTGCCGTCGGTCTGTTCCACGTAGCAGCGCTGACCGGTCGGCTGGTGACAGCCAAGCCCTTCCAGGATCAGCCCGGAAACCCGTACCAAGCGCCCGGCGACCTTGGCCAGCTGGACGCTGTCGAGGGATTTCAGGGCCTCGTCGAGGGCGTCACTGTCCAGCAACATGGCCGATCAGCCCTCGACCCGCAGGTGCTCGGCCAGCGTTTCCATGCAGGCGTCCAGACGCTGCTGGCAGCCGATGTCGGCTTCCGCCTCGGAGGTCACCACACGGCATTCGCCGTGGGCCAGGCGCTCGTCGGGCACCAGCTTCCAGCGCCGCGCGCGTTCCGGGTCGATGTCGCGAATGCGCGCGCATTCCTCGGGGTTGAGATGGATCTGCACCTCTTCCTGATCGCCCGGCAGGGTGTTCAGCACCTCCTCGGCGAGGGTCAGCAGCTGCGCCGGGTTGAGCGTCAGCTCGACGCGGATCACCTGCTTGGCCACCTTGGCGACCATTTCCAGCAGCTGCTCGCGGCGGCCGCGCTCGTACTCGCTCACCGCCGCGCGGAAGGACTCCATCATGCGATCCAGCGGCGCGCAGGCCTGCTCGAACTGCTGCCGGCCCTGCAGGCGGCCTTCCTCCAGGCCCTTGGCGCGCCCTTCCTCCAGGCCGCGCTGATAGCCTTCGGAACGGCCCACCGCCAGACCTTCCTCGCGGCCTTCCTGGAAGCCGCGTTCCTGGCCTTCCTGATAGCCTTCGGCCAGGGCGCGCTGCAGCGCCGCCGGATCGAAATCCTCCTGGCCTTCACCGCCAACCACGCTGCGATGGCGGGGCGGGAAGCGGTAGACGCGCCAGCCTCGGGTGTCGCCTCGAATCACTCGTACCGTCATGGGCCTGCCTGTCACTCGACCGTCTGTTCACGGAACAGCTGAATCTGGATTTCGCCATCGGCCGCCATCTCGCGAACGATGGCCATGATGTCCTTGCGTACCTGCTCGACGCGGCTGACCGGCACCGGCCCCTGGCGACGCTTGATGGTTTCCATCTGCTGGGCCTGGCGACGGGGCATGGCGCCGGTGATGGCCTTGACCAGCTCGGGCTCGGCGCCCTTGAGCGCGACGACCCACTCCTCCAGCGGCACCACCTCGAGCAGTGCCTGCAGTACCTCCTCGCTCTGGCGGGCGAGGATGAAGAAGTCGTACATCTGCTCTTCGATCTTGTCGACCAGCGACTCGTCATGGCTGCGCAGCAACTCGAACATCTGCATGCGGTCGCCCTTGAAGCGGTTCATGATGTCGGCCACCTGCTTCAGGCCGCGCACCTGCGAGCCCTGGGTGGTCAGCACGCTGAGGCTGCGCTCGATGAGCTGCTCCAGCTCGGCGATCACGTCGCTGCTGATCTCGCTGAGGTTCGCGATGCGGTAGAGCAGGTCGTCCTGCTGCTCGATGGGCAGGCACTCGAGCACGTCGGTGGCCTGACCCGGCGGCAGGAAGGCGATGAACACCGCCTGCATCTGCGCGTGCTCGCTGGCGATCAGGGTGGCCAGCTGGCGCGGGTCGAGCCATTCCAGCTTGGCCATGCGCGCGCGGATCTCCTCGCCGTAGATGCTGTCCAGCAGCGTGCGGGTGATTTCCCCGCCCAGCGCCTTGGCCAGCATGTCGGCCAGGTAGTTGCGGCTGGCGCCCTTGATCGAGCTCTGCTCCTTGTAATCCTCGAAGAAGCGGGTGATCACGTCGGTGACCTGGCTGAGCTTGATGTTGGACAGACGCGCCATGGCCTGGCTGACGGCAATGATCTCCTCGCGGGAGAAGTGCTTGAGCACACCGGCGGCGGCCTCCTTGTCCATGCTGAGCATGAGGATGGCGGCCTGCTCGACCGGGCTGGGCAGGTTGCTCGGCGTAACGACCCGGCTGGTCGGCTCGTTCTGGGTGGTGCTTTCGCTGGTCTGGGTACTCATGCTTTCTTCTCGTTACGGCCGATCCAGTGCTTGAGCACCTCGGAGACCCGCTCGGGCTCCTGGAGGGCGAGCATCTGCAGGTGTTCGATCTGATGTTCGAGACCCGAGCCGGGCGCCGGCAGGCGGATCTCGGCCAGCGGATTGAGTTCGCTGAAGATCTTCGGCAGTGCCGGGGCCGGTTCCTCGGGCGCGGCGGGCGCCAGCAGGTGCGAGTCGTCGCTGACCAGGGCGGCCTGGGCGGTGTCGCCGACGGCCTCGGGCGCCTCTTCCTTGCGCGGGCTGAGGGCGCGAATCGCCGGACGCACGCCGAACAGCAGGATCAGCAGGCTGACCAGCCCGGCCAGGCCCAGCTTGCCCCACTCCAGCACCTTGTCATCCTGCCACCAGGCCAGCTCCGGCTCGACGATGGTGACCGGCGCGAAGGGCAGGGTGGTCAGGGCCAGCAGGTCGCCGCGCTCGGCGTTGAAGCCGGCGGCGGTGCGCACCATGGCCTCCAGCTGCTGCAGCACTTCTTCCGGCCAGCCGCCCTCAGGGGCCACATCGGCATTGATCACCACCGCCACGCTCTGCTGGCGCAGGCGGAACGCCGGATGCTTGATATGGGTGATGGTCTGGTCGTAGTCGTGGCGGCGATTGCTCTCCTGCCGGGTCGAGGTGGCGGCGCGGTTCTCCGTGTCCCCTTCGGCGTTCGGCGTGTTGGCGATCGGCCGGTTGCTCAGCGAACCGGGCACGCCGAGGGCCAGTTGGTCGAGGGTGCGCTCGTCGCGTACCACCTCGCTGCGCAGGCGCGGGGTATCGCCATAGATCTGCTGGGTTTCCTCGCGCTGGCTGAAGTCGATGTCCGCGGCCACGCTGACCCGGTAGTTGCCGAAGCCCAGCACCGGCGCCAGCACCTGCTCGATGTTGCTGGCGATCTTCTGCTGGTACAGATCGGTGGACTTCCACTGCTCGGTCGGCCCCTGGCCACCAGCGGCCAGGGCGCGGCTCAGCAGCACCCCGTACTGGTCGACCACCTGCACATCCTCGGGTTTGAGGTTCGGCAGGCTGCCGGCCACCAGATTGGCGATGGCGGTCACCTGCTCGGGCTCCATGCTGTAACCCGGATCCAGCTGCAGCATCACCGAGGCCTTGGCCGGGGCCCGCTTGCCCACCACGAAGGAGTGGCTCTCTTCCTGGGCCAGATGCACCCGGGCGCTGTTCACGCCCCGCAGGGTCATGATGGTCTGCGCCAGCTCGCCTTCCAGGCTGCGCTTGAAGCGCACGTTCTGAACGAACTGGCTGGTGCCCAGCGGCTCTTCCTTGTCGAACAGCTCGTAGCCGGCGGGGCGGCTGACCTTGACGCCCTTGCTGGCCATCAGCATGCGCGCGCGGGCCAGCTCGGACTCCGGCACCAGCACCTGGCCATTCACCGGGTGTACCCGGTAGCGGATGCCCTCGGCGTCCAGCACCTGCATGACATCGGCGGGCTGGTAGGCCTCGCCGCTGCCATACAGCGGCCGCAGCGTTTCGCTGTCACGCCACAGGTAGAAGACCACCAGCAGCGCCAGAATGGCGGCGACGGCGGCGAGGCTGGCCAGGAACCAGCGGGGATCGAGGTTGAAACCCCGTTCGCGGACTTTGTTCAGTAGGTTCTGCAGCACGTGTCAGCTCTCGTGACGCTTACAGCGGCGTCTTCAGGATCTCGTCGAAGGCGGTGGTCAGCTTGTTGCGCACCTGCAACAGGGCGGAGAAGGACACACTGGCCTTCTGGCTGTCGACCATGGCACCCACCAGGTCGTCACTTTCGCCCAGTTCCACGGCACGCTGGGCCGCGCTGGCGCGATGCTGGTCGGCATCCACCGCGCGAATCAGTTGCTCGAAGGAGGCCGCGAAGCTGCCGGGGCGCTCTTCCTCCAGGCGCAGCGCCTCGCGGATAGGGCCGCCCTGGGCGACGCCGGCCATCTGCTGCATGCGCGTGAGCATTTCCATGCGCACCTGAGTGATTGAATCCATGCCCGTCTCCGCTCAAATGTTGATCTGCAGGCCCTGCTCGCGCATCGCATTGAGGCGATAGCGCAGGGCGCGCGGGGTCATGCCCAGGCTCTGCGCCGCCTTGGCCTTGTGCCCGTCGAAGCGCCGGATGGTTTCCAGCACATGTTGGTATTCGGCCAGTTTGCCGCTGGCTTTAAGCGCCGCACGGCCGGCGGGCGCTCCCGCCACGCTGGCGGCCGCCGGTTCGGGGGCGGCCAGCCCCAGGTCCACCGGCTGGATGAACAGGCCGTTGCGCAGCACCAGGGCGCGCTGCAGGGTGTTCTCCAGCTCGCGCACGTTGCCCGGCCAGGCATGCTGCAGCAGTGCCTGACAGGCGCTTTCGGTGAGCAGCTGATCGGGATTCTCGTGGGGGGCGCAGCGCTGGATGAAGCTGCGCGCCAGCGGCAGGATGTCCTCGCGGCGCTCGCGCAGCGGCGGAATGTGCAGGGGCAACACGTCGAGGCGGTAGAGCAGGTCCTCGCGGAAGCGGCCTTCGGCCACCTCCTGGCGCAGGTCGCGGTTGGTGGCGGCGATGATGCGCACATCCAGTTCGATCTCGCGGCGTCCGCCCAGCCGCTCCACGCGGCGCTCCTGCAGCACGCGCAGCAGCTTGGCCTGCAGGGCCAGGGGCAGCTCGCCGATCTCGTCGAGCAGCAGGGTGCCGCCGTTGGCCAGCTCGAACTTGCCCGGCTGGGCGTTTACCGCGCCGGTAAAGGCGCCGCGCTCGTGGCCGAACAGCAGGGATTCGAGCATGGCTTCGGGGATCGCCGCGCAGTTGACCGCCACGAACGGCGCCTCACTGCCACCAAACGCATGGATGTAGCGCGCCATCAGCTCCTTGCCGGTGCCGGTCTCGCCGGTGATCAGCACCGGCATGCGGGTCAGGGCCACGCGCTGGGCCATGGCCAGCAGACGGCGGCTGGCCGCCGACTGGCAGACGAAGCCTTCACGGGCCAGGCCGGCCTGGGCATGGCGCTGCAGCAGGGCGGTCACCTGGGTGGCGCTGAAGGGCGCCAGCAGGTAATCGATGCAACCCAGCTCCAGCAGGCGCGCGGCGATGGCCTGATCGTCGTACTCGACGATGGGCACCAGGTGCAGGCGCTGGCAGCTCACCAGGGGAAGCAGCTTGCGTTCCAGCGCGCCCGCGTCCAGGTCGCGCACGAACAGGAAAAGGATATCCAGACCACTCTGACGCACCGCGGCCGGAGCCGGCAGCTCGGCAAAATGCTCGACAGGGCAGCCGGACGCCTGCAACTGCTGCAGCAGCAGCGCATGGCTGTGATTGTCCCGACTGCCTACTACACCGACGGATGGCGAGCGCGTGTCAGTGGCTGCAGGTCGCTCGTTGAAGTTATGCATATACCCAATCCCGGGAAGTCACGTTGCAGGAACGTACACCGACTACCTTCTTTCCGCGCCCAGACGGACTGTCGCGGCGGCAGGTTTTGCACAGGTATCGAACAGACTGGCTGCATCGGGTGCAGCGATATGGCACGCTAGCAGCCAATTGCCACTGTGCCCAGCAGTGGGCACGATTAATACCCTCAGCGGACATCAAAAGCAATGAAACCGGGCTTTTGATGCTTTTTGATTTAAGGTTCGACCGCCCGCGCCGATAAGGTTGCGGAATGGGGTAGGCGCGCCCGGCGACACTGCGCGGCCTGTGGTTCGGCGGTACACGTCGTGACCGAATCCGATGGATGTTTTCACTCGCCACGGATCGCTTACTTATATTCAGGATGTAACCACACCATGACTGGCAACCCGAAAGTGCTCCATGATGTGCCGGCGGACCAGCTGCTCCGCCTGAAGACGCACAAGCTGGGCCGGCATTATCACAAGGTGCCGATCTTCATAAAGGAAAGTTCCAGCAAGCACCCGCGCATCATTGCTGACTACTTTCTGCGCAACTTCCGCATTACCCTGGAGCTGATCCAGGTCAATGTTCACGAAGATTGTTCCCACGAACCGGCGCTGCGCCTGATCAGCCCGCTGGGTCGCATCGGTTTCTCCATCGAACGTCCACTGTTGGCGGAAGTGCTGGAGTGCTATTACGGCGGCACCGCGCTGGCTGGCGAACTGCCTCCACCCAATACCTCCGAGCAGCGCCTGGGCGAGCGTCTGGGCAAGGAAGTGGCCGATCTGTTCGCGCGCATGCTGCTGGGCGGCAAGTCGATCGGCCCCCTGGAGCGCTACGAGAACGCCTACGAGGAAGTCCAGTGGGAATATGTAGCGGAGTTCCGCTTCCAGGCCCCCAGCGGCCTGCAGGCCTCCCTGTTCCTGTTCCTGGATCCGGACCTGGTCGACGAGCTCACCAGCCAGGTCAACGGCCGCCCCGCGCCGCGCCCGGACTGCGATCCGCTGGACCAGATCCGGCAACTGCCGGTGCGCCTGGACTGCGTGCTGGCCTCGCTGCAGATGAGCCTGGCCGATGTGCTGGCGCTGCGCCCCGGAGACATCCTGGTGGCCCGCCTGCAGGAGCCGGTGGACGTCTGCATCAACCAGCATCCGCTGTTTCGCGGCAGCATCTTTGAAGAAAGCGGCAGCCTGTTTCTAACTTCTCTGGAAAGCGTGAAGAACTCATGACCGGACACCTGTCGAACTCTGACCTGGATACCCTGATCGGCGAAGGCGAGCTGAGCCTCAACGACCCGGAGCCCCTCGCCGCCCTGCCCGAACCTTCCGAACCGCAGCGCCTGCCGCAGCAGGACCTGAGCTTCTTCGGCAAGATTCCGGTGCACGTCACCCTGGAAGTGGGCTCCAGCGAGGTCACCCTGCAGGAGCTGATGTCCGTTGACGTCAACAGCGTGATCGCCCTGGACAAGCTGGCGGGCGAGCCGCTGGACGTGAAGGTCAACGGCGCGCCCTTCGCCAAGGCCGAAGTGGTGGTGCTCAATGGCAATTACGGGCTGCGCATCGTCGAACTCAACAGCAACGGCCTGTCCGGTCTGAAATCATGATGTTGCGCCTGCTGGCCGTGCTCGGCGCCCTGGGCGTCGGGCTGCTGCTGTCCGACCCGGTGCTGGCCCAGGAGGCCGGCGGCGGCGAGATCACCCTGTTCAACCTGAACGACACGGAGAACGGCCAGACCCTCAGCGTCAAGCTGCAGATCCTGGTGCTCATGACCCTGCTGGGTCTGGTGCCGGCGATGCTGATGCTGATGACCAGCTTCACCCGCTTCATCATCGTCCTGGCCATCCTGCGCCAGGCCATGGGGCTGCAGTCCAGCCCGCCGAACAACGTGCTGGTGGGCATTGCCCTGGCACTCACCCTGCTGGTGATGCGCCCCGTCTGGCAGGAAATCCACACCCAGGCCTACGAGCCCTTCCAGAACGACCAGATCAGCTTCGAGCAGGGCCTGACCCAGGCCCAACAGAGCATCAGCCGCTTCATGCTGGCGCAGACCAACGAGACGGCCCTGGCCACCATTCTCGACCTGGCCGGCGAGGAGCAGCCCGAGGACATCAACAATCTGGACTTCAGCCTGCTGCTGCCGGCCTTCGTGCTCAGCGAGCTGAAGACCGCCTTCCAGCTGGGCTTCATGATCTTCGTGCCCTTCCTGGTCATCGACCTGGTGGTGGCCAGCGTGCTGATGGCCATGGGCATGATGATGCTGTCGCCCATGATGATCTCGCTGCCCTTCAAGCTGATGGTGTTCGTGCTGGTGGATGGCTGGACCCTGCTGGTCGGCACCCTGACCAGCAGCCTGCAGCCACTGCCCCTGTAGAGGTATCGCGCCGTGCTCACTCCCGAAGTCGCCGTCGACCTCATCAGCCACGCCGTGCAGATCACCGCGCTGATCGTCTGCGTGCTGGTGATTCCCAGCCTGATCGGCGGCCTTCTGGTGGCGATCTTCCAGGCCGCCACGCAGATCAACGAGCAGATGCTGAGCTTCCTGCCGCGCCTGCTGATCACCCTGACCATGCTGGTGGTCGGCGGTCACTGGATCCTCGGCACCCTGATGGACCTGTTCATCCAGACCTTCCGCCAGGCGGGCGGTCTGGTCGGCTAGGCCAGACCTGGGCATGGAATCGGGTCAGGCGCTGTTCGAGGCCAGCCAGTGGCTGCTGGCGCTGCAGCTGTTCTGGTGGCCGTTCGTGCGCATCATGGCGGCGCTGAGCATCGCGCCGCTGTATGCGCAGCGTTCGCTGCCGGTGCGTGCCCGCCTGCTGCTGGCCATTGTCCTCACCGTGGCGCTGCTGCCCACCCTGCCCCCGGCTCCGGAGATCAATGTGCTGTCGCCGGCCGGCGCCCTGGCCACCGCCGAGCAGATTCTCTTCGGCCTGCTGCTGGGCCTGATGCTGCAACTGGCCTTCGCGGTGTTCAGCATCAGTGGCGAGGTGATTTCCACCCAGATGGGCATGGGCATGGCGCGCTACAACGACCCGGTGAACGGCGTGTCGTCCACCTCGATCCTGTATCAGATCTTCTTCGTGCTGCTGGTGCTGGTGTTCGTGGCCGTTGACGGCCACCTGCTGGTGGTCAGCATCCTGCACAAGAGCTTCACCCTCTGGCCGGTGGGCAGCGGTCTGCACTACTTCGG
>DATGNS010000370.1:0-3387 GCA_035306625.1 Pseudomonas sp. | reverse complement strand
AGCTCCGCGGCGCTGGAGGCGCCACGCTGGAAGCTGAAGTTGGACAGGCAGTGCAGTTCGGCGTAGTCGATCATGCAAACCACCCGTGCAGCAGCAAGGGCCCGCCACCGACCGCCCGGAAGGCCCAGCCGCGCTGGCCGGCGCGGGTTTCGATCAGGTAGTAGTCGCGGCGCACATCGGCCCCGTCCCACCAGCCGGACTCGATGCGTTCCGGTCCGCTCAGCAGGCGAACGCTGCCTTCGCGCACTGGCTGCGGTTCGGCCAGCAGCCAGCCGGGGCGAGGGCCGCAGGGCGGCAGGGGAGTGTCGGTGAAATGATTGCTCCAGGCCTGCTCGGGACGATGATCGGCGCGGGCGCCCAGGCCCTGCACGGCCTCGTCGCCAAGGCGAGCGCGCAGGCGTTCCCGTAGCTGTTCCCAGGGCAGCGACTGCTGCGGGCGTTCGTCGAACAACGGCTGGTGGGCCGGCGCAAAGGGCGGCAGGTCGCGGGCCACCAGGCGCACCGCCAGCACCGGCGCCGGTAGTTGCTGTTGTTCCAGGCGACCGCGGGTCAGCTCGAACAGCATGGCGGCCTCGCGCTCGGCGCCCAGCAGGCCGACCGGCACCTGGCTGTCCGGCAGGTTGCGGTGCTCCAGATGCAGGACGAAACGCTGCACGCCCCGGTCGCGGCCGGCCAGGAACGTGGCCAGATCGGCGGTCAGGCGGCGCAGCGGGAAGAGCAGCGCCTGATGGGACTCCACCTCGAAGTTCAGCTCGATACGTTCCTCGAAGACGTCCGGCGGCCGGTAGAACTCCAGCGCCAGCGGGCGTTGTCCGAGCAGGCGGTCCAGCTGGATCAGCACGTCGGCCGGGAAGCGTTTGGCCAGCCCGTCGCGGGGCAGGGCGAGAAGCTGCGCCAGGCTGCGCACGCCCATGCGGGCCAGGGCGGTGGCAACGTCGCGCGGCAGGCCGAGGCGATCCACGGGCAACGGACCCAGCGCCTGGAGCAGGCCGTCCTCGTCCACCGCCAGCCCGTCATGGGCGTTGGCCAGCACCCGCGCGGCGACGGGATTGGGGGCCACGGTGATGCGATGACGAAAACCCAGGGCCGTCAGTTCCTCGCGCAGGCGCGCCTCGAAGCGGGGCCAGGGGCCGAACAGGCCCAGGCAGGACTCTACCTCCAGCAGCAGGCAGCGCGGATAGTGCAGGCTCACCTGGGCGCTGAAGTTGTAGGCCCAGGCGGCCAGCAATTGCTGCCAGCGCTCGATGGACGCCAGGTCGTATTCGGCGGTGGCGAAACCCTGGGTGAGGGCCTGGGCGGCGGTCAGCGACTGGCCGGGTTTCAGGCCCAGGGCGCGGGCCGCTTCGTTCACCGCCTGGAGGCGCCGGCGCTGTGGCGGGCCGGCCAGCAGGGCCAGTGGTGCGTCGGCATCGGCGCGTTGGCGCAGCACGCCATCCATGGCCAGTTGCGGCAGCAGAATGCAGGCCCAGCGCATGCTCACCTCAGATGGCCGCGGCCCGCTGGTGCGAGTCGAATGCCGTGGCGGGAATCGGTCGGGTCGGCGCCAGGCCGCCACGGCACTTGAGCACGCGCACCTGCCCGGCTTCCACGGTCAGGCGCAGGGCGGCGGGCGAGGGGTTGGCGGCTTCCGCCAGCGGCCGATAGGCGAAGGCCAGAGTCTGGCCCGTCTCGGCGGCAATCTGCAGGCGGCGCAGAGCGCGGTCGTCGGCCTGGCGGGGCCAGCACAGCACCGCCCCGCAGCAGCCGGCGCGCAGGCACTGCTCGGCGGCCCACAGGGCGTCACGGCCGCTGGCCTGCACGATATTCAACTGACGCAGCTCGATCCCGGCCGCCAGCCAGGCATGGGGGTAAGGGAGGTGGGGCGGGCCGACCAGCACCACCCGCTCGCCGGAGCGGGTCAGCCGCGCGAGGGTCGGCCACACCAGGCGCAGCTCGCCCAGACCGACGGTGGCGACCAGGATCTCGCTCAGCGCCGCCTCCGGCCAGCCGCCGCCGGGCAGGGCGGCGTCCAGCGCAGCATGTCCGGTCGGCTGGCGGGAAGCAAAGGACGCAGCATCCTGGCCACGCCAGACGCGGCGCATGTCGAGCAGGTGGTCCAGAGCTACCACGGAGGTCATGGGAACAATCCGAAATACTGTATGCAAATACAGTATTCGCGATACCCGATGCGGGTCAAGGGAAGACCTGCCTCGCTAATCCGGCTTAGCGCATCGCCAGCATCCCCTTGAACTCCGGCCACCAGCGCGGATGCAGCAGCGAGTAGGCGAGGGCGTAGCTCAGCGCGCCCACGCCGATGTCGAGCAGCCAGTGGCCGTAGCCGACCAGGCCGCTATGGGCCGAGCAGTACAGCACCACCAGGCTCATGACCAGAGAAGCCAGCAGGCTGCGGTGATTGGCCTGCAGCCACTCCCGGGCGCCGAAGCCGATGCTGCGCCGCAGGGCGGCGATGTGGACCGGCATGATCATCAGCATGCGCCCCAGCATGGCCAGGCCGCCGGCCAGGGCGCCCAGCGGCTCGCCCAGCAGGCCCAGCAGACCCAGAGCGAGCAGGGTGGTGACGACCTCGGCGCGCACCACGCTCTGGATGCGGTTCACCGCCACCAGCAGGCTCTGGGCATGCAGGGCGGTGTTGGCCACGGCGGCCATGATGGCCAGCAGCTGCAGGGTCGGCACGGCCGCCAGCCATTTCTCGCCGAACACCAGCAGCACCAGATCTTCCGCGGTCAGCGCCAGGCCGATGTAACAGGGCGTCAGCAGAAAGCCGGTGAGGCTGGTCACTGCCGCGAACAGCGAGGCCAGCTGGCCCGGCTGGTCGGCTCGGCGGGCGAAGGCCGGCAGCGCATAGCTGGCCAGTCCGTTGTACACCGCCGTGCGCGGCAGCTCGACGATGCGCAGGGCGAAGTTGAACTGGCCCACCGCCTGCACGCCGGCGACCAGACCCAGCACCACGCTGGCCCCCCGCTGCAGCAGCTGGCCGCAGAGGGTGTTGATGGCGATCGGCAGCCCGGCGATCACCATGCCCGTCAGCCAGGCGCGGTCGAAGGTCAGGGGCAGGGGGCGCCGGTCGCCGCGCATCAGCATCAGCAGCGACACCAGTTCCATGATCAGCGCCTGCACGATCAGCGCCCAGGCGCCCAGTCCCTGCCAGGCGACCAGGATGCCGCCCAGGGCGCCGAGGATCTTGCCCAGCAGCGTACGCGAGGCCAGCAGCCGGAAGTTGCCGGTACGGCGCATTTCCGCCACATAGATGCGCGCCATCAGGGTAAGCGGCACCTTCAGCGCGGCCGCCAGCACCATGGTCCGTATTTCGGGGCGCGGATCGATCAGCAGACCCGCCGCGCCGATCAGCGCGGCCGATCCCAGCCCGGCCAGCAGGCAGGCCCAGAA
>DATGNS010000369.1:0-6890 GCA_035306625.1 Pseudomonas sp. | reverse complement strand
GGTGGCCAACGCTTGCGCGTTGACCACCCTGCGGCTATCCCGCCTGCGCCGGAGCCATGGGCGGCGCAATACGCAGCATGGCCACCGCGCAGATCAGCAGGCCACCGAGGGCCAGCATGCCCCCGACCCAGCCGATGCTCTCCAGTCCCGTCTGCCGGGTGACCAGGCTGCCCAGCAGCGCGCCGGCGCCGATGCCGACGTTGTACAGCCCGGAGAACAGCGACATGGCCACGTCGGTGGCATCCGAGGCGAATTTCAGCACCCGCGACTGCAGGGCCAGGGTGAAGCAGAGAATGGCGGTGCCCCAGCAGAAGCACAGCACGCCGAGCTGTCCAAGGCTGCCGGATACCGGTTCCAACAACAGCAGGCAGGCGGCCAGTGCACTGATGGCGCCCAGCAGGAACGGTCGCGAATAGCGCGGGCTGTAGCGGCTGAACATCACCGAACCGACCAGTCCGGCAATACCGAACAGCAGCAGCAACAGGGTGATCTGGCTGCCGACGAAGCCGCCGACCTCGCGGGCGAACGGCTCGATGTAGCTGTAGGCGGTGAACTGCGCGGTCACCACCAGCACGGTCAGCACATACACCACCACCAGCGCCGGGCGCCTGAAGAGCACCGGCAGGCTTTTCAGCGAGCCGGCATTGCGGCTGGGCAGCAGCGGCAGGGTGCGGGCCAGCACCAGGGCGGTGAGCAGCGCCAGCCCGGCAATGCCGAGGAAGGTCATGCGCCAGCCCAGCCACTCGCCCACCACGCGGCCCAGCGGAATGCCCAGCACCATGGCCAGGGTGGTGCCGGTGGCCAGCAGGCCCAGGGCCTGGGCCTCGCGGCCAGCCGGCGCCACCCGTAGCGCCAGCGAGGCGGTGATCGACCAGAACACCGCATGGGCGAAGGCGATGCCCACACGGCTGGCGACCAGCACCTCGTAGCTCCAGGCCACCCCGGACAGCAGGTGGCTGAGGACGAACAGCCCGAACACCCCCATCAGCAGCCGGCGGCGCTCCCACTGGCGGGTCAGCAGCATCAGCGGCAGCGAAGTCAGTGCCACCAGCCAGGCGTAGATGGTCAGCATCAGGCCGACCTGCTCTGGAGCCATGGCGAAGCTGGCGCCGATGTCGGTGAGCAGCGCCACGGGCACGAATTCGGTGGTGTTGAAGATGAACGCGGCCAGGGCCAGCGCGATCACGGGCAACCAGCGGCCCTGGTGAGCGGTATGCGAAACAGTCATCTGGGAAGCGAAACCCGGAGGGATGCCGGCCCGCGGACGCGGACCGGAAGGCGGACATTCTAGGGAGCGGCCGGGGTGCCGGGCAAATCGGCTGTCGCGAACGGCGCTTCAGATGGGAGTGGTTCGCATCGAGGGGCCTTCCCAGAGCGTTCAATGGGAGTGATTCCCAGGCAGAACCGGTTTGCGCTTGAGTGCGCCGATCTGACGCAGCAGTCATTGATTTGAATCAACGTTGGCCGAGCCCGACGAGCGGCTTAATCCTCACTAACAAAGGGGAGATCCGCATGGACCTGTCGAGGCGCCGCTTTTTCTCCGCCGGCCTGTCGGTTCCGGGCAACCGCCCGCCGTGGGCCATCGAGGAGCAGGCATTCATCAGCCGATGCACGCGCTGCGACGAGTGCATTGCCACCTGCCCGCAGCAGCTGCTGAAGCCGGGCAGCGGCGGCTTTCCCACCATCCAGTTCAGCGATGCCGGCTGCACCCTGTGCGGCCAGTGCGTCGAGGCCTGCCGCCCCGGAGCGCTGCTGCGCGAGGAGGCGCGCGAGCCCTTCCCGTGGCGAGCGCTGATCGGCACCGACTGCCTGGCGCAACGTGGCGTTGAGTGCCGGCTGTGCGGGGAAGGCTGCGAGGCAGGCGCCATCCGCTTCCGGCCCCGGCTGGGCGGCATCGCCCATCCGGAGCTGGACATCGACCGCTGCAACGGCTGCGGACAGTGCATCGCCAGCTGCCCGGTGGCCGCCATCACCACCCAACCGAAGGAGAAGGCCGCATGAGAATCGTGAGCCTGGTAATGCGGGTCCTGCCCGAGCAGATACCCACCGCCCGGGCCGGCCTGGAACAGATTCCCGGCGTGCAGGTGCACGCCGAGGACTTCGACGCCGGACGCATGATCGTCACGGTGGAAGACGGCGAGGGCTATTCCGTCGCCGATTCGATCATCGCGGCCCACAAGGTGCCGCAAGTGCTTTCCGCAACCCTGGCTTACGAATTCAACGGGGACAACGCCGAGGTGTTCGACGCGGCGCCGCCAACCCTGCAACCGGCAACGGGAGTTCAACCATGTCACTGAACAGACGCGATTTCATCAAGGCCAACGCTGTCGCCGCCGCTGCCGCGACCGCCGGCATGGCCGTACCCACCACCGTGCTGTCCGCCGAGCAGGCCAGCGCCAGGAGCGTCATCCGCTGGGACAAGGCGCCGTGCCGCTTCTGCGGCACCGGCTGCTCGGTGCTGGTCGGCGTGCAGAACAACAAGGTGGTGGCCACCCAGGGCGACCCGGATGCGCCGGTCAACCGCGGCCTGAACTGCATCAAGGGCTACTTCCTGTCCAAGATCCTGTACGGCGCCGACCGCCTGCAGACCCCGCTGCTGCGCAAGAAGAACGGCAAGTACGACAAGGATGGCGAATTCACCCCGGTGAGCTGGGACGAGGCGCTGGACACCATGGCCGCCAAGTGGAAGGAGGCCCTCAGGAAGCACGGCCCCGAATCGGTGGCCATGTTCGGCTCCGGCCAGTGGACCATCTGGGAAGGCTACGCCGCCAGCAAGCTGCACAAGGCCGGCCTGCGCACCAACAACATCGACCCCAACGCCCGCCACTGCATGGCCTCGGCGGTGGTCGGCTTCATGCGCACCTTCGGCATCGACGAACCGATGGGCTGCTATGACGACATCGAGCAGGCGGACGCCTTCGTGCTCTGGGGCTCGAACATGGCCGAGATGCACCCGGTGCTGTGGAGTCGCATCACCGACCGCCGCCTGACCCACAAGGACTGCGAAGTGCACGTGCTCTCCACCTTCGAGCACCGCAGTTTCGAGCTGGCCGACAACGGCATGGTCTTCGAGCCGCAGACCGACCTGGCCATCCTCAACTACATCTGCAACCACATCATCCAGAACGGCAAGGTGAACAAGGCGTTCGTGGCGAAGCACGTGAACTTCCGCCAGGGCGTCACCGACATCGGCTACGGCCTGCGCCCCAACGATCCGCGTGAACAGGCCGCCACCCAGAACGGCTATGACGGCAAGGGCGACCCCAACGCCCACAAGCCGATCAGCTTCGAGGAGTTCGCCAAATTCGTCGAACCCTACACCCTCGAGTACACCGCCAAGCTGTCCAAGGTGCCGGCCGACAAGCTCAAGCGCATGGCCGAGCTGTACGCCGACCCGAACAGGAAGGTGGTGTCCTTCTGGACCATGGGCTTCAACCAGCACACCCGGGGCACCTGGGTGAACAACATGATCTACAACGTGCACCTGCTGCTCGGGAAGATCTCCGAGCCGGGCAACGGGCCGTTCTCCCTCACCGGCCAGCCGTCGGCGTGCGGCACCGCCCGCGAAGTGGGCACCTTCGCCCACCGCCTGCCGGCGGACATGGTGGTCACCAACCCGGAACACCGCGCCGTGGCCGAGAAGCTGTGGGACCTGCCCGAGGGCACCATCCCCGCCAAGGTCGGCCTGCACGCCGTGGCCCAGAGCCGCGCGCTCAAGGACGGCAAGCTCAAGTGCTACTGGACCTCGACCACCAACAACATGCAGGCCGGCCCGAACATCAACGAGGAAATCCTCCCCGGCTGGCGCAACCCGGAAGCCTTCGTGGTGGTGTCCGACCCCTACCCCACCGTGTCCGCGCTGTCCGCCGACCTGATCCTGCCCACCGCCATGTGGGTGGAGAAGGAAGGCGCCTACGGCAACGCCGAGCGCCGCACCCAGTTCTGGCGCCAGCAGGTCAAGGCGCCGGGCGAGTCGCGCTCGGACCTGTGGCAGTACCTGGAGTTCTCCAAGCGCTTCAAGGTCGAGGAGGTCTGGCCCGAGGAACTGCTGGCCAAGAAGCCCGAGTACCGCGGCAAGACCCTCTACGAGATCCTGTTCGCCAACAAGCGCATCACCCGCTTCGGCCTGAACGAGGTGAAGCGCGTCAATGCGCACGCCATCCAGGACTACATGAACGACGAGTCGCAGCACTTCGGCTTCTACGTGCAGAAGGGTCTGTTCGAGGAGTACGCCCAGTTCGGCCGCGGCCATGCCCATGACCTGGCGGACTTCGACGTCTATCACCGCGCCCGCGGCCTGCGCTGGCCGGTGATAGACGGCAAGGAGACCCTGTGGCGCTTCCGCGAGGGCTACGACGCCTACGTGCCGGCCGGTGAAGGCGTGCGCTTCTACGGCCACAAGGACGGCAAGGCCAACATCTTCGCCCTGCCCTACCAGCCGCCGCACGAGTCGCCGGACGCCGAGTTCGACCTGTGGCTGTCCACCGGCCGCATCCTCGAGCACTGGCACACCGGCTCCATGACCCGTCGCGTGCCGGAGCTGCACAAGGCGGCGCCCGAGGCGGTGCTCTACATGCACCCGGACGATGCCAAGGCCCGCGGGCTGCAGCGCGGCATGCAGGCGCGCATCGTCTCGCGGCGCGGCGAGGTGGTGGCCAGCGTGGAAACCCGCGGCCGCAACAAGCCGCCGCGCGGCCTGGTGTTCATGCCGTTCTTCGACGAGGGACGCCTGGTCAACAAGCTGGTCCTGGACGCCACCTGCCCGCTCTCGAAAGAGACGGACTTCAAGAAGTGCGCCGTCAAGGTGCTCAAGGCCTGAGGTGAGCGGGGCGCCCCGGCGCCCCGGCAACTGCCATGACCGACAAACCGACACCCGCCAACAGCCGCCGCCGCTTCCTGCAGCAGTCCGCCGCAGCGATCGGGGGTGCCTGCGTGCTCGGACTGGGCCTGGGGCTGTATGGCAACCAGGCCAGGGCCCTGGCGCCCACCGCGCTGCGTCCACCGGGGGCGCTGGCGGAGGAGGATTTCCTCGCCGCCTGCGTGCGCTGCGGCCTGTGCGTGCGCGCCTGTCCGTACGACACCCTGAAGCTGGCCACCCTGGGCGAGCCGGTGCCGACCGGCACGCCCTACTTCGTGGCCCGCGAAGTGCCCTGCGAGATGTGTGAGGACATTCCCTGCGTGCCGGCCTGCCCGACCGGCGCCCTGGACCCTGCGCTGACCGACATCAACGAGGCGCGCATGGGCCTGGCGGTGCTGATCGACCAGGAACAGTGCCTGAACTACCTGGGCTTGCGCTGTGACGTCTGCTACCGGGTGTGCCCGGTGATCGACGAAGCCATCACCCTGGAGCGCTACCACAACCCGCGCTCGGACCGGCACGCCCTGCTGCTGCCCACCGTGCATTCGGACCATTGCACCGGCTGCGGCAAGTGCGAACAGGCCTGCGTGCTGCCCGACGCGGCGGCCATCAAGGTGCTGCCGCGCCCGCTGGCCCAGGCCAAGCCGGCCGACCACTACCGCAAGGGCTGGGAGGAAAAGGACAAGGCCGGCGGTTCGCTGATCGGCGAGCAGGTCCAGTTGCCGGTGCGCGGGCTGGACAAGGGAGAAACACCATGAGTTCGCCCCGAAGCGTCGCCGGACGCAACCCGACCGCCGCCGCCCGGGAAACCAGGGGCTGGCTGGGCGCGCACCGCTTCCTGCTGCTGCGCCGCGCCTGCCAGCTCGGCTTCCTGGGCCTGTTCCTGATCGGCCCGGTCAGCCTGTGGCTGGCCCGCAACGGCCATCTGGACAATGCCTGGTGGCCGGTCAAGGACAACCTGGCGTCCAGCCTCACGCTGGACACCCTGCCGCTGACCGACCCCTACATGCTGCTGCAGGCCCTGCTGGCCGGGCACCTGCCGGAGACCGCCGCACTGCTCGGCGGGCTGATCGTGCTGCTGTTCTACGGACTGATCGGCGGGCGCATGTACTGCTCCTGGTTCTGCCCGATCAACCCGGTGACCGACGCCGCCGGCTGGCTGCGCCGCAAGCTGAGGATCAAGACCTCGCCGACGCCGCCGGAAGGCCTGCGGCGCTGGCTGCTGCTGGCCACCCTGGTGGTGTCGCTGGTCACCGGCAGCATCGCCTGGGAATGGGTGAACCCCATCTCCATGCTGCACCGCGCGCTGGTGTTCGGCGCGGGCGCCGCCTGGGGCGTGGTGGCCGCCGTGTTCCTCTACGACCTGCTGTTCGCCGCCCGAGGCTGGTGCGGCCATGTGTGCCCGGTGGGTGCCTTCTACGGACTGCTGGGCCGCTTCGCCCTGCTGCGCGTGGCGGCACCGCAGCGCCGGGCCTGCGACGACTGCATGGATTGCTTCAAGGTGTGCCCCGAACCCCAGGTCATCCGCCCCGCCCTCAAGGCGGTCGGCCAGGACCATGCCCTCATTCTCTCTTCCGACTGCACCGCCTGCGGCCGCTGTGTCGATGTGTGCAGCAAGGATGTGTTCCGCCTGACGACGCGTTTCAACAGGAGCGAATCATGAAAAACACCCTAACCAAAGCCGTGGGCATTGCCGCGCTCATGCTGTTGACCCTTCCCCTTTCCGCCAACGCCGAGGTCAGGAGCCTGCGTGACACTCCCGTGGGCGGAGCGGAGCATCCGGCGGAGAACTACCGGGAGGTCCGCGATGCCGGCGGCCTGCTGCCGCGCGACTTCGTGCAGCAGCCGCCGCTGGTGCCCCATGCCGTCACCAACTACCAGGTGACCCTCAATTACAACAAGTGCATGGATTGCCATTCCTGGAGCCGCGCGGCGGCCACCGGCGCGACCAAGGTGTCGCTGACCCACTTCCGCGACCGCGAGGGCCAGGAGCTGTCCAGCGTCAGCCCGCGCCGCTACTTCTGCCTGCAGT
>DATGNS010000368.1:0-2499 GCA_035306625.1 Pseudomonas sp. | reverse complement strand
GGTGGCCAACGGGTAGTGTTGACCACCCTGCGATCAGTACCGATAGATCGCCGCCGCCCCGGTGCGGGTCGGCATGCGCTCCTGCGGCACCACCACCACTTCGCCGCCCTGCTGGATGGTCCAGCTGGCCAGCTCCTCCAGCAGGTCGGGGCAGTTGCTCTGCTCGCCATCCACCTCCAGCGCCTGGCCGGCGCCCTGGTCGGCATGTCCGGCGATGCGGCGGTCGGCTTCCACCAGCAGGGTGCCGACCCGACCCTCGCGGGTCGCCTGGGCGATCAGGTTCAGCTGGTCGCTGGATTGCCCGCGACTGGCCAGGGAATGGTACTGGCCGACCAGCGTTTCCAGGCGCTTCAGATAGCGGGGCTGCATCACCTCCCAGCTCTTCTCTCGCAACTGCTGCTCATTGAGCAGGCCGGGATCCAGCGCGATGCCTTCGGCCTGCAGCCAGGGGTTGTGGCTGATGGAGCGGAACAGCGCCTGGTTTTCCGGCAGGGCGGCGAGCAGCAGCGGCATCTCGGACTTGCGGCTGTGACATTCGAGAATGGCCTTGTCCACCAGGCGGAAGAAGCGCTCGCGGTCCCGGTCGATCTCGTCCTGCTTGCCGGAGCCGCCGCTTTCCGCGGCCATGGCGCTGCGCTCGCTGGCGCGTCCGTAACCCTGGGTCAGCCCACGCTGGCCCTTTTCGGTGAGTTCGGTACCCAGCGCATCCTCCAGGGTTGCCGGCACTTCCTCGGCCAGCTGCACCGGGTAGATGCCGTCGCGGTTGCCTTCGTACAGGCGTACCCGCTCCAGGGTCAGGCAGAGGATCTGGTAGCGATCGGCCGACTGCACGATGCGCACCAGCGGGCGGATGCCGGGGCGATCGTTGACCAGGGTCATTTCCGGCACACGGCGGTTGAGGTGGAACACCTCGAAGTAGCCCGGCGCGCTGAAGGCGGCCAGGCCGTCGCGGGTGTGATTCCAGAACTCCTGCGCCTGGGCCAGGGCGCGCAGGGGTTTCATCAGTTCCTCCACCAGCTCGTCGGTGACGCCCTTGCGCTCGCGCAACTGGGCTTCCAGCTGGCGCACCAGCGCCTTGAAGCGGATAGGGTCCTGTTCGCGTTCGGGAAAGGTACGGTGGGTGGGCTGATAGAGGGAAAGGCAGGGCGAGGAGCTTTCGGTAAGCAGTCGACGAAGGGAGTCTCGGGTGAGCTTCGCAGCCATGACAGTTCTCCTGTCGTTTAGGGGCATGGACTGTTCAGTACTGTTTCTTGCCAACCAGGCGCTCCAGCGCGTTGCCCAGCTTGGTGGTGGCGCCTTCGATGGCCAGGTCCAGGGATTCGGCCTTGTGGGTGACCGAGATCGGATCATGGTTCTTCAGGCGCGCCTCGATCTGGCAGCGCTTGTCCTGCGGACCGCTCTTGCTGGCGTTTTCGTCGTTGAGATGGACCTGCAGACGAGTCAGGTAATTGTCGAAGCGGGTCAGGGTGCCCTGCAGCGAGGCGCGCACCCGGTCTTCCAGACCCTGGCTGACGTCGATGCTGTGATTGCTGTGAACCTGAATGAGCATAGGGGTCTCCTTTCAGATGTCAGCGAGCTGAGAAGGCAGGCTGTCGGGGGCATGGTGGGATGCTGATCTATGCTCAGCGGCGTACATGTCACAGGAGCACGCCCATGTCGATCCGGTCACGCGCCGCGGTGGCCTTCGCCGCGAATCAGCCCCTGCAGATCGTTGAAGTGGATGTGGCGCCACCCCGCGCCGGCGAAGTGCTGGTACGCATCGTCGCCAGCGGGGTCTGCCACACCGATGCCTACACGCTCTCGGGGCAGGACTCCGAAGGCGTGTTCCCCTGCATTCTAGGTCACGAGGGAGGAGGCATCGTGGAGGCGGTGGGCGAGGGCGTCGAATCGGTCGCCGTGGGCGATCATGTGATCCCGCTGTATACCGCCGAGTGCCGGCGCTGCAAGTTCTGCCTGTCCGGCAGGACCAACCTGTGCAGCGCCGTGCGGGAAACCCAGGGACGCGGCCTGATGCCCGACGGCACCACGCGCTTCAGCCATCAGGGGCAGCCCATCTACCACTACATGGGTTGTTCGACCTTTTCGGAATACACGGTGCTGCCGGAAGTGTCGGTTGCGAAGATCCCCCGGGAAGCGCCGCTGGAGAAGGTCTGCCTGCTGGGCTGCGGAGTGACCACCGGCATCGGCGCGGTGCTCAACACCGCCAAGGTGCGGGCGGGCTCCACCGTGGCCATCTTCGGCCTGGGAGGCATCGGCCTGGCGGCGATCATCGGCGCCAGGATGGCCGGGGCCGGCCGCATCATCGGCATCGACATCAATCCGGAGAAATTCCCCATCGCCCGCCAATTGGGCGCCACCGACTGCATCAACCCCGGCGATCACGACAAGCCCATCCAGCAGGTGGTGATCGAGATGACCGACGGCGGCGTGGACTACAGCTTCGAGTGCGTCGGCAACGTGCAGCTGATGCGCGCCGCCCTGGAGTGCTGCCACAAGGGC
>DATGNS010000367.1:0-17841 GCA_035306625.1 Pseudomonas sp. | reverse complement strand
CATCCTGCGACTCCTTGCGGGGGGGGTAGCGCCCGGGTAGGGCGGCTTCCGTCACGCGACCCAGGGGTGGCGGGCCGTGTGCGGAGCGCAATCATGCAAGGTGTGCGCCGAAAAGCAAGATGCCGATGGAACTCGCCTCTGATGGCTTTGGGCTCGCCTGGTCGGCGCGGCTGAAGAGGGCGTGGGAGGAGGGAGCGGGCCGATCAGTGCACCGGCACGGTGCGCTCAGTCCTGCTGCGCTTCGTTGTGTAGCCTGACCAGGACTTCCTGCAGGCGTGCCAGGCCGTTGCGCTGCTGCGGCGTGATGCGATAGGCGGCCAGCCCGTCCTTTACCTGGCGTACCCAGCGGCCGCGCAGGGAGATGGTGGACATGTCCGGCAGCTGCAGCCACAGCATGAAGTGGTCGGGCAGTTGCTGACCGGCCTCGGCGGCCAGCAGGGCGCCGTTGGCGGAGAGCTGGCGGACCGTCAGCCCGCTGGGCTTGCCCTGGCGATCGATCAGCGGCCAGGGGGTGGGCAGCGTGGCGCGCCAGGGGCGCTCGACGATGCCCTTTTCGAAGATCTGCGGAGACTCCAGGCGCATCTGCAGGTTCTGCAGGCCCTGTTGGCTCAGACGCACCGGGAAACTCAGGCGCTGACCGTTGACCTGGACCTCGACGCTCAGCGTGGCCCCGTCATCCAGACTGGCCAGCAGGGCCTGCACATCCGGGCTGCTGTCGAGCGTCAGGCCGCTGGGGCGTGCGGGCGCAGAGGGGGCGGGCTCGTCCAGCAGTTGCTGCAGGAAGGCCAGCTCGTCGCTGGTCAGGAGGGGTTCGTTGCGCATGGCAATCTCGAAGCGAAGCGGTAACCGATTGTAGGACTCGGTAATTGCCCATTTGGTTGCGAGTCATCCCGCTTTGGCTGATGAACGGTTCGCAATTGTGGCAATTCGGGGCGGCCTGTGCGTTTTACGGCATAATGGCGCAATTCTTGAGTAGTCCTGTCGGAGTTTTTCTTCATGAAAATCGCGATCCTGAGCGGTACCGTCTACGGCACCGCCGAGGAAGTGGCTCGTCATGCCGAGCAGCAGCTGCAGCAGGCGGGCTTCGAGACTCGCCACCAGCCCCGGGGCGACCTGGCCGAGCTGATCGCCTGGGGCCCCGAGGCCCTGCTGGTGGTCACTTCCACAACCGGCATGGGCGACCTGCCGGACGGCCTGCAGAAGATCCACGCCACGCTGCGCGACCAGCCGCCGGCCTGGCACGGCCTGCCGGGCGCGGTGATCGCCCTGGGTGACTCCAGTTATGGCGACACCTTCTGCGGGGCCGGCGAGCAGATCCGCGAGCTCTACGCCGAGCTGGGCATCCGCGAAGTGCTGCCGATGCTGCGTCTGGACGCCAGCGAGACGGTCACTCCCGAAGTGGATGCCGAACCCTGGCTGGCCGAGCTGGCGACTGCCCTGCGCGCCTGATCACTACTGCTGAACCTCGGGTCGCGATGGCCCGAGCCGTCTTTGCCTTGCGAGGAACCCTCCCCTGATGAGTCAGGTACTGGATGAACTGGTGGCTCTGCTGAGCCTGGAAACCATCGAGGAAAATCTGTTTCGCGGCGCCAGCCAGGATCTGGGCTTTCCCCAGCTGTTCGGCGGCCAGGTGCTGGGCCAGGCGTTGTCCGCGGCTTCCCAGACGGTGATTGCCGAGCGTCATGTGCATTCGATGCACGGCTACTTCCTGCGCGCCGGGGATGCCGCGCTGCCGGTGGTCTACCAGGTGGAGCGGGTGCGCGACGGCGGCAGCTTCAGCACGCGGCGGGTCACCGCCATCCAGAAGGGGCAGCCGATCTTCTTCTGCAGTGCCTCCTTCCAGGCGGACGAGCCGGGGTTCGAGCACCAGCCGACCATGCCCGCGGGCATCGAGGCACCGGAGAACCTGCCCAGTGAAATGGACCTGTTTCGTCCCCATGCCGAGATCATCCCGCAGCCGATGCGCGACAAGATCTTCTGTGCCAAGCCGATCCAGATCCGTCCGGTGAACCCGGGCGATCCGTTCCGGCCCAAGCCCAGCGAGCCGCTGAACATGTACTGGTTCAAGGCCGACGGCAGCCTGCCGGCCAATCCGGCCCTGCACAAGTACCTGCTGGCCTATGCCTCGGACTTCGGCCTGCTGACCGCCTCGTTGCGGCCCCATGGCGCCTCCTTCTGGCAGCCCACCATGCAGGTGGCCAGCCTCGACCATGCGCTCTGGTTCCACCGCAACCTGAAGATGGATGACTGGCACCTGTATGTGCAGGAAAGCCCCTGGAGCGGCGGCGCCCGCGGCTTCAGCCGCGGCAGCATCTACAGCCGCGATGGCGTGCTGGTGGCTTCGGTGGCCCAGGAGGGCCTGATTCGCCGGCGGGGCAGCGGTTCGTGAACCTGCGTGACGTCCGCCACTGGGTGTTCGACATGGACGGCACCCTGACCGTCGCCGTCCATGATTTCGCGGCGATTCGCCGGGCCCTGGACATCCCGGCCGAGGACGACATCCTCACCCACCTGGCCGCGCTGCCCGCCGAGGAGTCGGCCACCAAGCACGCCTGGCTGCTGGCCCACGAGCGGGAACTGGCCGAGGCCGCGCGGCCGGCGCCGGGGGCTGTCGAGCTGGTCCGCCATCTGTGCGAGCAGGGCGTGCGTCTTGGCGTGCTGACCCGCAACGCCCACGAGCTGGCGCTGCTCACCCTGCAGTGCATCGGTCTGGGCCAGTGCTTCCACAGTGACGACATCCTCGGGCGTGACGAGGCGCCGCCCAAGCCGGACCCCGGCGGCCTGCTGAAGCTGGCCGCGCGCTGGGACGTGCCGGTGCAGCGCCTGGTGATGGTCGGCGATTTTCGTTTCGACCTGGAGTGCGCCCGCGCCGCCGGCGCCCGCAGCGTGCTGGTCAACCTGCCGGAGAACCCCTGGCCGGGCCTGGCCGACTGGCACGCCCGCGACTGCGCCGAGCTGCACGGCTGGCTGCTGTAGGGCGGTCGGCGTCTTCCCGACCTCCGATACGGAGCACACCTACAACCGCGCCGCCTGAAAGGTATCGCAGCGACCGGCCTCGCCGCTGTCGAAGCCGATGCGGAACCAGCGCACCCGCTGCTCCGAGGTGCCGTGGGTAAAGGAATCCGGCACCACCTGCCCGCGGCCGCGCTGCTGCAGGCGGTCGTCGCCGATGGCCGTGGCGGCGTTCAGGGCTTCCTCCAGATCGCCTTCCTCCATCCAGTCCAGGCGCTGCTGCGCGTGGTAGGCCCAGACGCCGGCCAGGCAGTCGGCCTGCAGCTCCTGGCGCACCAGCAGGCCGCCGGCGCCCTCCATGGGCTCGCCCCGCTGGCGCGCCGCCTCCACCTGACGGGAGATGCCCAGCAGGGTCTGCACGTGATGACCCACCTCGTGGGCGATCACATAGGCCTGGGCAAAATCGCCGGCGGCGCCGAAGCGCTGCTCCAGTTCGGCGAAGAACTGCAGGTCCAGATAGACCTGTCGGTCGGCCGGACAATAGAAGGGACCGACCGCCGAGGAGGCGAAGCCGCACGCCGAGTTGACTCTGCCACTGAACAGCACCAGGCGCGGTTGCTGGTACTGACCGCCCGCCTGGGCGAACAGCGCATCCCAGGTGTCCTCGGTGTCGCCCAGCACGGCGCGCACGAACTGGCTGTGGATATCATCCTCGGCCGGCGGTGCCACCCGGGCACCGCCCGGTGAGGTGGACTGGCTGCTGATCTGGTCGAGCACCTGCAGGGGGTCCTGGCCCATCATCAAGCTCAGCACCACCACGATGGCGATGCCGCCCAGCCCCAGGCCGCCGCCGATGCGCAGGCCCCGGCCCGAACCCCGGGCATCCACCACGTTTTCGCTACGGCGGGCACGTTTCCAGCGCATGGCGGTTTCTCCGGCAGTTCGACCTAGGATTGAGTATGGCCGATGGGCCATCCGGCCGACGGTTGCCGCGTTTTCGCGCGAGGACCTAGGATTAACCCTGTCATTGAGCAGGTATGACAGATGAGAGTTTCCATCCTTCCGAGCCTGTTGCTGTCCTGCCTTCTGGTTGCCGGCTGCCAGGCGGTCAACACCACCAGCGGCGGCGCCGTGGGCGTCGATCGCAAGCAGTACATGTTCAGTCTGCTGTCCACCGATCAGGTCAACCAGATGTACGCGCAGTCGTACCAGCAGGCCATCAGCGAGGCCGCCGGCGCGGGCGCGCTGGTGAAGGACAGTGCCGATGCCCGCCGCGTGCAGGCCATCTCGCAGCGGCTGATCGCCCAGGCGCCGGTGTTCCGTCCGGACGCCGCCCAGTGGGCCTGGGAAGTGAGCCTGATCGACAGCAAGGAGCTGAACGCCAACTGCGGTCCCGGCGGCAAGATCATGGTCTACACCGGGCTGATCGAGCAGTTGCAGCTGAGCGATGACGAGCTGGCCGCGGTGATCGGTCATGAGATCGCCCATGCCCTGCGCGAGCACAGCCGCGAAGCCCTGTCCCGGGCCTACGGGGTGCAGATGGCCACCCAGCTGGGCGCGGCGCTGGGGGTCGGCGAAGGCGGCCTGCAGATGGCCAACCTGGGCGTCGAATACCTGATGAACCTGCCCAACAGCCGGGGCAACGAGAACGAGGCGGACCTGATCGGCCTGGAGCTGGCGGCCCGTGCCGGCTACGACCCCAACGCGGCCATCAGCCTGTGGGAGAAGATGGCCCGCGCCGCCAACGGCGCGCCACCCGAGTTCATGAGCACCCACCCCTCCTCCAGCACGCGCATGGGCAACCTGCGCGCCGCCATTCCCAAGGTGATGCCGCTGTATCAGCAGGCGAAGGGCACCTGGACGCCGGCGCGGTGATGGCGGCGCCGTGATGATGCTCTGGCCGTCCCGGTAGATACCGACCTGCCCCCTGCCGCGCAAGCGGCGGCCGGAAAAACGCCGACCGCCCTACCAAGTCCGGTGTAATCCGCGCCCCGTAGGGTGGTCAACGCATCGCGTTGGCCACCGTTCGAACCGGCAGGCGGCCACTACCCCAGCAGCCCCGCCAGCTGCAGCGCCCGGTAGCCGGCATACAGCCCCAGCAGCAGGAAGGCCAGGGCCGCCAGGCGATGAATGAGCTTCAGCGGCAGGCGCTGGGCGGCGAAGTTGCCGGCCAGCACCACCGGCACGTTGGCCAGCAGCATGCCCAGCGTGGTGCCCGTGACCACCATGAGGAAATCCGGGTACTGGGCGGCCAGCATCACGGTGGCGATCTGCGTCTTGTCGCCCATCTCGGCCAGGAAGAAGGCGATCAGGGTGGTGATGAAGGCGCCATGGCGCTTGAAGCGGCTGCCCTCGTTCTCGTCCAGGGTGTCGGGAATCAGCGCCCAGGCGGCCACGGCGAGGAAGGAGATGGCCAGCAGGGCATGCAGCACCACGGGACTGAGCCAGTCGGCAATCCAGTTGCCCACCGCGCCGGCGGCGAAATGGTTGGCCAGGGTGGCCACGATGATCCCCGCAATGATCGGCCAGGGCTTGCGGAAGCGGGCCGCCAGCACCAGGGCAAGCAACTGGGTCTTGTCGCCGATTTCGGCCAGGGTGACGATCCCGGTGGGGACCAGCAGGGATTCCAGCATCAGACTTCCTAGAGGGGCGGGTCGACAAACGCAATGACACGCGCGCCCACCCACCCCGGGTCGGGTCGCTCGTGTCACAGGTCTTGTCAAACCCCAGGCATCGAGCCTGTCGGGTCGCCGGCGCCATGGTCTGTGGACCAAGCATGTTGACGCGGGCCTCGCGAGCAGGGCGCTCGCGGGAGACTACTCCCCCAGGACGGCGGGCATTCTGCCCAACGAAGCGCAGGGGTGCAACCCCGCACCCTGATATCGCGGCTGAAGCCGCTCCTGCCGCGGGGTTGGTCAGGGGCGCCGCGCCCGGTAGACGCGAAAGCCCTGTCCCTCGGCCAGGATGGCGCAGGGGCCCAGATGCTGCTCGATCAGCGGCGGGTACCTGAGGAAGCTGTTGGCCACCAGGCGCAGCTCGCCGCCGGGCTGCAGATAGCGGGCGGATTCGCGCAGCAGGGTCTCGCTGGCCTGGTAATCGGTGTGCACACCCTGGTGGAACGGCGGGTTGGTGACGATGGCCGCCAGCCCGGCGGGTGCGGCGTGGATGCCGTCACCGGCAATCAGTTCGGCGTCCAGCCCGTTGGCGGCCAGGGTCAGGCGGCTGCTGGCCAGGGCAAAGGCGTCCACATCCAGCATGATGACCGGGTTGTCCGGGTAGCGGCGCTTGAGCGTCGCGCCCAGCACCCCGGCGCCGCAGCCGAAGTCCAGCAGCGGACCGGCCGGCAGGTCGTCGAGGTGCTCCAGCAGCAGGGCGGTGCCCACATCCAGACGGCCATGGCTGAACACGCCGGGCAGCGTCACCACCTGCAGCGGGCCATCGGGCAGCGGCAGTTCATAGTGCTGTGCCAGCGCCTCCAGCACGGGAGCCGTCGGCGCCTGCGCGACCTGTACCTGCCACAGCTGGCAGTGGCGAGCGCTGTCCAGCTTGCGCGCCTGGCCGTAGGCGGCCAGTTGCCGGGCGGCGCGCTCGACGCCGGCGCGTTTCTCGCCGACCAGGTACAGAGGCTTGCCCGCCAGCCGCGCGGCCAGGGCCTGCAGCAGATACTCGGTCAGATCCCGGGACTTGGGCAAAAACAGCACGGCGGACTCGAAGGCGGCAGCGGGCGGTTCGGTGCCGAAGCTGCAGCGCTCGGGAAAGCGTGCCGCCAGCCGCGCCTGCACGCCGGCGTCCCAGCACCAGCCACGGGTGGTGGGCAGTTGGCCGAGCAGATCATCGTCGGGCAGTCCGGCCAGCAGCACCGGGCCGGTGAACAGTTCGGCCTGGCGAAGCAGCACTTCGCTGCGTGGATCCATGGGCGTTCTCCTTCAGCCGACGACGCGAATGGGCGCGCCGGCCTGGAAGGCGCGGGCGTTCTCGGCCAGTTGTTCGATGATGCGCTGGCGCGCCTCGCGGCTGCCCCAGGCGCTGTGCGGGGTGAGGATCAGGCGCGGAATGTCCGGGGCCAGCAGCGGATTGTCGTTGCGCGGCGGTTCCTCGCTGAGCACGTCGCTGGCTGCGCCACCCAGGTGGCCGCTGCGCAGGGCGTCGGCCAGGGCCTGCTCGTCCACCAGCCCGCCCCGGGCCGTGTTGATCAGCAGGGCGCCGGGCTTGAGCAGCGCCAGCTCGCGGGCGCCGATCAGGTTGCGGGTCTGCTCGGTCAGCGGACAGTGCAGGCTGAGCACGTCCACCCGGGTCAGCAGCTCATCCAGCGGAACGTAGCCGGGGCGTGCCGCACGTCCCGGCAACTGGCCGATCAGCACGCGCATGCCGAAGGCTTCGCCCAGCCGCCCAACGGCGCTGCCCAGCTCGCCATGGCCGAGGATGCCCAGGGTCTTGCCGTTCAATTCCATGATGGGGAAATCCAGCAGGCAGAACTGCGACGCCTGCTGCCAGCGGCCGGTGCGGATGGCGGCCTGGTAATCCGGCAGGCGGGTGGCCAGGGCCAGCATCAGCGCCAGGCAGTGCTGGGCCACCGAGGCGGTGCCGTAGCCCTGGCAGTTGCACACGGTGATGCCGCGCGCCCGGGCGGCGGCCAGATCCACATTGTTGGTGCCGGTAGCCGAGACCAGCACCAGGCGCAGGTCGGGGCAGGCGGCGAACACCTGCTCGGTCAGCGGCGCCTTGTTGCTGATGGCCACCTGGGCGCCCTGCAGGCGCTCGATGATCTGTTCCGGCGTGCTGGCGCTGTGCAGCGTCAGGTTCGCGAAACAGGCGCGCAGGGGGCTGAAGTCGAGATCGTCGAGGGTAGCGGAGTCGAGGAAGACGGCGTGCAGGGACATGGCGGTGTGCTGCGGACAAGAAAAATGCGAGGTTAACAGAGGACGGTTGGCGCAGGGCGGTCGGCGTCTTTCCGGTCGCCATCACCGCTCGCACTGATGCCGCGTCGCGGCCAGGGCAGGACCCTGACCGCCCCGGTCGGGCCGGGAGGAAGCGGTGGCCAACGCGTGACGTTGACCACCTGCGAAAGCGCCCGCGGGTCTCAGGCAGCTACCAGCACCCGGATGGCTTCCAGACGCAGCGAGGCCTTGTCCAGGTAGCTCAGGCCTTCCTCGCGCTGACGGCGCAGCACGTCGATCTCGCTGTCGCGCACGCTCGGGTTGACGGCCTGCAGGGCCACCAGACGGGACAGTTCCTCGTCCAGTTCGGCGGCGAAGCGCTGCCTGGCCTCGGCCACGCGCTCGGCGTGACGCGGCGCCATCTTCTCCTCGGCCAGCTTGAACTGCTGGGCCAGCAGATCACGCTGGGCTTGCACGAACTTGTGGGCGCTGGCCCGCGGCACGCTTTCCAGCTGGTCGTTGAGGGTCTCGAAGCTGACCTTGGCGGCCAGGTCGTTGCCCTTGGCGTCCATCAGGCAGCGCAGCGCCATCGGCGGCAGCACGCGGCCGAGCTGCAGGGCGCGCGGCGCCACCACGTCACTGACGAACAGCAGCTCCAGCAGCACGGTGCCGGGCTTGAGGGCCTTGTTCTTGATCAGCGCCACCGAAGTGTTGCCCATGGAGCCGGACAGCACCAGGTCCATGCCGCCCTGCACCATGGGGTGTTCCCAGGTGAGGAACTGCATGTCCTCGCGGGACAGGGCCTGGTTGCGGTCATAGGTGATGGTCACGCCCTCGTCGTCGCCCAGCGGGAAGCTGGCGTCCAGCATCTTCTCGCTGGGACGCAGGATCAGCGCGTTCTCCGAGTGGTCCTCGCTGTCGATGCCGAAGGCGTTGAACAGCTCCTCCATGTAGATGGGCAGCGCGAAGTCGTCATCCTGTTCGAGGATGGCCGCTACCAGCGCCTCGCCTTCGCCGGCGCCGCTGGAGTTGAGTTCCAGCAGGCGGTCGCGGCCATTGTGCATCTCGGCTTCCAGGCGCTCGCGCTCGGCGCGGGCCTCGTCGAGCAGCGCCTGCCAGGCCTTCTCGTCGCCGCCGTTCAGCTGTTCCAGCAGGCGGGCGCCGAACTGCTGCTGCAGGGTGTTGCCGGTCGGGCAGGTGGCCAGGAAGGCATTCAGCGCCTGGTGGTACCACTGGAACAGGCGCTCCTGGGCAGTGCCGGTCAGGTAGGGCACATGCAGCTGGATGTGGTGCTTCTGGCCGATGCGGTCGAGACGACCGATGCGTTGTTCCAGCAGGTCCGGGTGGGCCGGCAGGTCGAACAGCACCAGGTGATGGGCGAACTGGAAGTTGCGGCCCTCGGAACCGATTTCCGAGCAGATCAGCACCTGGGCGCCGAACTCCTCGTCGGCGAAGTAGGCCGCCGCGCGGTCGCGCTCGAGGATGCTCATGCCCTCGTGGAACACCGTGGCCGGGATGCCGGAGCGCAGGCGCAGGGCCTCTTCCAGGTCCAGGGCCGTCTCGGCGTGGGCGCAGATCACCAGCACCTTGTGCTGGCGCAGCAGCTTGAGGGTATCGATCAGCCATTCCAGGCGCGGGTCGAAGCGCCACCAGCGCTCCTCGTCCTCGGCAACGTAGCCCAGCTCCGGATACAGCTCGGCCCGTTCACCGGGCAGGTCCCGGTACTGCTCGGGCTGCGGCAGCGGATAGGGGTGCAACTCGCGCTCCGGGAAGCCCTGCACGGCGGCGCGGGTGTTGCGGAACAGCACGCGGCCGGTGCCGTGGCGATCGATCAGCTCGCGCACCAGGCGCTGGCTGGCCTGAATGTCGCCGTCGGTGACGGCGGCCAGCAGCGCCTCGCCTTCCTCGCCGAGGAACTCGCGGATGGTGCGATGCGCCTGTTCGGACAGGCGGCCGTTGTCGAGCAGTTCCTGCACCGCCTCGGCCACCGGGCGGTAATGGGCGCTTTCCGCGCGGAAGGCGTCCAGATCATGGAAACGGTTCGGGTCCAGCAGGCGCAGGCGGGCGAAGTGGCTGTCCTGGCCCAGCTGTTCGGGAGTGGCGGTGAGCAGCAGCACGCCGGGAATCGCCGCGGCCAGGCGCTCCACCAGCTGGTATTGCGGGCTGGCATTGTCCGGGTGCCAGACCAGGTGATGGGCCTCGTCCACCACCAGCAGGTCCCAGCCGGCGGCCAGCAGGGCCTCACAGGCGCGCTCATCCTCCTTCAGCCATTCCAGGGCCACCAGGGCGATCTGGGTGTCCTCGAAGGGGTTGTCGGCATCGCTCTCGGCGAAGCGCTCGGCGTCGAACAGCGCCACCTGCAGGTTGAAGCGGCGCAGCATTTCCACCAGCCACTGGTGCTGCAGGTTTTCCGGCACCAGGATCAGCACGCGGCTGGCGCGGCCGGACAGCAGCTGACGATGGATGATCAGGCCGGCCTCGATGGTCTTGCCCAGGCCCACTTCGTCGGCGAGCAGCACGCGCGGGGCGACGCGGTCGGCCACCTCGCGAGCGATATGCAGCTGGTGCGGGATCGGCTGGGCGCGGGCACCGGCCAGGCCCCACAGCGGCGCCTGGGCCAGGCGGCTGCGATGGGTCAGGGTGTGGTAGCGCAGGGGGAACCAGGAAAAGGGGTCGATCTGCCCGGCAAACAGTCGATCACTGGCCAGTCGGAACTGGATGAAGTTCGACAATTGGGTTTCCGGCAGGGTGCAGGGCTCGTTTCGTTCGTTCAGCCCGTGGTATACCAACAGCCCATCGACGTCCTCGACGGTGCGCACGATCATCTTCCAGCCCTCGAAGTGGCTGATCTCGTCGCCGGGGGCGAAGCGCACGCGGGTGAGCGGCGCGTTGCGCAGTGCGTATTGACGGGTATCGCCGGTGGCGGGATAGAGCACGGTCAACAGGCGGCCATCCTGCGCCAGGATGGTGCCGAGTCCCAGCTCGGCCTCGCTGTCACTGATCCAGCGTTGCCCCGGTTGATACTGCTGCTGCGCCATTCGCGTCTCCGTTGGTGAAAAAAGCCGGGTATGTTACCCCAAGCGCAGAGGGATGCCATCGTTCGTCACGCCGGCCGGATGACCGCAGGGTCGCGGGCCATTCAAGGCGGCCCACCGGCTGCCGACAGCTTGGACAACCAAGGGAGAGAACAATCATGCTGCCGCCGATCCTGCCCCATCAGATTGCTGTCACCAGCCAGCAGGACCCGCCCAAGCCCAAGCCGGACATTCCGCCGGTGGTGCCCACCCAGGAGGCCGGCAAGGAAAACGCGGTCAGCCTGGACAAGCGCAACCCGGAGGAAACCGCCCTGCGCCTGCGCGAGGAACAGGAGCGCCGCAACCGGCAGCAGCGCGAACAGCGTGAGCGCGAGCGCGTCAAGAAGGCGCTGGAGGAGGGCGAGGAGGATCTGGAAGCGCTGGAGGCCAGTCTTGACCCCGGCATCTCGCGCAAGGGATTGTGGGTAGACATCAAGGCCTGAGTGACCCCGCCATGACAGACGAGCCCATCGACTTCGCCGCCGAGCGCGCCAAGCGCATCCACGACCTGCACGAAAAACGCCTGATCGAGGTGCGTCAGGCGTTCGAGCGGGCCCTGCCGCTGCCCAAGGGGCGCAAGTCGCGCGGCAAGAACAACAAGAAGAAGCGCTGAAGCCGCTCATCCGCACCCATCCCGCCATTCTTGACCTGGATCAGGTGCAGCATCCTGCCGCATCTCCAGTCTCTCGCCGACTTGACCTGGATCAATTGCTTCCGGACCCCCTCTGGCAATCTTCATGCAAACAGCACGTGGTTGCGAGGAGCCCGGACATGTTCATTGATGAAGTGGTTTTTGCAGGTGTTCTGATTGTGGGCCTCTGCGTCGTCTTCTGCGCCGCGGTTGGATATTTCATCTGGAAGGATTCCAAGAAGACCAAGAGCAACTGATCCTTCCCGATAAAAGAGCACGCAAGGCATTTTGGGCGACTTCGGTCGCCCGTTTTTTTTGCGCCTGTTTTTTGATTGCAAGTGGGAAACCCCTCTGGGTCAACCCATGCAGCCTTTTTTCAAAAGTTCCCGCTGACTTCAAATCTTCATAATTCGGAAATCGCTCTGTCATATCCGCTTCCGATACTTCGCTCCAGCTAAAGGCAGCGAAACGTCAGGTTGCTCGGACGTTATACAAACTCGATGGAGCTTTCCGATGAAAAAGAAGTTGATTGCAATGGTTGTCAGTGCCGCGGCGGCGATTCCGGCAGTGGCCACGGCGGATGTGACTGTTTACGGCCGTGCCCATATTTCCGCCGACCTGCTGGATGATGGTCGGGATTATTCCGAGTTGAACATCTCCAGCAACTCCTCGCGTCTGGGCTTCAAGGGCAGCCATGAAATCAATCCGCAGCTGAAGGCATTCTTCCAGGTCGAGCAGGAAATCCTCTTCGGTTCGTCAAATGGGAGCAGCTTCAACACCCGGGATACCTTCGTGGGCCTGAGCGGCAACTTCGGCGCCGTGCAGGCGGGTCGCTTCGACAGCCCCTTCAAGGTCGCCCGCGGTCCGGCCAACCTGTTCGGTGACCAGGTCGGCGACATGAAGAACCTGGCCCGTGTCGACGACGCCCGTCTCGATGAGCGCTACGACAACACCATCCAGTACACCACGCCCACCTTCAACGGCTTCAACGCCAGGCTGGGCTACTCGGTCCACGAGGGCCCCTCCGCCACCGAGGATCACGAGAGCGATAGCGTCAGCCTGTCGCTGAATTATGCCGGCGGCCCCGTGGAGGCCTCGGTGGCCTACGAATCGGTCAGTGAAGGCGTTTCCAGGGGGGAGCGCGACGGTATCCGTGCCGCCGCCGCCTACAAGCTGACCAGCGACTTCAAGCTGGTGGGTTTCTACCAGACGGTGGATTACTCCGGTGGCGATGACGCCAAGAACGATTTGCTCACCTCGGACGTCTACGGCCTGGGTGGCGAGTTCAAGCTGGCTCCCAACACCGCCGTCAAGGCCATGTGGATGACCCGCAGCGCCGATGCCGATGATGCCGACAGCGACATGCTGGCCGTGGGCATCGAGCACAAGCTGGACAAGGCGGTGCGCGTCTACGCCAACTACGCCATGCTCACCAACGACAAGAACACCAGGCTGACGCCCTGGAAGGAAGGCCGTTCCGCCACGCCGGCCGGGGTGCTGGATGAAACGGCTTCCGCCTTCTCGGTGGGCCTGCGCTACGACTTCTGATTCGGCGCCGGCGTGCCGTCGGTCGGGTTGCTCCTTCGGGGCAACCCGGCTGTCATCAAACTGCAATCCCCACTTCCTACCTTCGTGTCGTTCCCCGTCGCTGCCCGCCCTCCGGCTGGCCGAAAGCGGCGGGACTACTCCAGTTTTGCCCCGCCACCGGCGGGGTTTTTTTTGCCCGGTTTTGGGCACTGGTCGCGGCGGCCGATTTTCAAATCCGCACGGAAGGCGCTAGGCTTCCCGGGTCGTTGCAGGAGGCTCGCATCGTCCCATGACCGCGTTTACCTTGCCAGGTAGATCGTCTTCCGGCCGGGATATGCCGGAGCGGCACTTCTTCCGCCCGCCGTTGCCGGCCGGGCATGTGCCCCGTCCCCATCTGTGCGAGCGACTCCATGAAGGGCTCTCGGGCCGCCTGCTGCTGATCTGCGCGCCGGCCGGCTTCGGCAAGAGCTCGCTGGCCAGTGAATTCTGCGAGCAGCTCAGCGACGACTGGCGCACCCTCTGGCTGGACCTGGGCTCCCGTGACGGCGATCCCGGGCGCTTCTTCGAACGCCTGCTGGAGGGTCTGCGTCGCCATTTTCCCGACCTGTACGAGGATGGCCTGGCCCTGCTGCGCATGCGCCAGCCGCACCAGCCCTTTGCCTTCGAGCCCTGGCTGAGCGACCTGCTCGATGCCCTGCAGGCCCGCCTCGATGGGCAGGACCTGCTGCTGGTACTGGACGACTATCACCTGGCGCAGGGTCCGGTGCTGGACAGCTGCCTGCAGTTCGTCCTCAACCACCTGCCGGCCGGCGTGCGCCTGCTGGTCACCAGCCGCCAGCGGCCCGCCTGGCACCTGGCCCGGCTGCGCCTGCACCGCCAGCTGCTGGAGCTGCAGGTGCAGGACCTGCGGCTGAATGCCGACGAGGCCGGTGCCCTGGTCGAGGGGCAGGGCGCCCGGCTGAGTGACGAGGAGCGCTCCCTGCTGCTGCAGCGCTGCGAGGGCTGGGTCGCCGGCCTGCGCCTGTGGCTGCTGGCCAGCCAGCAGACGCCCGGCGCGGAGCCGAGCCCGGTTGCCGCGGACGGGCTGATTCACGACTACCTGCTGGAGGAAGTGATCGAGCGCCAGCCCGAGCGCGTCCAGGCTTTCCTCTACCAGACCGCCTGCCTCGACCGCTTCTGCGCCGATCTGTGCGATGCGGTGCGCGAGGAGCACGACAGCGCCGCCATCCTCGAGCATCTGCAGGCGCACCAGGTGTTCCTGGTACCGCTCGACGAGCAGGGCCGCTGGTTCCGTTACCACCATCTGTTCAGCGATCTGCTGCGGCGCCGCGCGGCGCACGGCGAGGTTTCGCGGTCCACCCTGCACCTGCGCGCCTGTCGCTGGTACAGCCGCCAGAACGATCCGGTGGAGGCCGTGGAGCAGGCGCTGCGTGCCGGGCGCAGCGACGTGGCGGCCGAGCTGGTGCAGAACCTTTCCGAGGAGCAGCTGCTGGGCGAGCAGAACGTGGCCATGCTGCTGCGCTGGAAGCTGGAGCTGCCCGACGTGCTGCTCGGCCTGTCGCCACGGCTGATCGTCATGTATGGCTGGGCCCTGGCGATGGCCTGCCAGCTGGATGCCGCCGAGGCACTGGCTGCGCGGCTGGCCAGTTTCCTGCCCGCACCCGACGCGGACCAGCAGCGCCTGCTGCTGGCCCAGTGGCAGGCCCTCAGCGGCGTGATCGCCCGCGGGCGCGGTGACCTGGCAACCGCCGAGCGGCACTGCCGCGAGGCGCTGGCGCTGCTGCCGGCCGAACGCTTCGGGCAGCGCTTCATGTGCATCTCCACCCTGGCCAACCTGGCGGTGGCACGCGGGGTGCTGTGGCGGGCGCGGGACTTCAATCGCCAGGCCCTGGAGCTGGCCCAGCGCCAGGGCAACCCGCTGTTCGAGGCGCTGGCCCATTACGAGCGGGCCCGGGTGCTGCAGGCACGCGGGGAGATCCTGCGTGCGCTGGAGGAGGTACGGCTGGGCCAGCGGCGCCTGCAGGGCCTCGGACCGGGTGGCGCCTATGCGGTGCGGGCCCGGCTGGCGCTCTACGAAGGCTATCTGCTGATGCTGGGCCAGCGCCCCGAGGAGGCCCGCTCCCGGCTGCGGGATGGCATGCGCGAGGCCTGGGCCTGCCGGGACATGACCCTGGTGATCGGTCACTGCGTGCAGGCCATCCTGGCCGATCAGCAGGGCGACACCGCCGAAGCCTTCCGCCTGCTGGCCGAAGGCGAGCGCACCCTGCATGCCTGGGACATCCCGCCGATCTATTACCTGGCCCTGGTGACCCTGGTGAAGTGCGAGCTGTGGATCCGCCAGGGCCAGCTGCCGCTGGCCGAGCTGTGGCTGGCGCGACTGGCCAGCACCTACGCGGGCGAGCAGCCGGCCGCCGCGCCGGAGCTGCTGCCCCAGCTGCCCCTGCACCTGAAGCTGCGCCGCGCCAGCCTGGACCGTCAGCGCGGGCAGCTCGAGAGTGCCGAGCAGCGGTTGCGCGAGTTGCAGCGACAGGCGAGGCGACAGGGCGCCCGGATGCTGGCCTGTCTGGCCGATGTCCAGCTGTGCCAGCTGCTGCTGGAAACCGGTCGGCGGGTCGAGGCGGAGGCGGCGCTGGCCAACGCGCTGGACATGGCGCGCGGCGGCTGCCTGGCGGCGTTCCGCACGCTGATGGACGAGCACCCGGACTGGCTGCGCGAGCAACTGGCCGGCGCCCGCCAGGACGCCTTTGCCGCCGAACTGCTGGCCCTGCTGCCCAGTCCCGCCCCGGCGGTTGAACCGCCGGCGGACACGGTGCCGCTGAGCAGCCGGGAACTGGCGGTGCTGCGCCTCATCGCCCAGGGCTGTTCCAACCAGGAGATCAGCGAACGCCTGTTCATTTCGCTGCACACGGTCAAGACCCACGCCCGCCACATCAACAGCAAGCTGGGCGTGGAGCGGCGCACCCAGGCGGTGGCCCAGGCCAAGGCGCTGGGACTGCTGGACTGACGCCCCCGGCCCTGCTCAGAGCCCCGTGGCCACCTCGACGGCCGCCTTGCCGCGCATGTCCTCCTCGATGGCCAGCAGCACCGGCGGCAGACTGGCGAGCTGCTGGCGAACGCCGGGCAGGGGATGTTCGGTGGTCAGGCGGTCCAGGCGCGCCAGCATGTCGCCACGCGCCTCGGCGGGCAGATGCACGAACAGTTCCGGCAACTGCTCGGCCAGCTCGGCGGCGTAGTGCTCCAGCTCCGCCGCGTCGAACTGCCGGGTCATCTCCAGGAAATCCAGGGCGCTGCGGGTCAGCTGGGCGGCGGCGGCCTTGGTGTCCTGCAGGCCGCGCAGGCGCACCGGGTTGCGGCGCTCCTCCTCCGCGAGGGTCATCCAGAATTCCACGGTCAGGGTGAACAGCACCGCCTGCTGGCGCAGGGAATGGCTCATCAGCCCCAGCGCCTCGGCGCCGTAGGGCTGGCGGGTCACCTTGAAGTCCAGGTACAGGCGCAACAGCTCGCGCAGGTGGGCGAGGGTGTCCCGGGCCTCGTCCTGGCGCTGGTCCAGGGCGCGGTAGATGTTGAGCTGCGGACGAAAGTTCTCGCGGCTGACCATGCGCTCGTACAGTGGACCGGTGAACTCGCCGCCTCGCCGCGGCAGGGCGTCGGCCTGACTGCCCTGCACCTTGCGCAGGGCCTCCAACAGCCGCTGGTAGTCCGCGCTGGCCCACGGCCTGCCGATATCGGGGATCGGCTGGCCGAGGAAATACAGCTCCGCCGCAGCCAGCGGGCGCAGCACGAGCAGCAGGAGCACGAACAGGGCGAGGGCGTGGCGTGGCATGGGTCGATCCGTGACGGGGCTCGGGGCAGCTTATCCGTCGCCGGGATCAGCGTCATCCCGTCCTTCGGTTGGGGCCATGGGGCGATTCTTCCATGCTGTGATTGCCTTCGGCATTTCGACCCGCGCCCGCGCCCGTGCGCAGTCCCATTGACAGGAGAGATTCATGTCCACGTCCACCCTGACCCCGCCCCTGGCCAGCGGCGTTGCCCGCCTGGGCTTCGGCGAGCTGTCGCTGCCCGCCCTCAAGGCCCGTTATGGTCATCCGGCCAGCGGCTCCCGCTATGTGGAACTGGACGGTTTTCCCGTCCATTACCGCGACGAGGGCAACCCGGACAAACCGGTGGTGGTGATGATGCATGGCGTGGTGTCCTCGCTGCACACCTGGGATGGCTGGGTGCGCGCGTTCGCGCCGCATTACCGGGTCATCCGCTTCGACCTGCCCTGCTTCGGCCTGACCGGCCCGGCGCCCGGCGAGTTCTCCGAGGAGCGCATGCGCAAGGTGCTGGGCCTGTTGCTGGAGCATCTCAGGGTGGAGCGCGCCACCCTGGTCGGCAACTCCCTGGGCGGCTACCTGGCCTGGAGCTACGCGCTGGAGCATCCCGAACAGGTGGAAAGGCTGGTGCTGCTCGACCCGGTCGGCTACCCGATGCGCCGGATCCCCTGGATGATCGCCGCCGCCAGCCTGCCGGGCGCCACCTGGGCCATGCCGCTGTGGATGCCGCGCGCACTGATCGCCCAGGGGGTGCGGGAAGTCTATGGTGATCGCAGCCGCATCCAGCCGGGTGTCATCGATCGCTACTACGAGCTGACTCGGCGGCCGGGCAACCGGCGCGCCATGATGGAGGTCTTCCGCCTGCTGGTGCGCATGAACCGCCTGCGCCGCGACACGCCCGAGCGGGTGGCGCGCATCGGCGTGCCGACCCTGCTGATGTGGGGCGACCGGGACCGCTGGATCTC
>DATGNS010000366.1:0-2001 GCA_035306625.1 Pseudomonas sp. | reverse complement strand
GCTGATGGTGACGGTCGCCGCCCTGGGCTCCTTCATGTCCTCCACCGGGGTGGTCGCGATCTTTATTCCCATCGTGCTGCGAATCGCGCGGAAGGCGCGCCTCCCGGCCGGGCGGCTTATGATGCCGCTCTCCATGGCCGGGCTGATCAGCGGGATGATGACGCTGGTGGCCACAGCGCCCAATCTCATCGTCCAGTCCGAGCTGGTGCGGCAGGGGCACCAGGGCTTTCACTTCTTCGCCTTCGCGCCCTTCGGCCTCGTCGTCCTCCTGCTGGCGGTGCTCTACATGCTGGTGGCGCGCCGCTTCCTCGCGCCGGGGCCGGCACCCGAGGCGCCGCCCCGCGCGGACCTGGGCAGCTGGGTGACGGAGTACGACCTGGCGGAGCGCGAACATCGGCTGCAACTTCGCCTCGGCTCGCCCCTGGTCGGCCAGCGGCTGGACAGCCTGGACCTGCGCGCGGCCGCCGGGATCAACATCATCGCCATCGAGCGTGGCGGCCGCTTTCGTCGCAAGCTTCTCTATCCGCGGGCCGAGACGGTGCTGGAAAGCGGCGACATCCTGCTGATCGACCAGCGCCCCCTTCCCGAAGGTGAAGGCGTGGACCTGGACAGCTTCGCGCAGCGCAACGGCCTGATCTCCCTGCCCATCTCCGGCCAGTGGTTCACCGACACCTCTCAGGAAATCGGCATGGCACAGGTGATCGTGCCACCGACCTCGAGCCTGATCGGCGAGACTGCGACCACCGCCCGCTTCCGCAGTACCTACGGCCTGTCGGTGATCGGCATGAAGCACGGCGCCCAGCCGGTGAAGGGCAAGCTTGCCGAGGAGCCCCTGCGCCCCGGCGATACCCTCCTGACCGCCGGGCCCTGGCGGGCGATCCGACAGCTGGCGGAGGAACGACGGGACCTGGTGCTGCTCGACCTGCCGCTGGAGTTCGACGAGGCGGTGCCCGCGCGGGAACGTGCGCCCCTGGCATTGGGCACCCTGGCCTTGGTGGTTCTCCTGATGGTCTGGGGGGTCGTGCCCAATGTGCAGGCCGCCCTCTTCGGCTGCCTGCTGCTGGGTCTCTTCCGCTGTATCGACATGGAGGGCGCCTATCGCTCGATCCACTGGCAAAGCCTGATCGTGATCGTCGGCATGCTGCCCTTTTCCCTGGCGCTCCAGCGCACCGGCGGCATCGACATCGCGGCGCAGGCGCTCCTCGCCTCCCTGGAGGGCGCGGGGCCTCGGGTGCTTCTCGCCGCGCTCTTCGCCGCCACCGCCGTTCTCGGGCTGTTTATCTCGAACACCGCGACCGCGGTGCTGATGGCACCCGTGGCGCTCGCGATCGCCGCAGAAATGGGCGCCTCGCCCTACCCCTTCGCCATGACGGTCGCCCTGGCGGCCTCGACCGCCTTCATGACCCCGGTCTCCTCCCCGGTGAACACGCTGGTTGTCGGCCCCGGGAACTACCGCTTCATCGATTTCCTGCGGATCGGTGTACCCTTTGCCCTGATCACCCTCGCGGCAACGGTACTGCTGGTGCCAATCGTTCTGCCGATGTGACAGGGGGAGCGTTGGAAGGTCGCCCAGCAGGCTCATGCGCAACGACGCCAACCGCAGGGCCGTGCGACTTCGGCTCCGGGATTATCGCACTTGATCGCTCGTCATCAGCCCCCGCGACCGACCCACAACGTGGGAACGGCGCCCCCGAGGGCTATATAACAGCCATTCACCAGCTGCTCACCAGCCACCTGCGCAGGCATTCCAAATTGCCGTGCACTTTCGATGGAGCGCAATTGATCAGAGACCTCCTCGACGACATCGACAACTATTCCAGCGAGCCCGACAGGTTCCTGGACGTCCCCTTCGTGCCCAGTGACGAGGCGGTCGTGGAGGCCATGCTCGCTCTGGCGAAGGTGGGTCCCGAGGATGTCGTCTACGACCTCGGCTCGGGTGACGGTCGCATCCTGATTGCTGCTGCCCGCCACAGGGACGCGCGCGGTGTCGGGGTCGAACTG
>DATGNS010000365.1:0-13173 GCA_035306625.1 Pseudomonas sp. | reverse complement strand
AGCACGATGGCGCTGCCCACCGCCACCGCCGTCAGCCACCAGGGCGAGTAGGGCGGCAGCGCCAGGGCCAGCAGCACGGCGGTGACCAGTGCGCTGCCGTCGCGCAGGAAGAACCGCACCGGGCGCTCGCGCAGCTTCAGCAGCAGGGCTTCGAAGCCCAGGGCCAGGGCGCTGGCCCAGACCAGGTTGATCAGGGTGCCGGCACCGTACAGCCAGGTAAGTACCAGAATGCCGGGCAGGGTGGCGGCAAGCACCGTCAGCATGACGCGCTGGGTGCGGTTGGCCCCGGTGGCATGGGGCGAGGTAATGCGAGGCAGGGCCATTGGGGCTCCGATCCTGTACGTCTTGCGCCGTCGGCGTGACGGTCGCCTGGTCAAATTTCGTTTGCCGTAGGGCGGTCGGCGTTCTTCCGGCCGCCAGCAGGGGCTTTCGGGCCCCACGGTGGCCAACGCGATGCGTTGACCAGCCTACGTTCGTGCTCCGTAGGGCGGTCGGCGTTTTTCCGGCCGCCGACAGGGGCTTTTCGGGCCCCCCGGTGGCCAACGCGATGCGTTGACCTGCCTACGTTCGTGCTCCGTAGGGCGGTCGGCGCTTTTCCGGTCGCCAACAGGGGCTTTCAGGCCCCCCCGGTGGCCAACGCGATGCGTTGACCACCCTACGTTCGTGCTCCGTAGGGCGGTCGGCGCTTTTTCCGGCCGCCAAAGGGGCCTTCAGGCCCCCCGGTGGCAACGCAATGGCGACCGCCTACGTTTCAACTGTTCTCCGCCAGCTTGCGCTCGGCCTCCGCGACCCTGGCGCGCGCGGCTTCCAGCGCTGCTGCATCAAGGCTCTCCTCGCGCTCCAGCTTGCGCAGCTCGGCGCGGGCGAAGGCCAGCTCGGTCTTCAGCTGGCGGGTGGCCTCGTCGACCGGACGCTTCTCGACCCGCACCAGTTCGGGCGCCGGTTTGGCGGCGCCTTGCTCGGCGGCGTGCAGATTCTGCTCGGCGCGGGCCAGCGCTTCGCGCAGGCGGCCCAGTTCGGCCTCGTCGGCACCGGCCTTCTCGGCCTTCTTCAGTTCCGCGCGGGCCATGGCCAGCTCGACCTTGGCTTTCTTCAGATTCTCATCCACCGGCTTGGCGGCGCCTGCCGGCGCCGGCGCGGCGGCCAGCGCCTTTTCCGCATCCTCCAGCTGCTGACGCAGGTGGGCCAGTTCGGCCTGCTGGTCGTCGTCCGGATTCTCCAGCTTCTCCAGCTTGCGGACCTGCGCGCGCAGCATGGCGGCCTCGATCTTGGCCTTCTTCAGAGCTTCGTCGTCGGCCGGCTTGGCAGCCGGGGCCGGCGCGGCACTCTGCGCGGTGGCCAGCGCCTTGTCGGCCTCTTCCAGCTGCTGGCGCAGGCGGGCCAGTTCGGCCTGCTGATCGTCGTCCGGGTTTTCCAGCTTCTCCAGCTTGCGGATCTGGGCACGCAGCATGGCGGCCTCGATCTTGGCCTTCTTCAGGGCTTCGTCCTCGGCCGGCCTGGCCTTGGCGGCCGGTGCGGGGGCGGCGGCTTCGGCGGCGGCCAGCAGCTTGTCGGCCTCTTCCAGTTGCTGACGCAGACGCGCCAGCTCGGCCTGCTGCTCGGCGTCCGGGGCTTCGAGCTTTTCCAGCTTGCGGATCTGGGCGCGCAGCATGGCGGCTTCGATCTTGGCCTTCTTCAGCGCCTCGTCATCGGCCGGTTTGGCCGCCGGAGCAGCCGGCGCGGCGGCCTGGGCCTCGGCCAGCGCCTGCTGGGCCTTGTCGGCGGCGGCGCGCAGGGTTTCCACCTGCTGGCGCAGCTCCTCGGTGTCGTGCTGGGCCAGCTGCTTCTCGGCCTTCTTCAGCGCCACCTGGGCCATGCTGGCCTCGATCTTCAGGCGCTTGAGGGTTTCGCCGGCTTCCACGTTCTGCGGCGTAGCCTCGACGGCCGGCGCGGCGGCCTGGGCAGCCTTGGCCCTGGCGGCGCGTTCGGCGCGGGCCTTGCGTTCGGCTTCCTTCTGTTCCTCGGCGCGGCGCAGGCGTTCCTGGCGCTGCTCGAAGCGCAGGCGCGAATGCTCGGCCTTCTGCTGCTTCTGCTCCAGCTCGCGGATCTCGCCCTTGGCGGCGCGGAAATACTGCACCAGCGGGATGCTGGACGGGCAGACGTAGGCGCAGGCGCCGCACTCGATGCAGTCGAACAGGTGGTGGGCGCGCAGCTGCTCGTGATCGTGGCCCAGGGCAAAGAAATGCAGCTGCTGGGGCAGCAGTGAGGCGGGGCAGGCCTCGGCACACTCTCCGCAGCGGATGCAGGGCAACGCCGGCGGCGGCGGGGGCAGTTCCGCGGCGGTGGCGGCCAGCAGGCAGTTGGTGGTCTTGATCACCGGCACCGACAGGTCCGGCAGGGTGAAGCCCATCATCGGGCCGCCCATGATCAGGCGGTGCAGCTTGCCTTCCCGCAGGCCGGCGAAGGCCAGCAGGTCGCTGACCGGCGTGCCGAGCAGCGCCTCGACGTTCATCGGCCGTTCCAGCGCCTCGCCGGTCAGGGTGGTGATGCGCGAGATCATCGGCTTGCCGTGAATCACCGCGTCATGGATGGCCACGCAGGTGCCGACGTTCTGGCAGAGCATGCCGATGTCGGCCGGCAGGCCGCCGCTGGGCACCTCGCAGCCGGTGAGGATCTGGATCAGCTGCTTCTCGCCGCCGGACGGGTACTTGGTGGGGAACACCTTGAGCACATAGGGACGCTCGCCCAGGGCGGCGCGCACCGCGGCGATCGCCTCGGGCTTGTTGTCCTCGATGCCGATCAGCACGGTCTGCGGCTGCAGCAGGTGGGCGAGGATGTCGATGCCGCTCACCAGTTCGGCGGCGCGCTCGCGCATCAGCACATCATCGGCGGTGATGTAGGGCTCGCACTCGGTGCCGTTGATGATCAGGGTATGGATCTTCTCGGCCGGGCGCGCCCCCAGCTTGGCGGCGGTGGGGAAACCGGCGCCGCCCAGACCGTTGATGCCGGCCTCGCGGATCAGCTCCAGCAGGGCGGCCGGCTCCAGGGCGCGGAAGTCCGGGTGCGGCTGCAGGGTGATCCATTCATCCTGGCCGTCGCTGTCGATGACGATGGCAGGCGCCGTCATGCCGGAGGCATGGGGGTAGGGTTGCGGGCCGATGAAGCTCACGGTGCCGGAGGTCGGCGCATGCAGCGGCACGCTCACCGTACCCTGGGCCTCGGCGATCTTCTGGCCCTTGAGCACGCGCTCGCCCACGGCCACGCAGGGCTCGGCGGGGGCGCCGATGTGCTGGCTCAGCGGCAGGACCAGGCGGCGCGGCAGGGGCGCCGGCTGGATCGGCGTGCGGTTGGAGAGGTCCTTGCGCTCCGGCGGATGGATGCCGCCGGGAATGTCCCAGATGGTCAGCGCGGTCATGCGGCTTGCTCCCGGTCAGTGGCGATCAGCGTGCCGGGAGGCAGCGGCAGCTCCCAGGTCCAGCTCTGCGGGTTCCTGCCCACCTCGATCATGTCGATGCAGTCCACCGGGCAGGGCTCCACGCACAGGTCGCAGCCGGTGCACTCGCTGGCGATCACCGTGTGCATCTGCCGCGCGGCGCCGACGATGGCGTCCACCGGGCAGGCCTGGATGCACTTGGTGCAGCCGATGCATTCGGCCTCGCGGATGAAGGCCACCATCTGCGGCTTCTCGCCGCCCTCGGCGTCCAGCGGCTCGGGTTCCACATCCAGCAGGTCGGCCAGCGCCTGGATGGTGGCCTCGCCGCCGGGCGGGCACTTGTTGATCTTGTCGCCGTTGGCGATCGCCTCGGCGTAGGGCTTGCAGCCCGGATAGCCGCACTGGCCGCACTGGGTCTGCGGCAGCAGGGCGTTGATCTGCTCGGCGATCGGATCGCCTTCCACCCTGAAGCGAATCGCGGCGTATCCCAGCAGTGCGCCGCAGACCAGGCACAGCAACAGGATGGCGACAACGGCAACCAGCACCAGACTCATAGCTTGATCAACCCGGTAAAGCCCATGAACGCCAGCGACATCAGGCCGGCGGTGATCAGGCCGATGGCCGGCCCCTGGAAGGACTTGGGCACATCGGCGATGGCGATGCGCTCGCGCAGGGCGGCGAACAGCACCAGCACCAGGGAGAAGCCCAGGCCCGCGGCGAAGCCGTTGAGGGTGGCGGTGAGGAAGGTGAACTCGCTGCGGTTGGCATTGAGCAGCGCCACGCCCAGCACGATGCAGTTGGTGGTGATCAGCGGCAGGAAGATGCCCAGCACGCGGTACAGCAGCGGGCTGGTCTTGTTCACCACCATCTCGGTGAACTGCACCACCACGGCGATCACCAGGATGAAGCTGATGGTGCGCAGGAACTCCAGGCCCAGCGGCTCGAGCAGGTATTCCTGCACCAGGTAGGCGCACATGGCGGTCAGGGTCAGCACGAAGGTGGTGGCCAGCGACAGGCCGATGGCGGTTTCCACTTTCTTGGACACGCCCATGAACGGGCACAGGCCGAGGAACTGCACCAGGACGAAGTTGTTGACCAGGATGGCGCTAACCATGATCAGGGCGAGTTCGGTCATTGCAGGGACATCGCTGTGGCGGGGCGGTTGAAGAGGGCCGGTATTATCGGGGAGGGGGGGAGGGCATACAAGGCGCGGCAGTTGGCCGCAGGGCGGATTGCTGCGGTCGGTCGCGGTTCAGGGCCAGGCCGCCAGCCCGCCCGGCCAGTACAGGCGGCCGCTGGCGCGCAGCGCGTGGGCCGGCGTGGTGCGGGTTTCCAGCAGGCGCCACAGCGGCGCCAGCTGGTCGGCGGCCTCGTGCAGACCGGCAATGCGCAGGGCGCTCTGGCTGGCCTGCAGCACCCGGTGGGCGCCGTGGCTGATCTGCGGGTCGTCGAAGGCGTGCAGGGCGGCCAGGCGGTACAGGTCCACATCAGGCCCCTCGCTGCGCCCGGGCAGGCTGTCGTCCAGGCACAGGCCGGTCAGCAGCTGGCAGCAGGCGATCAGCAGCGCCTGGCCCGGGGCGGAATCGAAGGCCTTGAACTCGATGCGGCCGGCCTCGGCGGGCAGGCGGGCCGGGCGCATCAGGGGCGAGGCCGCCAGGGCCTCGGTGTTGTCGGGTGCCACATACACGCGCAGCGCCGGGCGCGCGCCGCAGCGCAGCCAGGTGCGCTTCGACCAGCCGCTCCAGGCCTGCCCGGCGTACCAGGGGGCGTCGAAGGTGAAGGGCGCCAGGTAGGGGGCGTAGAAGTTCAGCTTGCGGGCCGCGTCCAGGTTCTGCTGCCAGTCCCGGTCGGCGAAGGACAGGTTGAGGTCGGGGCCGAAGGTCAGGGTGGCGATCTCGTTGCCGGCGTAGTCCGGGTCGCTGGCGCGCAGCTGGTGTTCGGCCGGGCTCAGCGGCGGGTCGGGCAGGTAGCGCTCGTGCAGCGGGTTGAGGGCGGCGATGCCCAGGGTCAGGCCGAGATCGTCCAGGGTGGCGCTCAGCTGCCGCTCGATGTCCAGCAGCAGCGCCAGGGCCTCCGGCAAACTGTCCCGGGGCGGGGTGCGAATCTCCACGCCCTTGACGGCCAGGTCCGCCAGGCTGCCGTCCGGGTGATTGCGCTCGTCGCCTTCCAGGTACCAGTAGCCGCTGCGGATGCCCTGGTCGCCGGTGGCCAGGCTCGGGTCATCCAGGCCGGGCTTGCGCGCCAAGGCCTGGCTGAGGGTGGGGTAATCCAGATTGCCGAAGTCACGGATGCGACCGGAATCCGCATCCACCAGCAGATATTCGAATTCGATGCCGTACTGGATTGGGAGCATGGCCAGGCCCGGTCGCCGCGATCCTGTCCAGTGTAGGCCGGCGCGCAGACGCCGGCCGCGGATGAATGGTTTGCATACAAATTGATGGCTTGCTGAAAAAAAGCTCGCTAACGATTATTAGACTTTGGTCGTATACTGCGCGTCATCAAAAGCCACACACCTCTGCGAGGTCAGTCTCCCCCCTATGAACAGCATGGAATTGCAACAACTGCTCGATGATCTGGATGCCACCCACACCGCCAGCGACAGCCTGAGCCGCCTGGTGGTCAGTCGTCTGGCCAAACGGGGCGTTCCGTACAAGGCGATGTTGGGCAAGCTGGAAGTGGGCGGCAAGGTGGTTGCGCCGCACTTCTGGGTGGAAAGCAACGGCTGCGTGATCGACTATCGCGGCGCCCGCCAGCTGGGCACCGTCGAGTTCCCCCATGGCGTGTTCGCCAAGGCCGAAGCCGCGACCTACCAGGGCACCGAGATCGTCCTGGACCCGCTGCCGGACTACATGTTCGAGCAGATGGCCCGCTAAGCAGCGGCCGGTTGCAGAAACAAAAAACGGAACCTTCGGGTTCCGTTTTTTTATGGGCGCGGGTTCGGCCCTGCGGTGTAGCCCGGTGTTTCGCCTGCGGTAGGGTGGTCAACGCGCAAGCGTTGGCCACCAGCGTGCACCCCGCCGGCGGCCGGAAAGACGCCGACCGCCGTACGTCATATCCGATGCGGCAGTCGTAGGGTGGTCAACGCCACGCGTTGGCCACCGACCCCCGTTTACTTCACCCGCTGGCCCGGCCTGGCGCCGGCATCGGGGCTGAGCAGGTAGATTTCCTCGCCGCCGGGGCCGGCGGCCAGCACCATGCCTTCCGACACGCCGAACTTCATCTTGCGTGGCGCCAGGTTGGCCACGTACAGGGTCAGGCGACCTTCCAGCTTGCTCGGCTCCGGGTAGGCACTCTTGATGCCGGAGAACACGTTGCGCTTGGCGTCACCGATGTCCAGGGTCAGGCGCAGCAGCTTGTCGGCGCCTTCCACGAACTCGGCCTTCTCGATCAGCGCGATGCGCAGGTCGACCGCGGCAAAGGCGTCGAAGTTGATCTCCGGTGCCAGCGGATCCTTCTCCAACTCCCCGTTGCCCTTCGGCGTGGCGGTGGCGGTCAGGTCCTCCTTGGAGGCTTCGATCATGGCGTCCACCTGGGCGGGATCGATGCGGGTCATCAGCGGGGTGAACGGATTGAGCTGATGGTTGGCCAGCGGCTTCTCCAGGTCGGCCCAGGTCAGCGGCGGCACGTTCAGGAACTGCTCGGCGGCGACAGCCAGCTTCGGCAGCACCGGCTTGAGCAGGATGATCAGCTGGCGGAACAGCTCGATACCCAGGGCGCAGATTTCCTGCACTTCCTGCTGCTTGCCTTCCTGCTTGTTCAGGGCCCAGGGGGCCTTGTCGGCGATCCAGGCGTTGGCCTGGTCGGCCAGGGCCATGGTTTCGCGCATGGCCCGGGCAAAGTCGCGCTTCTCGTAGGCCTCGGCGATGCTCGGGAAGGCGTCGCGGAAGCTGGCGCGCAGCTGCGGTTCGATGTCGGTGGCCACCAGCACGCCGTTGTTGCCCTTGTGAATGAAGCCGGCGCAGCGGCTGGCGATGTTGACCACCTTGCCGACCAGGTCGGAGTTGACCTTCTGCACGAAGTCCTCGAGGTTCAGGTCCAGGTCGTCCACGCCGCGGCCCAGCTTGGAGGCGTAGTAGTAGCGCAGGTATTCCGGGTTCAGGTGGTCCAGGTAGGTGCGCGCCTTGACGAAGGTGCCGCGCGACTTGGACATCTTCTGGCCGTTGACGGTCAGGTAGCCGTGCACGTTCAGGGCGGTCGGCTTGCGGTAGCCGGCGCCTTCCAGCATGGCGGGCCAGAACAGGGCGTGGAAGTTGATGATGTCCTTGCCGATGAAGTGGTACAGCTCGGTGGTGGAATCCTTCTTCCAGTACTCGTCGAAGTCCAGGTCCGGACGGCGCTTGCACAGGTTCTTGAAGCTGGCCATGTAGCCGACCGGGGCGTCCAGCCACACGTAGAAGTACTTGCCGGGTTCGTCCGGGATCTCGAAGCCGAAGTAGGGCGCGTCGCGGGAGATGTCCCACTCCTGCAGGCCGGCGTCCAGCCATTCGGCGATCTTGTTGGCCACCGACTCCTGCAGCGTGCCGCTGCGGGTCCACTCCTTGAGCATGGTCTCGAAGTCCGGCAGCTTGAAGAAGAAGTGCCTGGACTCTCGCAGTTCCGGGGTGGCGCCGGAAATCGCCGAGCGCGGGTTCTTCAGCTCGGTGGGTTCGTAGGTGGCGCCGCATTTCTCGCAGTTGTCGCCGTACTGGTCCTCGGCACCGCACTTCGGGCAGGTGCCCTTGATGAAGCGGTCGGCCAGGAACATGCCCTTCTCGGGGTCGAAGTACTGGGTGACGGAGCGGGTGGCGATATGGCCCCTGTCGCGCAGGGCCAGGTAGATGGCGCTGGACAGCTCGCGGTTTTCTTCGCAGTGGGTGGAGTGGTAGTTGTCGAAATCCACCAGGAAATCGGCGAAGTCGGCCATGTGCTCGGCCTGGACGTTGGCGATCAGCTGTTCGGGGGTGATGCCTTCCTTTTCGGCGCGCAGCATGATGGCCGAACCGTGGGCGTCATCGGCGCACACGTAGGTGCAGAGGTTGCCGCGCAGCTTCTGGAAGCGCACCCACATGTCGGTCTGGATGTACTCCAGCATATGGCCGAGGTGGATCGAACCGTTGGCGTAGGGCAGGGCGCTGGTGACGAGAATCTTGCGAGGTTCGGACATGGTGGTTGGGCCGCACGCTGATGGAACAAGCCGGCAACTATAAGGGATGGGGCAGGCCAGAGCCACAGGCCCGTGGATACCCGAAGAACCGTAGGGCGCGTGGCGCTTTTCTGTCTGCCGAGGCGCCGTGGACAAAAATGACGTACGTGTGAAGACCGTGGATGGGTGCGGCGGCGGACAAGAACCGCGTGGTCTGTCCTACGCTGCGGTATCATGCCCGCCTGTTTTGCTCAGTCTCTTTCGGAGTCATTCATGAGTGCCGTCACCCGCGAAGCCGTCGAAGCCGCCCTGCGCCAGTACACCGATCCGCACCTCGACCAGGATCCGGTCAGCGCCGGGTGCGTGAAGCAGATCGATATCCAGGGCGACCGCGTCGCCGTGCGCCTGGAACTGGGCTACGCCGCCGGTCTGTTCAGGAGCGGTCTGGCGCAGCTGCTGCAGATGGCCCTGGAGAACCTGGACGGCGTCAGCCAGGCCAGCGTGCAGGTAGATTGCGTGATCCAGCCCCACAAGGCCCAGGATTCGGTGCCCGCCCTGAGCAACGTGAAGAACATCATCGCCGTGGCCTCCGGCAAGGGTGGCGTCGGCAAGTCCACCACCGCCGCCAACCTGGCCCTGGCCCTGGCCCGCGAGGGTGCGCGGGTCGGCATGCTGGACGCGGACATCTACGGCCCCAGCCAGGGCATCATGTTCGGCATTCCGGAAGGCACCCGTCCGAAGGTGCGCGACGAGAAGTTCTTCGTGCCCATCGAGGCCCATGGCGTGCAGGTGATGTCCATGGCCTTCCTCACCGACGACCGCACCCCGGTGGTGTGGCGCGGGCCGATGGTGTCCGGCGCGCTGCTGCAGCTGATCACCCAGACCGCCTGGGACAACCTGGATTACCTGGTCATCGACATGCCCCCGGGCACCGGTGACATCCAGCTGACCCTGTCACAGAAGGTGCCGGTGGCCGGCGCGGTGATCGTCACCACGCCCCAGGACCTGGCGCTGCTGGACGCCAAGAAGGGCGTGGAGATGTTCCGCAAGGTGAACATTCCGGTACTGGGCGTGGTGGAGAACATGGCCATCCATATCTGCTCCAACTGCGGCCATGCCGAGCACCTGTTCGGCGAGGGTGGCGGCGAGAAGCTGGCGGCGCTGTACAACGTCGACCTGCTGGCCTCGCTGCCGCTGTCCATGGCCATTCGCAGCCAGGCGGACGCCGGCAGGCCGACGGTGATCGCCGACCCGGAAAGCCAGATCGCCATGATCTACCAGCAGATGGCGCGCACCGTCGGCGCACGCATCGCCCAGGGCAGCCAGATCGTTGCCCAGTCCATGCCCAGGATCGAGATCAGCGACGATTGAGGTTCGCGCGGCGTCCGGGCGTCTGCCCGGACGTTCAGCCGAAGAGCTTGCTGAACATGCGGGAGGCGAAGCCGCGATCCAGGTTCTTCTTCACCTGGGCCACGTAGTGCTTGTCTTCGTGCTTGATGTGGTTGATCAGCCACAGGCCGACGTCGGTGCGCATCTCGCGGGCGACCTTGAGGGGGTCGACGCCGCTGGTGACCTTGTCGAGGTACTCGTTGGCGCGCTGGCGGAAGGCGTCGTGGACCTGGCGATGGGCCTCGAACATCGGGTAGCCGGCCTGCTCCATCAGGGACTCCTCGAACACCAGGTGCGACAGGACGTAATCGATCAGGCCGCGACAGAGGATCTCGACCTGGCTGCCGTCGGACTTCTCGATGCAGTTCTGGATATCTTCGAAATACTCGAACAACCGCTTGTGCTGCTCGTCGATCAGGTCGATGCCGGTTTCGAACTCGGCGGACCACTGGATATTGAGCGCCATCCCTATTTCCCTTCCGTATTGTCCTGACTGTTGTGATAACGGCACTTCGCCAGCATGCGAGGCTATGCAACTGCGCGGGAGCAAACCTTGACCTGCGTCAGGAGACCGCTGTCCGAAAATCTCGGGGGGGAAGGTGCCCGTGGCTTGGATGGAGCGGCAGTGGCCGGTAAGATGCGCCCCATTTCCCGTTGAAACCCAGTCAGGACACCCTATGAGCATCAAATCGGACAAGTGGATTCGCCGCATGGCCCTGGAACACGGCATGATCGAGCCCTTCGTCGAACGTCAGGTGCGCGACGCGGGCAGCGAGCGGGTGATCTCCTACGGGCTGTCCAGCTACGGCTACGACGTGCGCTGCGCCGATGAGTTCAAGGTGTTCACCAACATCCACTCGGCCACCGTCGACCCCAAGAACTTCGACGAGAAGAGCTTCGTGGACGTGAAGGGCCCGGTGTGCATCATTCCGCCGAACTCCTTCGCCCTGGCCCGCACCGTCGAGTACTTCCGCATTCCGCGCGACGTGCTGACCATCTGCCTCGGCAAGAGCACCTACGCGCGCTGCGGCATCATCGTCAACGTCACCCCGCTGGAACCCGAGTGGGAAGGCCACGTGACCCTGGAGTTCTCCAACACCACCACCCTGCCGGCGAAGATCTACGCCAACGAGGGCGTGGCGCAGATGCTGTTCCTGCAGTCGGACGAGCCCTGCGAAGTCTCCTACCGCGACCGTGGCGGCAAGTACCAGGGTCAGACCGGCGTGACGCTGCCCAAGGCCTGATCCGCTTTCCCGCCGGACCTCATGAACAAAAAACCGATGCCGGTGACGGCATCGGTTTTTTGTCTGTGGACTGGGCGCGGTCACTGTTGCTTGCGTTCCACGTCGATCAATCGTGGTGGGACGTTCGGAGCTCAGCCTTTCGCAAATCGCCGCGACCGGTCGAGGTCGCCGTCAAGCAACTCCATTAGCCAGATTGCCGGTGCCGAGGTGCTCGCTGACGCCCTGGCTGCGGATGAGGCAGCGCGAGCCCATCCACCGAAGACGCCTGCGGGGTATCGATACCCCGTATCACGAAATAGGCGTCCTCCTCCATGAAGCGCGCGTCATGCTGGGTCGGGTCGCGTTTGACCTTGTCGTGCATGAAGTGCGCAAAGAAGTGGTGCACTCGCTTTTCGTCTTCGTCTTCCTTTTCGCCCTTGTCATCGGGCTTGCGGGGCTGGGTGTTGAACCATTCGGCCAGTAGAACAACTTTCCACTCGTAGAGCTGCCGGTTGCCACCCGTGGCGTGCAGGCCGTCAAGCCGCAGGCGATTGCGCAGGCGGCGGGCTTCGTCATCGGCCTCGCGCAGCCAGCCGTACGCCCGATGCAACGCCTGTCGCTCCAGCTCGATCTGCCGGAGCCGTTGGCTCTGCGTTGCGTTGGGGGCGGGAATGCCAAGCAGGCCGCGGAGGTTGCCTCCCGCATAGATCTGGTCGATCAGGTTCTGCTGGGCCTCGTCCAGCTCCCGAAGTCCGTTCTGGTACGTGCGCCACAGGCTGGCCAGCCAGCGGATGTACTGCTGCGTATGTGTGAAGAAGGTGTCCGGGCGGGGTTGCCTGTCGCGGAAAAAGCGCTGACCGTAATGCCTGGCCAACGCCCGCGCGCTTTGACCCTCCCGGTGGTCGTCGAGAACAAACAGCTCGGCAGTTTTTGCAGCGATCCGGGGGAGTTGATCCAACGGGGGAAAGGGCACGCCGGACCGGAACGCCGCCTGGTACATGCGGTGCAGGCTGACCAGCGCCAGATCGGTACTTTTTGCCTCGCTGGATGCCAGGCCGCCACCGACATCCTCACTCATCCCCGGCATCAACTCCTCACGCCAGCCCCGTTGCGCCTTGCCCAGCAGGCGCACACGCCGGTGCCGCTCATGGGCGGCAACCAGGTGCAGGGCACTCCTGACCTGAGAGGGCAGGAAGCCGCCATCGTCGAGGGCGTTTCGGAACCCGGGAAGATGCGTCAGCAGCGAGTGGTCTGAAACGGTGCGGTCCACGCAGTCGAACAGCCCGGCGAATACCAGTTGCAGCTCCGCTTCCGGAGTCTCTTCCTTCAGCAGCTCATGCAGGAAGGCGCGCGCCAGGCTGGCGCCGAAGTCGAAACCGAAGACGGAGACCTTGATCCAGCGCAGAGGGATTTCGCTGGATCCTTGCACTTCCTGCAAGCTTCTCCGGAAGCGATCCAAGGCACCTGCCAGTCGGGTAGCGGCGCCAGACTTCAACACCGAAGCGCTGATGGGGGCATCACGTAACAGAGGCACAAACTCCACGCTGCTATCAACGACGGCGCCTGCCAGTACCGGGAGGAGCTTCCAGGGCTTGGCGATCACCGTCTCCAGATCCCGCGAGAGACGCTCCCAGATCTTGCGGCCTGCGAAGCTATCCTTGGCGACCTCGATGGACTGATCGGCAACGACGTTTTCGGGAATCTCGCTCGCGGCTGAATAGGCGGTTTTTGCGGTACCGCGGGCGGCGATATTGATTTCGACGTTATAAGGAGAGCCGAGTCCCGAGAGATAAATGCGACGATATGCGTTGAACTTATCGTCCCCTTCGCGCTGAGGGTGGGCCATATAAAGCCGGCCGATATTGCTGATCCTGTTTTCGGCATCGTCGCGCTCAAGCTCCCGGGTCAGCCCATCGAAGAAGAAGCCTATATGCAGCGTGCGCCCGCAAGGTGTGGCGGCGGATTTGCTTGCCGGCGCACTGCCGCGAGCGGCAATGGCCTGGCTACTTTCCATAGTGCAGAGAGTC
>DATGNS010000364.1:0-2800 GCA_035306625.1 Pseudomonas sp. | reverse complement strand
GCCGTGCCGCCGCCCGACTGCGTCTATACCGAAGATCTGCTCGGCTACCTGCTGGGACGGGCGCATTTCCAACTGCTCTACAAGCTTCGCGAGTCACAGCCGGACATCAACCTCAGCGACCGCCTGTTCTACATCCTCTCGGTGCTGTTGATCCGCGACCGACAGTCGCTTGCTGAGCTCAACGCCTTTATCGGCTATACGGGCAGCCCGGTGACCCAGCAGGACCTCGACGCCCTGACGCAGCGCGGGCTCATCGCCGCTGAATCGCGTGACGGCGTGAACCGCTACCGGCTGACCGCCGATGGCCGCGAGGCCTCGCTGCACCAGATTGCCGCCGCCAAGGCGGTCGAGCAGGCGCTCACCGAGCGGCTCGGCGAGAGCGATGCCCAGGCCCTGAAGCTGCTGCTCAAGCGCTTGATCACCGACAGCGACCCGGGACTTCCCGACCTCTGGGTGACCGACGATGCCACCCTGCCCCAGGAGGATTACTTATGAACTCGATTCTCGAGCGCTTCTCGATGAACGGCCAGGTGGCCGTCGTTACCGGTGCCGGCCGCGGCCTCGGGCGCGCCATCACCCTGGCCTATGCCGAGGCCGGCGCCGACGTGGTCTGCGCGGCCCGCACCCTCGAAGACGTCGAAAAGGTAGCTGACGAGGTTCGCGCCCGGGGACGCCGCGCCCTGGCGGTCAGCTGCGATGTCACCCGCGACGAAGAGCGCCAGGCGCTCATCCAGCGAGCCGCCGCCGAGATGGGCAGGCTGACCCAGCTGGTGAACAACGCCGGTGGGACCGGTCCCAACCATCCGCTCAAGATGTCGCCGGAAGAGTTCGATGCCAACCTGCACTTCAACGTGACCTCGGCCTACTCCCTGACCCAGCTCTGCGTGCCCCACCTGCGCGAGGCCGGCGGCGGCAGCGTGATCAACATCACCTCCGGCGCCGCGCGCTATATCCAGCCGCACTTCAGCGCCTACGGCACGGCCAAGGCCGCGCTCACCCAACTGACACGCCTGCTGGCTCAGGACTTCGCCCCGGACATTCGCATCAACGCCATCGCTCCAGGTCCGATCCTGACCCAGGCCCTGCAGAACGTGGTGCCGGAGAAGATGCTGGCCGGCATGGCCGAGAACACCCCTCTCAAGCGCATCGGCAGCGTCGAGGATATCGCCGCCGCCGCTCTCTATCTGGCGTCTCCCGCCGCCGCCTGGGTCACCGGCAAGGTGCTCGAGGTAGACGGCGGTGCCGAAAGCAGCGTCTGGCCCGGCTAAGGAGCCCATCGTGACCATCATCACCGACAACCGTACCGACGCCCTCGCCGAGGAGCTCCTCGGCGCCCTGAGGGGAGGCTACACCCTCCCCCCGCTGACCGATCGCTATCCGGACATGACCATCGATGAGGCCTACCGCATCTCCCTCCAGGCGCTGCGCGCCCGGGAGGCGGAGGGGGAGCGTTTGATCGGCAAGAAGATCGGCGTTACCAGTCGCGCCGTCCAGGAGATGCTCAACGTCCATCAGCCCGACTTCGGGTTCCTGACCGACCGCATGCTGTACGCCAACGGCAGCACCATCTCACTTGCCCAGGCGGGCCTGATTCAGCCCCGGGCCGAGGGCGAGATTGCCTTCATGCTCAGCGATGACCTGCCGGCGTCGGGAGTCACGCGAGACGCTGTCCTGGCTGCCACCGAGTGGGTGGCTCCCTGCTTCGAGATCGTCGACTCGCGTATCGAGGCCTGGCAGATCCGCATCCAGGACACAGTGGCCGACAACGCTTCCTGCGGCGTCTTCGTCATCGGCGAGTCACGCGCCTCCCCACGCGAGCTCGACCTGGCCCGCGTGCGCATGACGATCCATCAGAACGATTCGCTGGTGGCGGAGGGCTCCGGCTCCGCGGTGCAGGGCCACCCCGCGGAGGCGGTCGCCTGGCTTGCCAACACACTGGGGGCCTACGGCCTCCCCCTGCGGCGCGGCGACCTTATCCTCTCCGGCGCCCTGGCTCCCCTGCTGCCGGTCACCGCCGGTGACCACTTCGCACTCACCATCGAGGGTCTCGGCAGCAGCCATATCGCCTTCTGCTGACCCCGCGACACGACGAGAAAACGCCATGAGCAAGATACGCTGTGCCCTGATCGGGTCGGGCAATATCGGCACCGACCTGATGTACAAGCTGCTTCGCAGCGAGGTGCTTGAGCCCGTCTGGATGGTCGGTATCGACGCCGACTCCGAGGGACTCAAGCGCGCCCAGGCGCTGGGCCTCAAGACCACCGCAAAGGGCATCGAGGGGCTACTCCCTCACATAGGGCCCGATGACATTCGCATCGCCTTCGATGCCACCTCGGCCTACGCCCACGCCGAAAACTCACGCCTGCTCAACGAGCAAGGCGTGCTGATGATCGACCTGACGCCGGCAGCCATCGGCCCCTACTGCATACCCCCGGTGAACCTTCCGCAGCTGCTGGAGGCCCCGGGGCTCAACGTCAACATGGTCACCTGCGGGGGCCAGGCCACCATCCCCATGGTGCACGCGGTGAGCCGGGTCCAGGCCGTCGAGTACGGCGAGATCGTCGCCACCGTCTCATCACGCTCCGTGGGGCCCGGCACACGCCAGAACATCGACGAGTTCACGCGCACCACCGCCGGGGCCGTGGAGCAGCTGGGGGGTGCCCGGCAGGGCAAGGCGATCATCGTGATCAACCCCGCCGAGCCGCCGATCATCATGCGCGACACCATCCACTGCCTGACCGCCGAGGAGCCCGACCGGGACGCCATCACCCGCTCGGTGCAGGAGATGATCGCCGAGGTG
>DATGNS010000363.1:0-4590 GCA_035306625.1 Pseudomonas sp. | reverse complement strand
TGCTGACCGGTCCGGCCGAGCTGTTCGACCTGTCGCTGAGCGACGAACAGCAGATGCTTACCGACATGCTCCGTCAGTTCGCCCTCGATGAGCTGCGCCCCGCCGCCCTGGAAGCGGACGCCGCACTTGCCGTGCCGGCGGCTCTGGAGGCCCAGGCCGCCGCGCTGGGGCTGGCCCATTACGGCGTGCCGGAAGATAGGGGTGGCCTGGCCGGCGGTCCGACCGCGCTGACCACGGCCCTGATGGGCGAAGCCCTGGCCTATGGCGACCTGTCCCTGGCGGCGGGGCTGCTGCAGCCCCTGGCGGCGGCGCACTGCCTGCGCCGCTGGAGCGGCTCCGATCAGCAGGAGCGCTGGCTGCCCGCCTTGCTGGAAGAGCATGCCCCCCGTCATGCCCTGGCGGTGAACGAGCCGCAGGTGCTGGCCGATCCGGCAGCCCCGGCCACCCGGGCGCGCAAGCGCGGCAAGCATTACCGCCTCGACGGCGAGAAATGCCTGGTGCTGCAAGGCGGCCGGGCGGAGCAGCTCATTGTTTCCGCCCAGTGCGGCGACGGGCCGGCGCTGTTCCGGGTACCGGCCGATGCGCCAGGGGTCGAGCGCCGACCGGAACCGGCCATGGGCCTGCGCGCCTGCGCCACCACGCGCATCCGCCTGCGTGATGTGAAGGTGGAACGGGACGCCCGCCTGAGCGGGGAGGGCTTCGATTACCGCGCCTTCCTCGATCTCTCCGCCCTGGGCTGGTGCGCGCTGGCGGTCGGCACCGCCCAGGCGGCGCTGGACTACGCGATTCCCTACTGCAACGAGCGCCAGGCCTTCGGCGAGCCGATCAGCCACCGACAGGCGGTGGCCTTCAGCATCGCCGACATGGCCATCGAGCTGGAGGGCATGCGCCTTTTGCTCTGGCGGGCCTGTGCGCGGGCCGATCAGGGTGCGGATTTCCACGAGCATGCCTGGCGGGCGAGGGTGTTCTGCGCTCAGCATGCCCCGCGCATCGGCAGCGCGGCGGTGCAGCTGCTGGGTGGCCATGGCTTCACCCAGGAACACCCGGTGGAACGCTGGTACCGGGACCTGCGCGCCATGGGCGTGCTCCACGGCGGCATGCAGCTCTGAGGAAGCGTCATGTATCTGGAAACCCCGAGAAAATTCCGCGCGCTGGTCCACCAGTCGCGCCAGGTGGCGGCCAACTACTTCCGGCCGCTGTCACGCAAGTATGACCGCGCCGAGCATGCCTATCCCAAGGAGCTGGACCTGCTGGCGGCACTGATCGACGGCATGAACGCCGGCTCGCCGCAGCGGGTGGGCGCCGGTGCCTCCGGCAAGGGTCAGGGAGAAGCACATGGGGGCATCAGCAACGGCGCCAACCTGTCGGCCTGCCTGGCGGTGATGGAGCTGTGCTGGGGCGATGTGGGCCTGCTGCTGTCCATGCCGCGCCAGGGCCTGGGCAACGCCGCCATCGCCGCGGTGGCCAACGAGGAACAGAAGCGGCGCTTTGCCAATGTCTGGGCCGCCATGGCCATCACCGAGCCGGGCTGTGGCTCGGATTCGGCGGCCATCCGCACCACCGCGGTACGCGACGGCGACCATTACGTGATCAATGGCGAGAAGATCTTCGTTACCGCCGGCGAGCGGGCCGACGCGGTGGTGGTCTGGGCCACCCTGGACCGCAGCCTGGGGCGGGCCGCCATCAAGTCCTTCGTGGTGGAAAAGGGCACGCCCGGCATGATGGTTACCCGCCTGGAAAGGAAGCTGGGCATCAAGGCCTCGGACACCGCCTCCATCAGCTTCCAGAACTGCCGGGTGCCGGCCGCCAACCTGCTCGGCAGTCCGGAGATCGATCCGCAGAAGGGCTTTGCCGGGGTGATGGAAACCTTCGACAACACCCGGCCACTGGTGGCGGCCATGGCGGTGGGGCTGGCCCGGGCCGCGCTGGATCGTGCCCGGGAGCTGCTGGAAAAGGCTGGCTGTCGTTTCGACTACCAGCGCCCGCTGCTGCAGCTGGGGCACGCCGAGGCCTGCTGGCACCGTTACGAGGCCGAGTGGGAAGCGGCGCGCCTGCTGACCCTGAAGGCGGCCTGGATGGCCGACAATCGCATGCCCAATTCCAGGGAGGCGTCAATGGCCAAGGCGAAGGCGGGACGCATGGTGGGCGAGGTCACCCTGGGCTGCGTCGAACTGGCGGGCGCGCTGGGTTACGGGGAGGACGAGCTGCTGGAAAAGTGGGCCCGGGACGCCAAGATCCTCGACATCTTCGAGGGCACCCAGCAGATCCAGCAGCTGATCATTGCCCGCCGCCTGCTGGGCAAGAGCTCTGCCGAGCTCAGGTAGGGGCGAGTCGTAGGAGCGGCTTAGGCCGCGATTGCTGAGCTGCGTCTGACAGCGTTATCGCGGCTGAAGCCGCTCCTACGGATCCGGTGCCGCGCACAAGGTGCGAGCAGGCCGACGACGTCGCAGTGAGTCAGAACCGATAGATCTCCAGATCGGTACGTATCGGATCCACGGTGGGGATCTGCGGCGCCGGGGGCTGCTGCTCCGCCAGGCGTGCCTTGCGGGTCGCGACGATCTGCCGGGACAGCGGCTCGATGGCGCCGGTCAGCTGTGCGGCCAGGCGCTGCAGCAGCACGCTCTGGGCGCGAATCTGATCCGCCATGCCGCCCTGATGGGGCTCTTCCAGGCGTACCGGGCGGGTGTCATGCAGCTTGCCGTTGCGGTCCAGCAGGCGCCACTGGCCCTCCAGCACCGCCGGCTTGTGCGGGCCGGAGTCCAGGCGGGAAATGCTCAGGCGCACCAGGATGTCCGGCTCCACGCCGGCGGCGGGCTCCAGGGCCACGCGCTGGCCGCGCAGCTGGCCGGCCAGTCGCTGCAGCATGACGTTGTCGATGTTGTCGCCCAGGTTGCCCGCCCAGCGGGCATCCGGATCGGGCACCAGGGTGCCGTCGGGCTGGCGCTGCAGCACGGCTTCGCCCTGGTTCAGGTAATCGGCCAGATCCACCGGCTCGAGCAGCACCATCAGGCCGCTGGCCTGGTTACTGATTGTCGGACTACCGCTGTCCAGCTGATAGAGCACGGGCGCGGGACGGCTGATGCAGCCTCCCACCGTCAGCAGCCCGGTCAGCAGGGACAGCGCCGCGAAGCGCATGTACTTCATGGTTCACCTGGTGGCCACGGGAGTGGCCGTCTTTGGCAGTTGGGGCCAGGCGGCTGGCCCCTTGTTCTCGTGTGCGGTCGGCGCGCCGTGGCTCGCCGGTCATTGGCGAGCATTCTCCCAGCCCCCGGGTCAGATTTCTACCTGCAGCTCGTCGACTCGCTGGAACCCGCGCGGAAGTTTGTTGCCGCGTCGGCCGCGCTCGCTCTGGTAGTGCACCAGATCATCGCCCTTGAGGGTCAGGGTGCGCTTGCCGGCCTGCAGCACCAGATTGGCGCCTTCCGGCAGCACGGCCAGGGCGGTGACGTATTCCTCGCGGGACGCCACGCGATCGGCGGGGATGCTGATCAGCTTGTTGCCCTTGCCCTTGGGCAGCTGCGGCAGCTCGGCCACGCGGAACAGCAGCAGGCGGCCTTCCGTGGTGGCCACCGCCAGCCAGTCCTGCTCGCGGCTGGTCAGCGGCAGCGGCGGCATGACCTTCGCGCCAGCCGGCAGGGTCAGCAGCGCCTTGCCCGCCTTGTTCTTGGCCTGCAGGTCCTCGCCCTTGACCACGAAGCCGTAGCCGGCATCGGAGGCCAGGACGTACAGCGCATCATCGTCGGGCAACAGCACGCATTCGAAGCTGGCGCCGGCCGGCGGGCTCAGGCGACCGGTGAGCGGTTCGCCCTGGCCGCGCGCCGAGGGCAGCGAATGGGCCACCAGGGAGTAGCTGCGCCCGGTGCTGTCGAGGAACACGGCGTACTGGTTGGAGCGTCCCGGCGCGGCGGACTTGTACTTGTCGCCCGCCTTGTAGGACAGGGCGGCGGCATCCACGTCGTGCCCCTTGGCGCAGCGTACCCAGCCCATCTCGGAGAGCACCACGGTGACCGGCTCGGAGGGCAGCAGCTCGGTTTCCGACAGGGCGCGGGCCTCGGCGCGCTCGATGATCGGCGAGCGACGCTCGTCGCCGTAGGTTTCCGCATCCTCCAGCAGTTCCTTGCGCACCAGCTTCTTCAGCTTGGCTTCGCTGCCCAGCAGGGCCAGCAGCTTCTCGCGCTCCTTGGCCAGCTCGTCCTGCTCGCCACGGATCTTCATCTCCTCCAGGCGCGCCAGCTGGCGCAGCTTGGTGTCGAGGATGTAGTCGGCCTGCAGGTCGCTGAGACCGAAGCGCTCCATCAGCACCGGCCTGGGCTGGTCCTCGCTGCGGATGATGGCGATCACCTCGTCCAGGTTGAGGAAGGCCACCAGCAGGCCTTCCAGCAGGTGCAGGCGCTTCTCCACCTTGTCCAGGCGGAACTGCAGGCGGCGGCGCACGGTGCCGATGGGGTAGGTCAGCCATTCGCCCAGCAGGGTGCGCAGGTCCTTGACCTGCGGACGGCCGTCCAGGCCGATGACGTTCATGTTCACCCGGTAGCTGGACTCCAGGTCCGTGGTGGCGAACAGATGGCGCATCAGGTCTTCCACGTCCAC
>DATGNS010000362.1:0-15228 GCA_035306625.1 Pseudomonas sp. | reverse complement strand
AACGCCCGCAGCTCGACCCGCGCCTGGGCGGTGGCGCGCCCGCACGCGGCCGGATCCAGCTGCGGCAGGACGATCTCCCGCACGAAGTCGGAGCACTCCTCCTCGTCCCAGTGGTCGGTCAGCTCGACATAGAACTCGGGGCCGCCGGGCACCACCAAGGCCAGGCTGATCAGCTTGTAGGTGTAGGGGTTGAGGTCGGTGAACTCGGTATCGAGGTAGGCGCGGCGCATCACTTCACCCTGTCGGCTGGTTTCGATCCCGGCGTGCCGGTGGCCCCGTCAGCAATAATGCTCCACCCCGAAAAACCGCCCGGCAATCGCCTCGCCGGTTTCCTCGGCGCTCACACCCTCCGGCGCCAGGCGCACCGCCAGGCAATGGGGTTCCTCGCCCAGGCTCACCCAGTGCGCCATGCCGGCGGGCACCACCAGCAGGTCGCCACGCTCCCCGAAGAAGGCGAACACGTCGTTGCCGACATGCAGGCTGACCAGCGCGCGGCCGCCGAGAAACAGCCAGGCCTGTTCGCCGGCCAGGGTCTGTTCGTTGGCGAAGCGGGCGTTGAGTTCAGCGCTCTGTTCGCTGTCCCGCTCCAGGCTGATGATGTCGCGCACCGGCAGCTTCAGTTCGCCGGACAGGTCCCGCAGCGGCGCGCCATATTCGGCCCGCACCTCGTCCTCGCCGGCGCCGGGGCGCAGGGCGCCCGCGAGCTCCCGCGCTTCGTAGCGCACGCCGATTTCGGCCAGGGTGGCGGCCACGTCCCGGGGGTCGATGAGCATCTTGCTCGGGACTTCGGGAAAGGCAACGCTGTAGACGCTCAACACACTCATGGATAGAACCTCGTAGTCATCACACCGGCGGCGCGCTGTGCGGGGTTTCCTTCAATCGCTTGGAGATGATGAAGGCCGCCAGCGCCGCGCCGGCGGCGGCGATCAGGAAGGTGGGGCCGGCGCCCAGCACGCTCCAGCTGTAGCCGGCATAGAGCGCGCCGAGCGCGCCGCCCATGCCGGAGACGGTGGCGTAGGAGGCCTGCCCGCGACCCAGGTGGCGAATGCCGAAGGCGCGCTGCACGAAATGCACGGCGGCGGAATGGAAGCAGCCGAAGCTGGCGGCGTGCAGCAATTGCGCGAACAGCAGCACGAACAGTTCGTCGGCCAGGTAGCCCATCAGCAGCCAGCGCAGCGCGGCCAGCAGCATGCTGAACATCAGCACCCGGCGCAGGGAGAAGCGGTCGAGGATGCGCGCCATCACCATGAACACGCCGATTTCGGCGACCACGCCCAGCGCCCAGATCAGGCCGATGGTGCCGCGCGGGTAGCCGAGGTTTTCCAGGTGGATGGTCAGGAAGGTGTAGTACGGGCCGTGGGAGGACTGCATCAGCACCACGCAGAGGAAGAAGGCCGGCACGCCGGGCTTCCACAGCAGCTTCCAGAAGCCGTCCTGCACGGCGGTCTCGCTGGCCGGCGCCGGCGCGGCGTCCGGCACGCGCCAGGCGGTGACCACGATGGCCAGCATGATCACCAGCATGGCCGCCGGGAAGCTGTCCAGGCTCAACCAGTCGAACAGCCAGCCCAGGCCGACCACGGCGACGATGAAGCCGATGCTGCCCCACAGGCGGATGCGACTGTAGAAGGTCGGGCGCTCGCGCAGGTGGTTCAGGGTGATGGCCTCGAACTGCGGCAGGATGGCGTGCCAGAAGAAGGCATGCAGGGCCATGACCATGGCCAGCCACATGAAGCTCTTGTCGAACAGGATCAGCGCGAAGGCCAGCAGGGTGCACACCGCCCCCAGGCGCACGATGGCCAGGCGGCGTCCGGTGACATCGCCCAGCCAGCCCCACACGAAGGGCGACAGGCAGCGCATCAGCAGCGGAATGGCCGCCAGTTCGCCGATGCGCGCCGGGGAAAAGCCCAGGTGGGCGAAATAAAGGGAAAGAAAGGGTGCGGTCGCCCCGAGCAGGGCGAAATACGCAAAGTAGAAACCGGAAAGACGCCAGTAGGGAAGCGCGGGATCCATAGCCTTCTGCCGAAAAAGCGAGCCGGAGCCGCTCGCCCGGCTTCAGGCTCGCGGACCCAGATCAGAGTTGTCCTAGTACAGGAGTGGAGACGCTCACCGCCGCGTTCTGGGCACGGTGGCGCAGCAGGTGATCCACCAGCACCAGCGCCATCATGGCCTCGGCGATCGGCGTGGCACGGATGCCCACGCAGGGATCGTGGCGGCCCTTGGTGACCACCTCCACCGGATTGCCGTGGATGTCGATGGAGCGACCCGGCGTGGTGATGCTGGAGGTGGGCTTGAGGGCCAGGTGCGCGACGATCGGCTGACCGCTGGAGATGCCACCGAGAATCCCGCCGGCATGGTTGGACAGGAAGCCCTCCGGGGTCAGCTCGTCGCGGTGCTCGGTGCCGCGCTGGGCCACCGCGGCGAAGCCGTCGCCGATCTCCACGCCCTTCACCGCGTTGATGCTCATCAGCGCATGGGCCAGCTCGGCGTCCAGGCGGTCGAAGATCGGCTCGCCCCAGCCCGGCGGCACGCCGTCGGCGACCACGGTGATCTTCGCGCCCACCGAATCCTGGTCGCGGCGCAGCTGGTCCATGTAGGCCTCCAGCTCCGGCACCTTGTCCGGATCGGGGCAGAAGAAGGCGTTCTGCTCCACGTGCTCCCAGCCCTTGAAGGGAATCTCGATGGGGCCGAGCTGGCTCATGTAGCCGCGCACGGTAACGCCCATCTGGGCCAGCACCTTCTTGGCGATGGCCCCGGCCGCCACGCGCATGGCGGTCTCGCGCGCCGAGCTGCGGCCGCCGCCGCGGTAGTCGCGGATGCCGTACTTGTGGTGATAGGTGTAGTCGGCGTGGGCCGGGCGGAACAGATCCTTGATCGCCGAGTAGTCCTTGGACTTCTGGTCGGTGTTGCGGATCAGCAGGCCGATCGGGCAGCCGGTGGTCCTGCCCTCGAACACGCCGGAGAGAATCTCCACCTCGTCCGCTTCCTGGCGCTGGGTGGTGTGCCGGCTGGTGCCCGGCTTGCGGCGGTCCAGATCGCGCTGCAGGTCTTCCGGCGACAGCTCCAGCCCCGGCGGGCAGCCGTCGACAATGGCCACCAGGGCCGGACCATGGCTCTCGCCGGCGGTGGTAACGGTGAAGAGTTTGCCGAAGGTATTGCCGGACATCCTGAAGCTCCGCGATCAGCCTGGTGTAAAGGGCTGGCAGTATACCCGAGAGCCGGCCCGCGGCGCCTCCGGATGCGGAGTGCGATCTTCGTCGTCCTTTGGACAAAATCCACTGCAGATCGGCGAATTGCGGCCGATACAGCGGGCAGACAGTCTGTGGGCCTCCAGATGAGCGAAACACTCAATACCGAACAACCCGAGCAGCAGGCCGCGGCGACGGCCGAGCCGGAAGCCCCCCAGGAGCATCCCTGGGAACGGCTGGCGCCCGAGCCCTATCAGCTGCTGCGTCTGTATCCGCAACCCTTCGACCGCGCCACGGGTGTGCGGCCACTGCGTTTTGCGCAATTCTCGCGCATCGAGCGGCACAGCCAGAAGGAAAGCCTGCTGCGCCTGAGCGTCGAGCTGCCCGGCCAGTCGCTCAAGAAGGACATGAACCGCCTGGACCTGTGGGTGGACCACCAGCAGAAGGAAGTGCGCTTCGAGCCGATGCAGATCGACCCGCCGAACCGCGGCCTGGGACGCTTCCTGCTGGCCCAGGCCATCGCCTGGGCCCAGCAGCGCTGGTCGCACTACTCGGTGCAGTCCGGCGACCTGCCGTTCCGCAATCTGCTCAGCGAGGACGCCCGCCTGCGCCGCGACCATGCGCTGCGCGAACAGGGCTTCGAGCTGACCTACCCGGACGAGGGACAGCTGCGCGCCGTGTACAGCGCCGCCCGGGTGGGTGCGCTGTCGCCGGAGTGGAACGAGGAGAAGGTGCAGCCCCTCGACGAGCTGGACTGCGCCGCCATGCTGGAGCAGGCCGACAACCAGCTGCGCGACCAGGAGGCGGTGATCCGCAAGCAGGAGGAACGCATCACCTGGCTCAAGCGCGAGGACAGCGGCCTGCGCTTCACCGTCACCTGCCTGGTGGCGTTCGCGGTGTTCCAGGCGGGGCTGCTGATCTGGATTGCCACGCGGTAATACCGCGTCGGCCTCCCCACCGCCTGGCCTGAACCGAGGCGCCACCCGGTGGCCAACGCGTTCGCGTTGACCACCCTACGGACCCGCGCCCGGTGCCAAGGCGATGCATCTCGTAGGGCGGTCGGCGCTTTTCCGGCCGCCAATCACGGTATGCACGACGCCGCGGTTCGGTGGCCAACGCATGCGCGTTGACCACCCCACGAACCCGCGCCCGGTGCCAAGGCGATGCACCTCGTAGGGCGGTCGGCGCCTTTCCGGCCGCCGATTGCGGTGTGCACAGCGTCGCGATTCGGTGGCCAACGCTTGCGCGTTGCCCCCCCTACGGACCCGCGCCCGGTGCCAAGACGATGCATCTCGTAGGGCGGTCGGCGCCTTTCCGGCCGCCGATTGCGGCACGCACGACGCCGCGCCCCGCCCTACTCCTGCGTCAGCTGCCGATAGAGCTGCGGCAGGCGGAACGGCAGCTGCTTCGGGTCGTGGATCAGGGTGTAGCCGTTCACCCCGAACATATAAGGAAGGTAATCCCCCGCCTCGCGATCGATGGTGATGCAGAAGGGCACCAGCCCCATGCGCCGCGCCTCCAGCACCGCCTGGCGGGTGTCCTCCACGCCGTAACGCCCCTCGTAGAGGTCCAGGTCGTTCGGCTTGCCGTCGGTGACCAGCAACAGCAGCTTGCGCTTCTGCGGCTGCCCGGCGAGGGTGCGGCTGGCCTGGCGGATGGCCGCGCCCATGCGGGTGTAGTAGCCGGGCCGCAGGGCCTGGATACGCCCGCGGGTGTTGTCGTCGTAGCGCTGGCGGAAGGTCTTGAGCTCCTGCATGCGCACCTGGCTGCGGCGCAGCGAGGAGAAGCCGAACAGGGCGAAGGGGTCGCCCACCGCGCTGAGCGCCTCGCCGAACAGCAGCAGGCTGTCGACGATCAGGTCGATGACCCGGTGCTCGTCGTCCAGGTGCGCATCGGTGGACATGGACAGGTCGGCCAGCAGCAGGCAGGCCAGGTCCCGGCGGTTCTGGCGCATGTCCATGAACAGCCCGCGCTCGACGCACTGGCCATTCACGCGCTCGACATGGAAATCCAGCCAGGCCTGCAGGTCCAGCTCGCTGCCCTGGGGTTGCTGGCGCAGCCACTGGCGGTCGTTGCGCAGGTTCTCGAACTGGCGGCGCAGGCGCCGGGCCAGCGGCGCCAGGTGCAGCGGCAGGCCCCTGGGCTCGGCGTCACGCGGCAGCATCGGCTGCAGCAGCACGTAATCCTCGACCAGTGCCTGCTTGCGGTAGTCCCACTCCGGCAGGCGAATGCCCTCGCCGAAGGGCACGTCGTCGTTCTCGGCGGCGGGCAGATCCAGGTCCAGCTTCAGGCCGCCGCCCTTGCTGGAGCGCTTGCGCGAGACCGACAGGTGATCCAGATCCTCGGCCACCCGGGCGGCGTCCAGATCCTCGGTGTCATCACCACAGCGGTCCAGGTCCACGTGTTCGGACCAGCTGAACAGGTTCTCCAGGCGGAACAGCAGCAGGCCGCCCTTGCCGGTGTTTTCCTCCACCCGCTCGGCGCGCTTGCGCGGCGCCTTGCCCTGCTCGCTCGGCGGTTTCAGACCGCCGCCCTCCTCTTCCTCGCCGTCCTCCATGCTGGCGGACTGCGGGTCGTCCAGGCGCTGCGCCGGGTACAGCCACAGCGGCAGCGGCCAGGGCGCGCGCTCGCTGCGCGGGAAGTTCTGCACGCTGCCCGGCTTCAGCAGGGCACGGCGCAGGGCCCATTCCAGCTCCGCCTCGTCGGCCGGCAGTTGCTCGGGATGGGGGCGCAGCGGCAGCAGCGCCTCGACCAGTCGCTGATAGCGCCTGCGCATGGCCGGGTACTGCTCCAGCAGCTCCACCGTCCAGCGCTGGTTGTCGCGCCCCCAGTGGCGCATCGGCCCGGCGTGGGCGGCCAGCAGGGCCAGCCAGCGGTACAGCTCGCGGTTCAGGTCGGCGTCCGGATACACCGCCAGGCTGGCCGGCAGGCGCAGGTTGCCGGGATCGCACCAAGCCACCGGGGCCTGCTGGCAGGTGCCGGCGATCTGCTGCAGCAGGTTGCGGCGCAGCAGCAGTTCCCGGGCGCTGGCGGCGGCCAGCTCGACGCCGCTGGCGCCGCCCAGGGCGCGAAACAGCACGGCCAGCGAGCGCTGCATGTCGGCCAGCTCCACCCGGGCCTCGGGGAACTCGGGGCTGGCGCGCCGGGTGATGAAGCGGTGCCAGATGCCCCCGACCCACTCTTCGACTTCAACGCTGAAGGCCATGAAAGAATCCTCGTGTGCTTCGGAAACGACACGGGGCGGCCCGCTGTACCAGCCGGACCGCCCCGGTTTACCTCACGACGTCACTCAGGCAGTGACCGGAGCCGCGGCCCTGGCCTCGGCCCGCTGGCGGAAGCTCAGCAGGTAGCAGGCCAGACCGATCAGGAACATGACACCGGCAACCAGACGCAGCCAGAAGAACACGGCCAGCTGATCCATGGTGTTCATGAAGGACATGGCGGCGCCGTCTGCCGGGATGCGCTGCAGCCAGACCTGCACCACGCCGGCGGCGGTCAGCAGCAGGGTGATCAGCAGCATGGACACGGTCATCAGCCAGAAGCCCCACAGCTCGACGGTCTGGGCACGCTCGCTCGGCGCCTCGCCCAGGCCACGCAGACGCGGCATGGCGTAGGACATCATGGTCATGACGATCATGGCGTAGGCGCCGTAGAAGGCCAGGTGACCGTGAGCGGCAGTGAGCTGGGTACCGTGGGTGTAGTAGTTCACCGGAGCCAGGGTGTGCATGAAGCCCCACACGCCTGCGCCGAGGAACGCGGTGACCGTGGTACCGATGGCCCAGTAGGACGCGGCCTTGTTCGGGTGCTGGCGACGACGACGGTTCACCATGTTGAAGGCAAACAGCACCATGGCGAAGAACGGCAGCGGTTCCAGGGCCGAGAAGATCGAACCCAGCCACAGCCACACACCCGGTGCGCCGATCCAGAAGTAGTGGTGGCCGGTACCCAGGATGCCGGTGATCAGGGCCATGGCGATGATCACGTACAGCCACTTCTCGATGACTTCGCGGTCCACGCCGGTGATCTTGATCAGCACGAAGGCCAGCATCGAGCCCATGATCAGCTCCCACACGCCTTCCACCCACAGGTGCACCACCCACCACCAGTAGAACTTGTCGCGGGTGAGGTTTTCCGGGTTGACGAAGGAGAACAGGAACAGCACGGCCAGACCGATCAGACCGGTGATCATCACCACGTTGATGGCGGTCTTGCGGCCCTTGAGCAGGGTCATGCCGATGTTGAACAGGAAGCCCAGGGCAACCACGACGATACCGATCTTGGTAATGGTCGGTTGCTCGAGGAACTCGCGTCCCATGGTCGGCAGCAGCTCGTTGCCGGTCATCTTGGCCAGGCCGGCGTACGGCACGAACAGGTAGCCGAGGATGGTCAGCGTACCGGCAACGGCGAACACCCAGAACAGGATGATGGCCAGTTTCGGGCTGTACAGCTCGCGATCGGACTCTTCCGGAATCAGGTAATAGGCCGCGCCCATGAAGCCGAACAGCACCCAGACGATCAGCAGGTTGGTGTGCACCATCCGCGCCACGTTGAACGGGATGGCCGGGAACAGGAAGTCACCGATGACGTACTGGGTGGCCATGACCAGACCGAAGAGGATCTGTCCGACGAACAGGATCATGGCGAATACGAAGTACGGCAGAGCGACTTTTTGCGACTGGAATTTCAAATGCGGGTTCAGAATGCTCATGGATCAACCCTCCCTGTTCGGCGGCCAGCTGAAGGTATCGATCTGCGAGGTCCACTTGAGGAACTCGGACAGGTCGTTGACCTCCTGCTCGGTGAGGTTGAACTGCGGCATCGCACGGCGACCCGGAACGCCCAGCGGCTGGGCCTTCATCCAGGCATGCAGGAAGCTGTTGAAGGCTTCTTCACCCCCGCGACGGACGAACACGTTACCCAGCTCGGGCGCGAAGTACGCACCTTCACCCAGCAGCGTGTGGCAGCCAATGCAGTTGTTCTGCTCCCAGACCAGTTTCCCGCGCACCACCGACTCGGTCATCGCCTCCTCGTTGGTGCGCGCTGGTATCTCTTTCTCTGTGTGGTAGGTCAGGCCCAGGAACACCAGGATGAAGAAAAGACTTCCTCCGAAGTAGATGTTCCTGGCCATGCCCTTTGTGAAGGTCTCTGACATCGTGACGCCTCCTGTTGGCTTGGCGAGGCCATTCTAGGAACCGCCCCTGCGCAACCCGCTTGATGGCAATCAAGAAGCCCGAATGAATTGGTCAGGCATTGGGTTGGGGCGACGGGAGGCGCGGGTGGCATCGGTGCACAACGCCGCATCCACCGTAGGGTAGTCAACGCGAAGGCGTTGGCCACCGGATGCGGCATCGGCAAACGCCGCTTTCGGCGGCCGGGAAAGCGCCGACCGCCCTACGGTTGGCGCTCCAGCCGCTCGCCGGCGTCGCCCGGTATCAATGCGGTGCGCTGGCCACCGTCGACTTCGCCCGCCGCCCAATCCGGCGCATACATCCCTCCACGCACCGCGCGATGAAAGGTGGAATACGGCCAATCCACCACGCGAGTGACGTGGCCGTGCTTGAGCGGGTTGATATGGATGTAATCCGCGTGACGACGGAAATCCTCTTCATCGCGGATCTGGTGCTCCCAGTAGCGCCGCTGCCAGATGCCGCGCTCATTGCGCAGCCGATTAGACAGGGTACGCGGCTCGCCCAGCGGCAAGCGTCGAGAGAAGTGATATTTCAGTACCTGCCAGCGCACCGCGAAGTCGGCATCGCCCGGTGGCAGCGTCCACAGGCAGTGCATATGGTCCGGCAGCACCACCCAGGCATCGATACGGAACGGATGGCGGGCCCGGGTTGCGCCTACCGCCTCACGCAGAAGGTCAATATGCCGCACCAGCAGATCCGAGGAGCGATCCCACAGATTCACGGTGAAGAAATAGGTCGCACCCGGCGCCCGGGCACGGCGATAGTTGGGCATTGATCTCGTCCATGAGCCTCAATGGGGAGCGGGATGGTATGGATGACACGCGCCGGGTTGTCCAGCCACCGGGGCTCCCGTAGGGTGATCAACCGCGAACGCGTTGGCCTCCAAAGCGCAGCATCGTGCACACCGCAACGGCGGCCGGAAAAGCGCCGACCGCCCTACGTCACGCGCACGCCCACCGTAGGGTGTCAACGCAACGCGTTGGCCACCGGACCGAAACATCGTGCACACCGCAGCGGCGGCCGGAAAGGCGCCGACCGCCCTACGTCACGTGCAGGCCGCTCTCCGTAGGGTGGTCAACGCAACGCGTTGGCCACCGGACCGAAGCATCTGCACACCGCAGCGGCGGCCGGAAAAACGCCGACCGCCCTACATCACGTGCACGCCGCCCTCCGTAGGGTGGTCAACGCAACGCGTTGGCCACCAAAGCGCAGCATCGTGCACACCGCAACGGCGGCCGGGAAAACGCCGACCGCCCTACGGCACGTGCACACCGAATAGGCGGTGAAAAGACGCCGTCTCACGCCACGCAGGCAAAAAAAGGCCGGCTTGCGCCGGCCCAACCCCTACAAAGGCCCCTCACAACATTGTCAGCCACACCCCGCCGGCCATGGCCAGGGGCCAGCCGAACAGCAGTGCCCGCCAGAACGGCGGGGCATGGCGCAACTCCATGAAACCGTCGGTGATCAGCCGGGCCTTGCCCAGCGCCACCGCGAGCATGCCGCCGAACAGCGCCAGGGTGGCACCCATGCTGCCCAGCACCACCGTACCGATGGACAGCACCACCAGGCCCAGCCAGCAGATCACCAGTGTCTTCGACGCGCTCACCTTTCCTCCTCAACCCAGCAGGTAGACCAGCGGAAACAGCAGCACCCACACCAGGTCCACCATGTGCCAATAGAGCACCCCGGACTCCAGCCCGCTGCAGCCCTGCGGCTGGTAGGCGCGCAGTCGGCAGCGGTTGGCCATGAACGCCAGGATCACCATGCCCAGCAGCACATGCAGGAAGTGGAAACCGGTGAGCAGCCAGTACAGGGTGAAGAAGGTGTTGTATTCCAGCCCGTAGCCCAGCCCGGCCAGGTGGCCGTACTCCTGCAGCTTGAGCACCACATAGACGCAGGCCGAGAACAGCGCGGCGAGCAGCAGCCAGCCGGCGCGGTCCTGGCGACCGCCGCGCACCTGTTCCACCGCCAGGGCGGCGAACAGGCCGGAGGTCAGCAGCCCCAGGGTCAGCGCCAGGCCGGTGGAGCTGTCCAGCGCCTGGCGGCTGTCCCGGAACAGGTCGATCTGCAGCATCTGGGTCACCGCGAAGGCGAGGATCAGGATGCCGAACACCGCCAGCTCGGCGAGGATGAAGATCCACATCGCCAGGTCGCCGGGCAGCCGGCGGGCGGGCCTGGCCGGCTCGACCGCGGTCCGGGCGATGACGGCCGCTTCAGTCAAAGTGGACATCGACCACATCCATCAGCGCGGCGACGGTCTGCGCATCGTCCGACAGCGGCTCGGCCAGGCAGGCCCGGCAGGCCTCGCGCGGACTCAGGCCGGCCTTGATCATGCTGGCGGTGAAGATCAGCAGACGGGTCGAGGCCACTTCCTCCAGGTCGTGCTGCTCCAGGCGGCGCAGCGCCTGGCCGAGCTTGACCACGCAGCTGGCCAGCAGCTCGTCCACCCCGGCCTCGCTGGCCACGATGCGGATTTCCTCGGCCTCGCTCGGATAGTCGAAGCGCATGGCCACGAAGCGCTGGCGGGTGGAAGGTTTCATGCCCTTGAGCAGGTTCTGGTAGCCGGGGTTGTAGGACACCACCAGCATGAAGCCGGGCGGCGCCTTGAGGGTTTCCCCGGTGCGCTCCAGGTACAGCTCGCGACGGTCGTCGGCCAGCGGGTGCAGCACCACGGCGGTGTCCTGGCGCGCCTCCACCACCTCGTCCAGGTAGCAGATGCCGCCCTCGCGCACCGCGCGGGTCAGCGGGCCGTCCTGCCACCAGGTGCCATCGGCGCCGATCAGGTGGCGGCCCACCAGGTCGGTGGCCGACAGGTCGTCATGACAGGCCACGGTGTACAGCGGCAGTCCCAGGCGATGGGCCATGTGCTGCACGAAACGGGTCTTGCCGCAGCCGGTCGGGCCCTTGATCAGCACCGGCAGGCCGTGCCTCCAGGCCTGTTCGAACAGCGCCACCTCATTACCCAGCGCCTGGTAGAAGGGCGCGGCGTCCAGGCCCGGCTTCTCGATTGCGTTCACGGCAATACCTCAGCGATGCAGTAGGTCATGGCGGCAACCTACCCGCGACACGGCGTCACGCTCAAGGCTTTCGCGGCCCCCTCTTGATTGGCGTCAAGCGACTCGTCGAAACGCCCTCTCTACGATCGGCCCTGCCAACAAGAGGTCCCGGTGGCAAACGCAGTCGTTCTGAATGGAGCTGCCCCGCACTCCAACAAGGAGAAGAACATGTCGATGTCGAGCACCGTAGCAAGACCCTTACTGGCTGGGCTGTTTGCCAGCCTTTCCCTGCTGAGCGTGGGCGTTGCCCAGGCCTCGGCGCCTGCCATGACCGCGGCCGAGAAGGAGGCCGCCAAGAAAATCTACTTCGAGCGCTGCGCCGGCTGTCACGGCGTGCTGCGCAAGGGCGCAACCGGCAAGAACCTGGAACCCCACTGGGAAAAGGTGCATGCCGACGGCCGCAAGGAAGAAGGCGGAACCCTGAAGCTGGGCACCAAGCGCCTGGAAAACATCATCGCCTACGGCACCGAAGGCGGGATGGTGAACTACGACGACATCCTGACCAAGGATGAAATCAACCTCATGGCCCGCTACATCCAGAACACCCCGGACGTGCCGCCGGAGTTCTCGCTGCAGGACATGAAGGACAGCTGGAAGCTGATCGTCCCGGTGGACAAGCGGCCGAAGAAGCAGATGAACAAGGTGAACCTGAAGAACGTCTTCGCCATCACCTTGCGCGACGCCGGCAAGCTGGCCCTGGTCGACGGGGACACCCACAAGATCTGGAAGATCCTCGACACCGGTTACGCGGTACACATCTCGCGTCTGTCGGCTTCCGGCCGCTACGTGTACACCGTGGGCCGCGACGGCCTGACCACCATCATCGACATGTGGTTCGAGGAGCCCACCACGGTGGCCACCGTGCGCCTGGGCTCCGACGCCCGCTCGGTGGACGTTTCCAAGTTCAAGGGCTACGAGGACAAGTACCTGATCGGGGGCACCTACTGGCCGCCGCAGTACTCGATCATGGATGGCGAGACCCTGGAACCGATCAAGATCGTCTCCACCCGCGGCCAGACCGTGGACGGCGAGTACCACCCGGAACCGCGCGTGGCCTCCATCGTCGCCTCGATGGTCAAGCCCGAGTGGGTGGTCAACGTGAAGGAAACCGGGCAGATCCTGCTGGTGGACTACACCGACCTGAAGAACCTCAAGACCACCACCATCGAGTCCGCCAAGTTCCTGCATGACGGCGGCTGGGACGCCTCCAAGCGCTACTTCATGGTGGCCGCCAACGCCTCCAACAAGGTGGCCGCGGTGGATACCAAGACCGGCAAGCTGGCAGCCCTGGTGGACACCGCGAAGATCCCGCACCCGGGTCGCGGCGCCAACTTCGTGCACCCCGAGTTCGGTCCGGTGTGGTCCACCGGCCACCTGGGCGACGACGTGGTCTCGCTGATCTCCACGCCTTCCGAGGACAAGAAGTACGCCAAGTACAAGCAGTACAACTGGAAGGTGGTGCAGGAGCTGAAGATGCCGGGCGCCGGCAACCTGTTCGTCAAGACCCACCCGAAGTCGAAGAACTTCTGGGCTGACGCGCCGATGAACCCCGAACGGGAAATCGCCGAGTCGGTGTACGTCTTCGACATGAACGACCTGAACGCACCGCCCAGGCAGCTCAACGTCGCCAAGGACTCCGGCCTGCCGGAAAGCAAGGCGATTCGCCGTGCCGTGCAGCCCGAGTACAACGTGGCCGGCGACGAGGTGTGGATCTCCCTGTGGGGAGGCAAGACCGACCAGTCCGCCATCGTCGTGTACGACGACAAGACCTTGAAGGTGAAGCGCGTGATCACCGATCCGGAGATCGTCACGCCCACCGGCAAGTTCAACGTCTTCAACACCATGCACGACGTGTACTGATCGCCTGCCGCCACCCCCGCGCCCGGCGCGGGGGTGTGCCGAGGACCACACCATGAAAGACCCTGAAGTACGCCCGTCGGCGTTCAAGCGGCTGCTCGCCTTCCTGAAGCGACCCAGCGCGCACTACTCCCTTGGCGCGCTGCTGCTGGTCGGCTTCGCCATCGGGGTGATCTTCTGGGGCGGCTTCAACACCGTCGTGGAAGCCACCAACACCGAGACGTTCTGCCTCTCCTGCCACGAGATGCGCGACAACGTCTATCCGGAGTACCAGCAGACCATCCACTACAGCAACCGCACCGGCGTGCGCGCCACCTGCCCCGATTGCCACGTGCCGCGCGAATGGACCCACAAGATGGTTCGCAAGGTACAGGCCACCAGGGAACTGTGGGGCAAGCTGGTGGGCACCATCGACACACCCGAGAAGTTCGAGGCCAAGCGCCTGCAACTGGCGCGCAGCGAATGGGCACGGATGAAGGCCAGCGATTCGCGCGAATGCCGCAACTGCCACAGCCTGGAGAGCATGAATGCCGCCAGCCAGAAGCAGCGCGCCCGCAAGCAGCACGAAATGGCCCGCGAAGACAACATGACCTGCATCGACTGCCACAAGGGCATTGCCCACAAGAAGCCGCAGGGCATGACCGAGGAAGACGAAGAATAAGGGGCCCGCTTGCGCGTACCCGACAGCCTTGACGGAGAACAATCATGAAGCGTTCAGCACTGTACCTCGCCGTGGCCGGCGTCCTGCTGACCCCGGCCGCCCAGGCCGCGGCGCCCGCCGACTGGAATGCGGTCCCGGCCACCGAAATCACCCTCTTCTACCCCGGCGTGGCGGCGGTGGAATGGATCACCAAGGGCACCGAACACGGCGGCGCTCGCGCCCTGCGCAAGGGCGAGACCTGCGCCGACTGCCATTCCGACGAAGCCCGCGACATGGGCCAGAAGATCGTCAGCGGCCAGAAGCTGGAACCCAGCCCCATCGCCGGCAAGGCGCCCTTCATCAATGCCCGGGTGCAGGCCGCCCATGACGGCCAGAACCTCTACCTGCGCTTCACCTGGCAGCAGCCGGCGGCCTCCGGCGCGGCGAAGATGGACGAGAAGAATCCGGTGAAGATCGCCTACATGCTCGAAGCCGGCTCCAGGGTGGAACTGGCCGAGCAGAGCGGTTGCTGGGCCAGCTGCCACAACGGCGTGCGCACCATGCCCGGCGGCGACGAACAGAAGACCAAGTACGTGAAGGACGGCTCCCTGGCGGGCGGCGTGTACTACGACCTCAACCAGTGGCGCAGCGGCGAGAACAAGGCCTATGACGGGCACATCGCCGAAGCCCGCGTGATGGAAGGCGGCAGCGCCCTCCAGGGCGCCACCGGCAGCCTGAGCAACGGCACCTGGTCGGTGGTGTTCACCCGCGCCTTCAGCGGCGGCCAGGGCGACGTGACCCTGGAACCGGGCAAGGTATACAGCTTCGGCTTCGCCATCCACGACGACCACGCCAGCGGGCGCTATCACCACGTCTCGCTGGGCTATCCGCTCGGCATCGACGCCGAGGCGCCCATCGTCGCCAAGCGTCTGTAGGAACCCCTCCCCGTCCCCTCAGAGACGGGGGGTACGCTTTCCCGCGACCGAACCGGGACCTCGGTCGCGGGTTTTTTTGTTTTGCACACCCACTGTAGGGTGGTCAACGCAACGCGTTGGCCACCAAAGCGCGGCATCGCGCACACCGCAATCGGCGGCCGGGAAAGCGCCGACCGCCCGACATCACGCGCACGCCACCAAAGCGCGGCATCGTGCACACCGCAGCGGCGGCCGGAAAGGCGCCGACCGCCCTACATCACGCGCACGCCCATCCCCCGCGTTTCCCCGCCATTTGATTGTCGTCAAGGACGCCCACTCGACCTCGCGGCGATCCTAGCCCCGCATCATGGCGCCCGGCCTCGGTGT
>DATGNS010000361.1:0-14115 GCA_035306625.1 Pseudomonas sp. | reverse complement strand
AGAGGAAATGACGCATGAGTCAGGGTATGCAGTTCAACCGTTTGCTGATGGATATGCGTTCCATGCAGGCGGACGCCATGGCCCGCATCAAGCCGGTTCAGCCCGAGGCGCCCGCCGCGACGGGCATGCCGAGCTTTGGCGATCTGCTCGGCCAGGCGATCAACAAGGTCAATCAGACCCAGAGCACCGCCAACCAGCTGGCTACCGCGTTCGAGATGGGGCAGGGCGGGGTCGACCTGACCGACGTGATGATTGCTTCCCAGAAGGCCTCGGTGTCGTTCCAGGCCATGACCCAGGTGCGCAACAAGCTGGTGCAGGCCTACCAGGACATCATGCAGATGTCGATCTAAGGACGGATGATCAATGTCTGACGCTGTAGCGAAGGTTCCCGCCCAGACCGGTGAGGCGGAAGCCCCGGCCAAGAAGCCGCCGTTATTGGGGCTCACCTTCCTGGAAGGCCTTTCCGAAATGTCCGTGCTGCGTCAGGTCGGCCTGCTGGTCGGCCTGACCGCCAGCGTGGCCATCGGCTTTGCCGTGGTGCTCTGGTCGCAGCAGCCGGACTATCGTCCGCTGTATGGCAGTCTCAACGGCATGGACGTCAGCCAGGTGGTCGACGTCCTCAACATGGCCGGCATCGATTACACCGTCGAGCCCAACTCCGGGGCCCTGCTGGTCAAGTCCAAGGACATGGCCCAGGCGCGCCTGAAGCTGGCCAGCGCCGGTGTGGCGCCGCGCGACAATACCGTCGGGTTCGAGATCCTCGATCGCGACCAGAGCCTGGGCACCAGCCAGTTCATGGAGGCGGCCCGCTACCGTCGGGGACTGGAAGGCGAGCTGAGCCGCACCATCGCCAGCCTCAACGGCGTCAAGTCGGCCCGCGTGCACCTGGCCATTCCCAAGAGCTCCGTGTTCGTGCGCGACGAGCGCAAGCCCAGCGCCTCGGTACTGCTGGAGCTGTTCCCGGGGCGCAACCTGGAACCCGGCCAGGTGCAGGCCATCATCAACCTGGTGGCTACCAGCGTTCCCGAGCTGAACAAGTCCCAGGTCACCGTGGTGGACCAGAAGGGCAACCTGCTCTCCGATCAGGAGGAGCTGTCCGAACTGACCATCGCCGGTCGCCAGTTCGAATACACCCGACGCCTGGAAACCCTGCTGACCCAGCGGGTGCACAACATCCTGCGCCCGGTAGTGGGCAGCGATCGCTACAAGGCCGAAGTCTCCGCCGATGTGGATTTCAACGCCGTCGAATCCACCACCGAGACCTTCAACCCCGACCAGCCGGCGCTGCGCAGCGAGCAGGCCATCAAGGAGCAGCGCCAGAGCAGCCTGCCGCCCCAGGGCGTGCCGGGTGCGCTGAGCAACCAGCCGCCGGCGCCGGGCGCCGCGCCCGAACAGCTGGGCCTGGGCGTCGCCAACGTGGCGGCGGTGCCGCCGGGGCAGCCGCTGGTGGACGCCAACGGCCAGCAGATCCTCGACCCGGTTACCGGTGCGCCGATGCTGGCGCCCTATCCGGCCGACAAGCGCGAGCAGGCGACCCGCAACTACGAACTGGACCGCTCCATCAGCTACACCCGCCAGCAGCAGGGCCGTATCCGTCGCCTGTCCATCGCCGTGGTGGTGGACGACCAGCAGACGGTCGATCCCGCCACCGGCGCCGTCAGCTATCAGCCCTGGACCACCGAGGACCTGGCGCGCTTCACCCGCCTGGTGCAGGACGCGGTGGGCTTCGACGCCAGCCGCGGGGACAGCGTGAGCGTGGTGAACACGCCCTTCGTGGCCGATCGCGGCGAAGTGATCGAGGAGATTCCGTTCTACGAGCAGCCCTGGTTCTGGGACATCGCCAAGCAGATCATCGGCGCGCTGTTCATCCTGGCCCTGGTTTTCGGTGTGCTGCGCCCGCTGCTCAACAACCTGACCGGCGCCAAGAAGACCGGCAAGGAGCTGGTGGCCCTGGAGCGCGAGGCCCAGCCGCTGGCGCCCGAGCTTGATGACGATGCCCTGAGCCTCAGCGGCTCGGCCCAGCAGATCATGCTGGCCAACCCCCATGAGGGCTTCGAGGCCCAGCTCAACGCCATCAAGAACCTGGTGGCGGAAAACCCGGCTCGCGTTGCCGAAGTCGTCAAAGAATGGATCAACGGGGACGAGTGACCGTGAGCACCAAACTGACCAAAGTCGACAAGGCCGGCATCCTGCTGCTTTCCCTGGGCGAGACCGACGCCGCGCAGGTCCTGCGTCACCTGGGACCCAAGGAGGTGCAGAAGGTCGGCGTGGCCATGGCCCACCTGGGCAACGTGCACCGCGAACAGGTCGAGGAAGTGCTCAGCGAGTTCATCGTCATGGTCGGTGAACAGACCGGCCTGGGCGTGGGCACCGACAGCTACATCCGCAAGATGCTCACCCAGGCCCTGGGCGAGGACAAGGCGGGCAGCCTGATCGACCGCATCCTGCTGGGTGGCAGCACCAGCGGTCTGGACAGCCTGAAGTGGATGGAGCCGCGTGCCGTGGCGGACGTGATCCGCTACGAGCACCCGCAGATCCAGGCCATCGTGGTGGCCTACCTGGACGCCGACCAGGCCAGCGAAGTGCTCAGCCACTTCCCGCACAAGGCGCGCCTGGACATCCTGCTGCGTGTTTCCTCGCTGAACACCGTGCAGCCGGCGGCGCTCAAGGAGCTCAACAGCATTCTCGAGAAGCAGTTCTCCGGCAATACCAACACCAGTCGCGCCACCCTGGGCGGCGTGAAGCGTGCCGCCGACATCATGAACTACCTGGACAGCAGCATCGAAGGCCCGCTGATGGACTCCATCCGCGAGCTGGACGAGGAGCTGGCGGCGGAGATCGAGGATCTGATGTTCGTCTTCGAGAACCTGGCGGACATCGACGACCGCGGTATCCAGGCGCTGCTGCGCGAGATCTCCAGCGACGTGCTCACCCTGGCCCTCAAGGGCGCGGACGACACCGTCAAGGAAAAGATCTTCAAGAACATGTCCAAGCGCGCCGGCGAACTGCTGCGCGACGACCTGGAAAACCTCGGCCCGGTGCGTGTCAGCGACGTGGAGGCCGCGCAGAAGGAAATTCTCGGCATTGCCCGTCGCATGGCCGAGGCCGGCGAAATCGTCATCGGGCCCAAGGGCGCCGAGGAAATGATCTGATCCCGGCCCGTGCGGGATAGGCAGACCCCTGGCGGGGCGAGAGTCGAGTCATGCAGACGAGCCAAGGCGAATACGAAAGCGATCTGATCCGCGCCAGCGATCTGCCGGCGTTCGAGCGCTGGCTGCTGCCGAGCTTCGACCCGGAGAAGGTGATTTCCGCCCGCGCGCCGGAGCCCGAGCCGGAGGAACAGCCCGAGCCCGAGCTGGAGACCAAGGTCGAGGAAGTGCCGGTTGAGGCGGTGCAGCCGATCACCCTCGAGGAGCTCGAGGCCATCCGCCAGGAGGCCTACAACGAGGGCTTCAGCACCGGCGAGAAGGACGGCTTCCATACCGGCCAGCTGCGCGCGCGCCAGGAAGCCGAGGCGCGTCTCAACGAGCAGCTGGCCCGCCTGGAACGCCTGATGGGCCACCTGATGGAGCCCATCGCGGAACAGGATCAGGCGCTGGAAGCGGCGCTGGTCGATCTGGTCGCCCATGTCAGTCGCGAAGTGATCCAGCGCGAGCTGCGCATGGACTCCAGCCAGCTGCAGCAGATTCTCTCCGAGGCGCTCGGCCTGCTGCCCATGGGCGCCGGCAACCTGCGCATCCATGTCAATCCCCAGGACTTCGAGCTGGTCAAGGCGCTGCGCGAGCGCCACGAGGAAAGCTGGAAGATCGTCGAGGATGCCAGCCTGGAGCCCGGCGGCTGCCGTGTGGAAAGCCAGAACAGCCTGGTTGACGCCACCGTGGAAACCCGCCTGAAGCAGGCCCTGGCGCAACTGTTCGAGCACCAGCGCGAACAGCGCCTGCACCCGCCGGCGCCCGATCTGACGCTGAACCTTGACGACGTGGCAGCGGAGCGGCCCGATGCGCCTTGAGCGCACCAGTTTCGCCCGTCGCCTGGCCGGCTATCGACAGGCCGTCAGCCTGCCCAGCCGCCCGGTGGTGGAGGGACGCCTGCTGCGCATGGTCGGCCTGACCCTGGAAGCCGAAGGCCTCAGCGCGGCGGTGGGCAGCCGCTGCCTGGTGCTCAACGGCGACCGCCATCATCCGCTGCAGATCGAAGCCGAAGTCATGGGTTTTGCCGGCAGCAAGACCTACCTGATGCCGGTCGGCAGCCTGGCCGGCATCGCCCCTGGCGCCCGCGTGGTGCCGGTGGCTGACAGCGGTCGCCTGCCCATGGGCATGAGCATGCTCGGCCGCGTGCTGGACGGTACCGGCAAGCCGCTGGACGGCAAGGGGCGCATGCGCGCCGAGGACTGGGTGCCCATGGAGGCGCCGGTCATCAACCCGCTGCGCCGGCATCCCATCGACGAGCCCCTGGACGTGGGCATCCGCAGCATCAACGGCCTGCTCACCGTCGGGCGCGGCCAGCGCCTGGGCCTGTTTGCCGGCACCGGCGTGGGCAAATCCGTGCTGCTGGGCATGATGACCCGCTTCACCCAGGCCGAGATCATCGTGGTCGGCCTGATCGGCGAGCGCGGCCGTGAAGTGAAGGAATTCATCGAGCACATCCTGGGCGAGGAGGGCCTCAAGCGCTCCGTGGTGGTCGCCTCGCCAGCCGACGAGGCGCCACTGATGCGCCTGCGTGCCGCCCAATACTGCACGCGCATCGCCGAATATTTCCGCGACAAGGGCAAGAACGTCCTGCTGCTGATGGACTCCCTGACCCGTTATGCCCAGGCCCAGCGCGAGATCGCCCTGGCCATCGGCGAGCCGCCGGCCACCAAGGGCTATCCGCCGTCGGTGTTCGCCAAGCTGCCGGCGCTGGTGGAGCGCGCCGGCAACGCCGAGAAGGGCGGCGGATCCATCACTGCCTTCTACACCGTGCTCTCGGAAGGCGACGACCAGCAGGACCCGATTGCCGACGCGGCGCGTGGCGTGCTGGACGGTCATATCGTGCTGTCCCGGCGCCTGGCCGAGGAAGGCCATTACCCCGCCATCGACATCGAGGCGTCCATCAGCCGCGTCATGCCCCAGGTGGTCACCCCGGAGCACCTGCAGCTGGCCCAGCGCTTCAAGCGCTACTGGTCGCGTTACCAGCAGAGCCGCGACCTGCTCAGCGTGGGTGCCTACGTGCCCGGCGGCGACCCGGAAACCGACCTGGCCATCGCCAAGCATCAGAACATGGCCGCCTACCTGCGCCAGGGCCTCAACGAAGGGGGGCAGAAGCTCGTGCAGAACGCCGCCCAGCTGGCCGCGGTCTTCCAGTGATGTCCGTTGAGTCATGAAGGATCGGCGAGTCCAGCGTCTGGCGCCGGTGATCGATCAGGCCACCCGCGCCGAACGCGACGCGGCGCGCGCCCTGGGACAGGCGCAGCAGAAGCTGTTGCAAAGCGAGAACCAGCTGCGCGAACTGCAGCGCTATCTCAGCGAATATCAGCAGCAGTGGCTGACCTCGGGTCGGCAGGGCGTCACCGCGCAGTGGATGGTCAACTACCAGCGCTTCCTCGGTCAGCTGGATACTGCCATCGAGCAGCAGCAGCGCAGCGTGGAGTGGAGCCGGGAAAACCTGCGCAAGGCCCGCGAGCGCTGGCAGCAGTGCAATGTCCGTCTGGAGGGCTTGCGCAAGCTGGTACAGCGTTACGAAGATGAGGCTCGTCGCCTGGCCGATGCCCGCGAGCAGAAGCAGTTCGACGAACTGGCCCAGCGCATGGTGACCCGGCGCGAGGCCTACGAGGAATAGCAAGCGCGCCGTCCGCAGGCAGGCGGTCGGGAACAGGCCAGGGAGAGCAGGAGTGGTACATACGCACATCGACAACGCGGTGCTGGAAGGTCTGCAGGACGTCATGGCCGAGGATTATCCGGCGCTGCTGGATGCCTATCTGAGCGATGCCGAGGAGCGCCTGCAGGCCCTGCGCCGGGCCTTGGGGGAAGGCAATGCCGAGGCACTGATGCGCAACGCCCACAGCTTCAAGGGCAGCTGCAGCAACATGGGCGCCAAGCCCCTGGCGCAGCTGTGTCTGCAACTGGAATTCGCCGGCCGTGACGCCGCGCTGGGTCGCGCGGTGGGGCTGCTGCGCGAAGTCGAGCAGGAACTGTCTCGCGTGCGCGTGCTGATTCGCGCCGAACGCCGGCGTTTTGCCTGAGCCGGCCGGAAAGCGTCGCCCGTGCATCACGCCGACCGACCGGATTGAGTCCGCCGAAGGCGATGTGCAGAGTCGTAGGGCGGACAACGTCGTTCTTGTCCGCCGTGCGGGTCGAGCGCAATCGGCGGACAGGAAAGCGCTGTCCGCTCTACAGGGCTGTGACTCGTAGGGCGGGCAACCCCCTGCCTTGTCCGCCGGAAGCGGCTTCGGGTATCCACCGCATTGGCGGTCGAAAAACTGCCACGGAGGCCGCGTATTTCCTGGGTCTGACCCGCCCGGTCGGTACTTGGCCCGCACCTTGCACCTGATCCGCTATCAGAAGAATCAGCGGAGTCAGCCATGAGCCTTGGTGCCGATCTTATTCTGCCGAAGCTGCCGTCAGTGCAGTCCGAGCCGGGCCGGCGCGGTGCGCCGCAGGACGCCGGCCAGGGCGGGTTTTCCGGCCTGTATGCGCAGGCGCGCGAAGGAGCGGCCGAATCGTCCCCGGCCGCAGTGGTGTCCGGTCAGGCCGCGCCCGCTCAGTCCGCCGAGGAGCAAACCCTTGCCGCTGTCGGCAACGGCTTGCCGCCGGAAGAAGAGATGCTGCTGGAGGCGCCCGAGGATGTCTCCCTGGAAGACCTGATGCTGTTCACTGACCAGGGCGAGCCCGAACCCGCGACGGGCGAAGCTGCGCCGGCGCCCCTTGTTGCCGATGTGAAGCCCGGGGCCGATGCACTGGCCATGGACGAGGGCAGTGATCAGCAGGGCATCGTCCAGAATGATGACGCGAACGGCGCCGCACAGGCCCTGGGTGCTCCGCTGTCGGCCGCCGCTTCGACCTCCGCCGCGGCAACCCCGGCTCCGGCGGCCGAGATGGCCATGGCCGGTTCGCGCCCGGTCGATCCGAATGCGGCCATCGCGCGCCGTACGGAGCGTCAGGCCGACCTCGCCGATGATAGCCTGGCCGTGGAGGAGGGCGAGCTGGAAGTCCGCCCCCGCGGCGAGAGCGAGCGTGACTTCAGTCAACTGCTGCGCAGCAGCGTGGCCGCGGGCGGTGCCGGAGCACAGGCCCAGGCGGGCGCCGATACCCCGGACAGCCCAGTCAATCCGCTGACGCAGGCCGTGCAGCAGGCCGCCGCCCAGCGCGAGGCCGCCGCGACCAACCCGCAGCAGCCGCTCAACATGCGCCACCCCGGCCTCAGCGAGGCGGTGGTGGAGCGGGTGATGTGGCTGTCCAGCCAGAACCTGCGCAGCGCCGAGATCCAGCTGGACCCCGCCGAGCTGGGCCGCCTGGAAATCCGCATCGACCTGAACCGGGACCATGCCCAGATCAGTTTCGCCAGCCCCCATGCCTCGGTGCGCGAGGCGCTGGAAGGGCAGATGCACCGGCTGCGTGAAATGTTCGCCCAGCAGGGCCTGGATCAGCTTGACGTCAACGTCTCCGACCAGTCCCATGGCGAGCGCCGTGCCGAGGAGCGCGCGGCGGGTGGCATGGCGATCGCCGGTGCCGATGCCGACGAGGGCCTCGACGAGGAGAACCTCATCGCCACCACGCCCCTGGACAGCGGCCGTGGTCTGGTGGATTTCTACGCCTGATCGCGACGCGAGCCGTCCGGTTTGGTGAGCGGACGGCGCAATGGCTGGCACAGGACTTGCTCAACCGCTGGCCTGACTGTTGTAGGCACCGCAAGGTGACGGATATTTGGCATGGCTAGGTCGTTCAGCGAGCACAAGAAGCTTCTTCTCATCATCTTCGGCATTCTGGGCCTTCTGCTGGCCATGGTCGCCGCCGTCGGCGTCACCTGGTATGTCCTGACTTCGTCGGTGGAATCCGCCCCCCAGGAAGCCCGTCCGCTTTTCGTCAGCCGCGACCGCGGCGCGGTCTACGAGGAGCTCAAGGAGCCCTTCGTGGTGAACTACAACGCCAAGGGCCGGGCCCGCTACCTGCAGGTGAGCGTGTCGCTGCTCGGCCGTGACAAGAAGAGCATGGACGCCCTGCGCGAACATCAGCCGCTGCTGCGCAACGAGCTGGTGATGCTGCTTTCCGCCCAGAGTTTCGAGGCCATGCTCACCGCTCCCGGCAAGGAAGCGGTGCGTGTCCAGGCCACCGAGCGTGTCCAGGAGATCGCTCGCAACCTGCTGGGCCAGCCGGTGGTCGAGCAGGTGCTGTTCACCAATTTCGTTTTGCAGTAGGACCCCCCGTCATGGCCACAGACCTGCTGTCACAGGATGAGATCGACGCGCTGCTGCACGGCGTCGACGACGGCCTGGTTTCCGTCGAGGAGCCCATCAACCCGAACGGGGTGAAGAGCTACGACCTGACCAGCCAGGACCGTATCGTCCGGGGTCGCATGCCGACCCTGGAAATGGTCAACGAGCGCTTCGCCCGCTACACCCGGGTCAGCATGTTCAACCTGCTGCGCCGTTCCGCCGACGTGGCCGTGGGCGGTGTGCAGGTGATGAAGTTCGGCGAGTACGTGCATTCGCTGTACGTGCCCACCAGCCTCAACCTGGTGAAGATGCGCCCGCTGCGCGGCGTGGCGCTGTTCATTCTCGACTCGCGGCTGGTGTTCAAGCTGGTCGACAACTTCTTCGGCGGTGACGGGCGTCACGCCAAGATCGAGGGCCGCGAATTCACCCCCACCGAGCTGCGCGTGGTGCGCATGGTGCTGGACCAGGCCTTCGTCGACCTGAAGGAAGCCTGGAACGCGCTGATGGAAGTGGAGTTCGAGTACCTGAACTCCGAGGTCAACCCGGCCATCGCCAACATCGTCAGCCCCAGCGAGGTGGTGGTGGTCTCCACCTTCCACATCGAGCTGGACGGCGGTGGCGGCGACCTGCACGTGACCCTGCCGTACTCGATGCTCGAGCCGATCCGCGAGATGCTCGACGCCGGCTTCAAGTCCGACGTGGGCGACCAGGACGAACGCTGGTCCAAGGCGCTGCGCGAAGACATCCTCGACGTGGAAGTGCCCCTGCAGGCCACCGTGGCCCGCCGCCAGCTGCGCCTGCGCGACATCCTGCACATGCAGCCGGGCGATGTGATTCCCGTGGACCTGCCGGAACAGATGCTGCTCAAGGCCAACGGCGTGCCGACCTTCGAGGTGAAGCTCGGCTCCCACAAGGACATGCTGGCGCTGCAGGTGGTCAAGCCCCTGGAACGCAATCGCTGACATCCCCATTCGCATGAGTGCCCCGGCCGACGCGCCGGGTGGACCAGACAAGCCGAGGAATAGCCATGCCGAACACTCCCCCGAAGACTCCCGAGGAACAGGCCGCCGAGTGGGCCGCGGCGCTGGAAGCGGGCGATGAGCAGACCCAGAACGAGATCGACGAGGTGCTGGCCGAGGGTCCGGCCCGCGCGCCGATGGAGCAGTTCCCCACGCCGTCCAAGGGCGAGCCGGTGCATGGTCTGGAAGGCCCCAACCTGGATGTCATCCTGGACATTCCGGTGACCATCTCCATGGAAGTGGGCAACACCAACATCTCCATCCGCAACCTGCTGCAGCTCAACCAGGGCTCGGTAATCGAGCTGGACCGCCTGGCCGGCGAGCCGCTGGACGTGCTGGTCAACGGCACCCTGATCGCCCACGGTGAAGTGGTGGTGGTGAACGAGAAGTTCGGCATCCGCCTCACGGACGTGATCAGCCCCAGCGAGCGCATCCGGAAGCTGCGCTGATGCGCCGCCTGATTCCCGCCTCCCTGGCCCTGCCGGCCGGCCCGGCGCTGGCCGCCGCCGCGCCGGCCGCGACCACCGAGGGCGTTGTCGGCCAGATCGTCCAGCTGCTGCTGGGCCTGGGCCTGGTGGTGGCGCTGATCTTCGGCCTGGCCTGGCTGCTGCGCCGCCTGCAGAACCAGGCCGGCCCACGCGGTAACCAGGCCATCCAGCTGCTGGCCAGCCAGCCGCTGGGCGCCCGCGAGCGCCTGCTGCTGGTGCAGGTGGGCCAGGAACAGGTGTTGCTGGGCCTGACCGCCGGGCGCATCACCCCGCTGCATGTGCTCAGGGAACCGGTGGTGCTGCCGGCCGGCACGGCGGCCACCCCGGACTTCGCCCGCCGCTTGCAGGAACTGCTCGGCCGCGACAAGAACCCGCCCGAGCAGTAAGCCATGCGTACGCCGGCCCGTTCTCCGCTGCTGTTTTCCCGCACCTGGCTGGCGCTGGCCGGCCTGCTGCTGTGCCTGTTCGCCGGCCCCGCGCTGGCGCAGCAGGCGGCCGGTGACCCGCTGGGCATCAAGGCCATCACCCTGACCACCAACGCCGACGGCGAACAGGAATACTCGGTCAGCCTGCAGATCCTGCTGATCATGACGGCGCTGAGCTTCATTCCGGCGTTCGTCATGCTGATGACCAGCTTCACGCGGATCATCATCGTCTTCGCCATCCTGCGTCAGGCGCTGGGTCTGCAGTCCACGCCGTCCAACCAGATCCTTCTGGGGCTGGCGCTGTTCCTGACGCTGTTCATCATGGCGCCGGTGTTCGAGCGGGTGAACGAGCAGGCCCTGCAGCCCTATCTGGGCGAGCAGATCGGCGCCCGGGAGGCCATCGCCCGCGCCGAGGTGCCGCTCAAGGACTTCATGCTGGCGCAGACCCGCGAGAGCGACCTGGAGCTGTTCGTGCGCCTGTCCAAGCGCACCGACATCGCCACCCCGGCCGACACGCCGCTGACCATCCTCATCCCGGCGTTTGTCACCTCGGAGCTGAAGACCGCCTTCCAGATCGGCTTCATGATCTTCATCCCGTTCCTGATCATCGACCTGGTGGTGGCCAGTATTCTCATGGCCATGGGTATGATGATGCTCTCGCCGCTGATCATCTCTCTGCCGTTCAAGATCATGCTGTTCGTGCTGGTGGATGGCTGGAGCCTGATCATGGGCACCCTGGCGGCCAGTTTCGGCACCCTCTAGGAGGACGGCCATGACCCCGGAAGTCGCTGTCGATCTGTTTCGCAACGCCCTGTGGCTCACCGCTGTCACGGTGGCCATCCTGGTGGTGCCCAGCCTGCTGGCCGGTCTGGTGGTGGCGGTGTTCCAGGCCGCCACCCAGATCAACGAGCAGACCCTGAGCTTCCTGCCGCGTCTGATGGTGATGCTCATCACCCTGATGTGGGCCGGCCCCTGGCTGGTGCGCCAGTGGCTGGAATTCACCGAGACGCTGGTGCACAACATTCCCTTCGTGATCGGCTGATGCTGGAGCTGACCGACGCGCAGATCGGCGGCTGGGTCAGCGCCTTCTTGCTGCCGCTGTTTCGCATCGGCGCGCTGCTGATGGTCATGCCGGTCTTCGGCGGCAACCTGGTGCCCGTGCGGGTGCGCCTGTACCTGGCGCTGGCCATCACCCTGCTGCTGTCTCCGACCCTGGCACCCATGCCCGAAGTGGATGCCCTGAGCCTGCGCATGATGCTGCTGATCGCCGAGCAGATCCTCATCGGCGCGGTGCTGGGCTTCATCCTGCAGCTGTTCTTCCAGATCTTCGTGGTCATCGGCCAGTTCGTGTCCATGCAGATGGGTCTGGGCTACGCCTCGATGATGGACCCGGCCAACGGCGTCTCGGTGCCGCTGCTCGGCCAGTTCCTGCTCAACATGGCCACCCTGATGTTCCTGGCCATGAACGGCCACCTGGTGGTCTTCGAGGTGCTGGCCGAGAGCTTCTTCACCCTGCCGGTGGGCAGCGGCTTCCTGGTGGGGCACTATCAGGAGCTGGCCGGCCGGCTCACCTGGGTACTGGGTGCGGCGGTGCTCATCGCCCTGCCGGCGGTGGCCGCCCTGCTGGTGATCAACATCACCTTCGGCGTGATGGCCCGCGCGGCGCCGCAGCTCAACATCTTCGCCATCGGCTTTCCGCTCACCCTGGTGATGGGCATGATCATCTTCTGGCTCAGCCAGGCCGACATTCTGGCGCACTTCCACGCCCTGACCGTGGAAGCGCTGCAGCTGCTGCGCGACTTCGCGCACGCGAGGTAACCATGGCCGAGAACGAGAACGGGGCGGAAAAAAGCGAACAGCCAACAGAGAAACGGCTTGCCGACGCCCGCAAGAAGGGGCAGATCGCCCGTTCCAAGGAGCTCAACACCCTGATCGTCATGCTGGCTGGCACCGGCGGCCTGCTGGCCTTCGGCGGCAGCCTGGGGCTGGGGGTGCTGGAGATCATGGGCGGCAGCTTCGGCGTGTCCCGCGAGAGCCTCTACCACCCCGACAGCATGGCCCTGCTGCTGCTCGGTGCCGGCGAGCACGCCCTGGGCGCGCTGCTGCCGCTGCTGATCCTGCTGCTGCTGGCCTCCATCGTAGGCCCGGTGATGCTCGGCGGCTTCCTGTTCTCCACCGAATCGCTGATGCCCAAGTTCAGTCGCATGAATCCCCTGTCGGGGCTCAAGCGCATGTTCTCCAAGACCTCGCTGGTGGAACTGCTCAAGGCGGTGGGCAAGTTCCTCATCGTGCTGGCCGTGGCCCTGGGCGTGCTCAGCAGCTTCCAGCCGGACATCCTGGCCCTGGCCCACCAGCCGCTGGAGGCGGCCATCCTCGACACCATCCGCATCGTCGGCTGGTGCTCCCTGTGGCTGTCCTGCGCGCTCATCTTCATTGCCCTGATCGATGTGCCCTATCAGCTCTGGGACCACAACCAGAAGATGAAGATGACCAAGCAGGAGGTGCGCGACGAATACAAGGACATCGAGGGCAAGCCCGAGGTGAAGTCGCGCATCCGCCAGCTGCAGCGCGAGATCTCCCAGCGCCGAATGATGGCCGAGGTGCCCAAGGCCGACGTGGTCATCACCAACCCGACCCACTTCGCCGTGGCGCTCAAGTACGACGAGTCCCAGGCCGGTGCCCCCATCCTGCTGGCCAAGGGCGTCGACCAGATCGCCCTGAAGATCCGCGAGATCGCCAACGAGCATCAGGTGACTCTGGTGGAAGCGCCGGCACTGGCCCGCGCGGTGTACTACTCCACCGAACTGGAAGAGGAAATTCCCGCCGGCCTGTACATGGCCGTCGCCCAGGTGCTGGCCTACGTCTACCAGATCCGCCAGCACCAGGCGGGGCAGGGCAAGAAGCCCGGCCCGCTGCCCGACCTGCCGATCCCCGACGAGCTGCGCCGGGACAATTGAGGCATGACAAACCGGCGCGGGCTGGGTAACATTCCGCCCCGCCGCGCAACCGCGCGCCCTCCGTGTGTCCCCTTAGTTCAACGGATAGAATAAGCCCCTCCTAAGGGCTAGATGCTGGTTCGATTCCAGCAGGGGACGCCATCAGCTTCTGCTCCAGATCCCGGCCCCTGGCCTCGCCGCTGCCTGCTCGCAGGAGCGCTTCAGCTGAGTTTCAGGATGCAGATGGCGGCCTTGCTATAGACCCAAATTGGCCGCTTCGAATTTCGATCGGTATGCAGCAGCCCCAACTCTGACACAAGACAAATAGGTGTCGTCATCGCGCAACTGCCGCAACAGCATTCTTCTAGCCTCCCCGGCAAGATAACGCAGAGGTCTATGTCCCGGGGGTAGTGGGCGAGGCACGAGCGCCATCAATTTCGAGCAATTGCCTAGCTCGCTGCTCATTTCCAACAAGATTTCTGCCATTTCTTCATTTATCTGCCAGCGAGCGACTAAGGCCGGTGGGTAGATTCGGCTGAGGATGGCTGCCAAGTCTTCCTGCTCATAAGGGTTCATGCTCAACTCCTTTTGCTCAGCGTCGAAACGACCCGTTTCGCAAGGGTCTCGCTGCCCTGGATGTCAACGAAATGCACATCGCCGCCGTCCAGAATAAACATGGCCTGATAGCGGGTATTGTCTGATCGGCTCTGCACGTAACTATAGATATCCACTCCTTCGAGGGGGTAGTGCTCGATGCTGACACAGCCGATGCGGATCGCATCCTGATGCGCTTTCGCATCGGTCAGATCTGCGCTCTCGGGTGTCTCGATTGGCTGG
>DATGNS010000360.1:0-2185 GCA_035306625.1 Pseudomonas sp. | reverse complement strand
CTACCGATTCCAGGCGCCGACGCAGACCTGGCAAGCCGCTGCCTGAGGCAGCCACTCCCCACCGGGGCATCTTGATGCCCTGGGCTCGGGATGTCCCCATCGCTCTTTACTAACCGATGGAGACCCTCATGCCCGAGCTCTGCACCCTCGACGAGTGCCTGGATCTGTACGCCGATGCGTTCTGCCTTGGCTGGCAGCGTGAGTGCCTGTTTCTCTCCCTGTGGGGGCGGGATACGGCGCTGCAGGAGCTGCTGGCCAGGCTGACGCTGCCGGCGGCAGACAACGGCCTGGGTACCCTGCATCTCTGCCAGGGCGACACTCGCCACCCCGTGTTCTTTGGCGACATGGACCGCTACTCCCGGCGCTCCGCCCGGCTGCGCCAGACGCGCTTCGGCACCCTGGTGCACGTGTGGCTCTTTGATCAACGCTGCATCACGCCGGATCGCGCCAACCTGCACAGCATCGTCCTGCTCGAGGACGAGGAGGGCGCCTGCCCGGTGGATGACCAGCTGTGGCCGCGCGTGCGGGAGCTCTGCCCGCTGCCCCTGCTGGATCACTGGCAGGCGCCGGTGATGACGCTGCTGCACGCCCAGCGGGCGGTACTGCCCGCCTCGTTCTCACAGGGGCCGATCCAGGCCTGGGAGATCTCCCTCGACGAGAACGACCTTGCTCCGCGCCTCAGCGGCATGATCCGAGCCGGCGTGCTCACCCCCGAGCCCTGAGCGCTCGCTCCACCGCGGTGCGGCCTTTCTGGCCGCGCCTACCACACCCAACCGACAGGAGGTGTCGTATGGCACTGATGTTTCAGCGCATTGCGCGCAACTTCGCCAGGAATGGCTACTTCCCTACGGACGCGACGTCGCTCGAGCGGGTGCTGCAGGCGCTCAGCCCGGCAAGCGCCGGCCGGATGCGGGTGCTCGACCCCTGTGCAGGGGAGGGCGCTGCCGTTGCCGAGCTCGCGCACCATCTGGGGCGCGAGCGCGTCCAGGCCTGCGGCGTGGAGTACCACGCCGAGCGGGCCGCCTCGATGAATGGCCTGGTCGATGTGGGCCTGCAGGGTGACCTGATGGACACGGTGATCTCACCGCGCAGCATGGGCTGCCTGTGGCTCAACCCGCCCTACGGCGATCTGCTGGCCGACCACGCCGGCTACGAGAGCTATCAGGGCAAGGGGCGCAGGCGCCTGGAGAAGCTGTTCTACCAGCGCACCGTTGGCTCTCTGCAGTATGGGGGCGTGCTGGTGTTGATCGTTCCCGACTACGCCCTGGACAAGGAGCTGACCGGCTGGCTGGTCAACCACTTCACTGAGCTGCGGGTCTTCCGCGCCGCCGTGGATGACTTCCAGCAGGTGGTGATCCTGGGTCGCCGGGTGCGCCGCCGTGAGGCGGAGCGCAGTCAGGAGGCCAAGGCCATGCGCGCTCAGCTGCTGCGCGTGGGGAGCAAGGAGGTCACGCCCGAGGTGATCCCGGAGGTGTGGCCCTTCGAGCCCTACGTGGTGCCGGCGGCTCAGGGTGAGCTGCGCCACTTCTACCGCGTCTCGCTCGATGCCGAGCAGATGGGCGACGAGGTCAAGCGGCTACAGGGGCTCTGGCCCGAGGTGGGAAGCGTGTTCGGGAAGACCGGCCTTTCGCCGCGTCCTCCTGTGCGTCGACTCTCCTCCTGGCATCTGGCCCTGTCGCTGGCGGCCGGGGCGATCTCCGGTGTGGTCACCGCGCCTAACGGTCGCTGCCTGGTGGTCAAGGGCAACACCCACAAGGATAAGGTCGCCAAGACCGAGTTCACGGAGCGAGAGGATGGCTCCATCACCGAGACCCGCGTGCTCACCGACCGCTTCGTGCCGGTGATCCGCGCCTGGGAGATGACGCCGGACTCGGCTCACCGTGGGCAGCTATTGACCATCACCTCAACGCCGGCGGCCAACGACGGCGAGCCGGAAGAGGGTGGCCAGGCGACAGACGCTGAGGCAGGCGATGAGCCAGCACCGCTCAACCGGGTCGCCGAGCGAGCCGCGAGGCCGGATCCGCGCCGCTTCGATGTGGGGCGCGTGGTGATGACTCGGGCCGTCAACGAGCTGGTGGAGCGGGGCGAGGTCTCACCCATGGCGCTGCTCCGACGACACGTCACCGGCGACTGGGGTGATCTGTCCGAGGAGGACCGTCAAAGCAATGAGCAGGCCCTGATTCAC
>DATGNS010000359.1:0-11587 GCA_035306625.1 Pseudomonas sp. | reverse complement strand
CCTCCATCGGCCACAACTGGCAGCAGGGTCCGATCAACTCGCCGACCGTGCTGAACTCCAGCCTGAACCTGGCGCAGTTCTGGGACGGCCGTGCGGCTGACCTGAAGGAACAGGCCGGTGGCCCGATCGCCAACCCGATGGAAATGGGCTTCACCCACACCCTGGCGGTCGACGTGCTGGAGTCCATCCCGCAGTACAAGGAAGCCTTCAAGAAGGTCTACGGCAAGAACAGCATCGACATCGACCAGGTGACCGACGCCATTGCCGCCTTCGAGGAAACCCTGGTAACCCCGAACTCGCGCTTCGACAAGTGGCTCAAGGGCGACAAGAAGGCCCTGACCAAGGATGAGCTGGCCGGCTACAAGCTGTTCAAGGAAGTCGGCTGCACCGCCTGCCACAACGGCTCGGCCGTGGGCGGCAACTCCTTCCAGAAGATGGGTCTGGTCGAGCCCTACTCCACCCAGAACCCGGCCGAAGGTGTCGCCGGCCTGACCGGTAACGACGCCGACCGCATGAAGTTCAAGGTGCCGACCCTGCGCAACGTCGAGCTGACCTACCCCTACTTCCACGACGGTGCCTACTGGAACCTGGAAGAAGCGGTCGACGTGATGGCTCGCCTGCAGCTGGGCCGCAAGCTGGAGAAGAAGCAGATCGACCAGATCACTGCCTTCCTGAAGACCCTGACCGGCGAGCAGCCGACCTTCTCGCTGCCGATCCTGCCGCCGTCCACCGCCAAGACTCCGCGTCCGCAGCCGTTCAACTGATCGGCCTGGCGTGAGCAAAAAGAACCCCGGTGCCGCAAGGCACCGGGGTTCTCTTTTTCAGGCTCAGGAAAGCGCGGCAGACGCATCCATCCAGAGGTCGTCAGGCCAGCTCGTCGAAGCACTCCGCCAGGATGTCCAGCCCCTGCTGCAGCTGCTCGTCCGGCACCGTGAGCGGCACCAGGATGCGGATGACGTTGCCGTAGCTGCCGCAGGACAGCAGGATCAGCCCCTTCTCCCGGGCCCGCGCCACGATGCGTCCGGTCAGCTCGGCGGCCGGCTGGTGCGGATCACCACCCTCGCACAGCTCCATCGCCACCATGGCGCCCAGGCCGCGCACCTCGGCGATCACCGGATGCCTGTCCCGCAGCTGGCGCAGGCTGGCGGTCATCTGCTCGCCCAGCGCGCGACCGCGCTCCAGCAACTGCTCCTCCTCGAACACCTCCATCACCGCCAGCGCCGCCGCACAGGCGAGCGGGTTGCCGGCGTAGGTGCCGCCCAGCCCGCCGGGGGCGATCACATCCATGATCTCGGCCCTGCCGCACACACCGGCCAGCGGGAAGCCGCCGGCGATGGACTTGGCGAAGGTGGTCAGGTCCGGCACCACGCCCAGCTGCTCCATGGCGAAGAAGCTGCCGGTGCGCCCGGCGCCGGTCTGCACCTCGTCGGCGATCAGCAGGATGCCGTGCTCGTCGCACAGGGCGCGCAGGCGCTGCAGGAACTCCCTGGGCGCCACATGGAAGCCACCCTCGCCCTGCACCGGCTCGATGACGATGGCGGCGATATCGCGGGGCTCGGCGTCGTTCTTGAAGATGCGCTCGATGCTGGCCACGGCCTCATCCACGCTCACCCCGTGCAGGGCGCAGGGAAACCGGGCGCGGAACACGCCGCCCGGCATCAGGCCCATGCCTGCGGCATAGGGCACCTTCTTGCCGGTCAGCGCCAGGGTCATCAGGGTGCGGCCGTGGTAACCGCTGGTGAAGGCGATCACCCCGGCGCGGCCGGTGGCGGCGCGGGCGATCTTCACCGCGTTTTCCACCGCCTCGGAGCCGGTGCTCACCAGCAGGGTCTTCTTGGGGAAATCTCCCGGCACCCGCGCGGCGACCTTCTCGCACAGCTCCACGTAGGGCTCGTAGGCGAGCACCTGGAAGCAGGTGTGGCTGACCTTCTGCAGCTGCTCCTGCACCGCCGTCACCACCTTCGGGTGCAGGTGACCGGTGTTGAGCACGGCGATGCCGCCGGCAAAGTCGATGTATTCGCGCCCTTCCACGTCCCAGACGGTGGCGTTCTCGGCACGCTCCACGAAGAGCGGGTGGATCTGGCCCACGCCACGCGGCACGGCGGCCATGCGGCGTTGCATCAGCGATTCGTTGGTCTTGCTCATGGCTACCTCACAGGCCGCTTGATGTGCCGGGTTACAGGCCCAGGCACAGGTACTTGAGTTCCAGGTATTCCTCGATGCCGTACTTGCTGCCCTCGCGCCCCAGGCCCGAGGCCTTCACGCCACCGAACGGCGCCACCTCGTTGGAGATGATCCCGGTGTTGATGCCGACCATGCCGTACTCCAGCGCCTCGGCGACGCGGAACACGCGGGACAGGTCGCGGGCATAGAAGTAGGCCGCCAGGCCGAACTCGGTGTCGTTGGCCATGGCGATGACCTCGTCCTCGTCCCGGAAGCGGAACAGCGGCGCCAGCGGGCCGAAGGTCTCCTCGCGGGACACCCGGGCGTCACGGGGCACGTCCACCAGGATGGTCGGCTCGAAGAAGCTGCCGCCCAGCGCGTGGGGCTGGCCACCCAGCACCACCTGGGCGCCCTTGCCCAGCGCGTCGTCGATATGCTCGCGCACCTTGGCCACCGCCTTGTCATCGATCAGCGGGCCGGTGGTCACGCCCTCCTCCAGGCCGTTGCCCACCTTCAATCCGGCCACCGCCGCCTTGAGCTTCTCGACGAAGGCGTCATACACCCCTTCCTGTACGTACAGGCGGTTGGCACACACGCAGGTCTGCCCGGCGTTGCGGTACTTGGAGGCCATGGCCCCCTCCACCGCCTTGTCCAGGTCGGCATCGTCGAACACGATGAAGGGCGCGTTGCCACCCAGCTCCAGGGACAGCTTCTTGATGTCCGGCGCGCACTGGGCCATGAGCTGGCGGCCGATCTCGGTGGAGCCGGTGAAGGACAGCTTGCGCACGATGGGGTTGCCGGTCAGCTCGTCGCCGATCTCGCTGGCCGAGCCGGTCACCACGCTGAGCACCCCGGCCGGGATACCGGCACGCTCGGCCAGCGCCGCCAGTGCCAGCGCGGAGAAGGGCGTCTGGCTGGCCGGCTTGACCACCATGGTGCAGCCGGCGGCCAGCGCCGGACCGGCCTTGCGGGTGATCATGGCCGCCGGGAAGTTCCATGGCGTGATGGCGGCGGTGACGCCCACCGGCTGCTTGATGACGATCAGACGCTTGTCGGCCTGGTGCCCGGGAATGGTGTCGCCGTAGACGCGCTTGGCCTCCTCGGCGAACCACTCGATGAAGGAGGCGGCGTAGGCGATCTCGCCCCTGGCCTCGGCCAGCGGCTTGCCCTGTTCGAGGGTCATCAGGCGGGCCAGATCCTCCTGGTTCTCCATCAGCAGTTCGAACCAGCGCCGCAGCTTCTGCGCGCGCTCCTTGGCGGTCAGCGCCCGCCAGGCCGGCAGGGCCCGGTTGGCCGCCTCGATGGCCCGGCGGGTTTCCGCGGCACCCAGCTTCGGCACCGTACCAAGGATCTCGCCGGTGGCCGGGTTGTTCACCGCAATGGTCTGGCCGCTGTCGGCATCCACCCAGGCGCCGTCGACATAGGCCTGCTGGCGGAACAGAGTAAGGTCTTTGAGCTGCATGAAAGTCTCCTGGGCCAATGCCCGGCGTCGGCAACATGGAATGGGAAAGCACCCTGCCGATGGTTATACAGTGGCTGCCACCCCCTGTCGGTATTGCTCGCCCGCCCCACGAATCCGTTTGAAATACTGAACAAATCCTAGGGGCTTTCGGCCCGCAGGGCAAACGATGCGTTCGGAAAAGCAAACATTCCGCTCCCGGAGCCTGTTGTGGTCTACCGGGTTATCACCCGCGGGCGAACGATACCCCGGTATCAGGTGGATAACAGACTCCCCGGCCATTTTCCCCGGAATGCAAAACAAGCGTGTTCGCAGGAAGCAAGTCGCCCAATAAACTCAACAAAACTGAAACTTCAGCATCTCGATATCGAGTCGGCGAACAAACCGCACCATGAACTTTCCAACTTCCCGCTCTAATTAAATTTAAAGCTCTGGCGAATTTCCGTCCACGTCTGAACTTACCAGAAAAAAGGGAAATTGCATTCCTCCTTCCTAATCAGAAGTTCAATGAATTAATGGCGTTGCGCAGCAATTGCGAGGGGTTTTCTTCACGCCAGACGATCGCCATCTCCACCGAGCGCCGCACGTCATTGATGGGGATGGACACGATATCCCGACTGTTCAGCACATTGACGCCTTCCAGGGATACCGCCACGCCCAGTCCCGCCGCCACCATCATCAGGATGGAATAGGTGTCCTCCGCCTCCTGCACGATCTTCGGGTTGAATCCGGCCTCGACACAGGCGGCCATGAAGACCTCACGGACCACCGAGCCCTCATAAGGCTTGTTGCTGATGAATGGCTCGTTACGTAGATCCTTCAGGGCAATGCTCGGCTGTCCGGCCAGAGGATGGTCCGCGGGCAGGATGGCCACCAGGCTGTGGCGGCTGATGACCTGGGTACTGAGCCCCACGCAGTTGATCGGCAGCAGCACCAGGCCGGCGTCGATCTCGCTGCTGAGCACGCTTTCCAGCACCTGGGAAGAGTTGGCGCGCCGGGTGATGCGCAGGTCGATTCCCGGATAGGAGCGGTGAATCGAACGAATCATCCGCGGCAGGACACTGGTGGGCAACGCGCCGGAAAAGCCGCAGAGCAGCAAGCCATGGCTGCCATTGGCGGCCTTGTTCACCACGGCCATCGCCTGCTCCACCGCCAGGCCGATCTTCTTCGCCTCACGTACCAGTTGCTCGCCGGCGGGAGTCAGTTTCACCCCCTTGGGCAGGCGGTCGAACAACTGCACATCCAGCTCGGCCTCCAACTGCTGGATCTGTTTGGACAATGGGGGCTGAGCAATATGCAAACGCTTGGCTGCCCTGCCGATATTTCCCTCTTCAGCAACTACAAGAAAGGACCTGAGCAGGCGCAATTCCATCAACATTCTCCGGGTATGAATGGCATATCAAAAAAGTATTTGAACGAAAGGATAGCCACCTCAACAATGAATCACACAGCGATCCAGCAAGGGTTCAAAGAATAAGAAGAGGTTGATCATGCCGCACTACACCGTTCACGGCAAAAACAGGCAAAAGGCCCCGGGTCAGGGGCAGCCCCCTCGGAACCTGCTCGGCAACATCCGGGCGTTCGTCTGAGCGCCGAACCTCCCTTCGAAGCGAGGACTCAGGGCTCCGGGCCGGTCCTCCCTGCACAACGTTCTCAATCCTGGTAACGGTACCTGACCATGATCGACAAACTGCTGGGCAGCGCCGCCGAGGCGGTGGCGCCCATCGAGGACGGCTCCACCATTGCCATCGGCGGCTTTGGTGGCGCCGGACAGCCGGAAGACCTGATCGATGCACTGATCGAGCAAGGCGCCCGTGACCTGACACTGGTCAGCAACAACGCTGGCAATGGCGATGTCGGCATTGCCGCGCTGCTCAAGGCCGGCCGGGTCAGGAAGATCCTCTGCTCCTTCCCGCGTATGAGCCATTCCTACGTGTTCGAGGAGCTTTACCGCGCCGGCAGGATCGAGCTGGAGCTGGTGCCCCAGGGCAATCTGGCCGAGCGCCTGCGCGCCGCCGGCGCCGGCATCGGCGCCTTCTACACCCCTACCGGCTACGGCACCCTGCTCGCCGAAGGCAAGGAAACCCGGGAAATCAATGGTCGCCATTACGTGCTCGAGTACCCGATCCAGGTGGACTACGCGCTGATCAAGGCGGAAGCCGGCGACCGCTGGGGCAACCTGGTGTATCGCAAGGCCGCCCGCAACTTCGGCCCCGTGATGGCCATGGCAGCGCGCCACACCATCGCCTCGGTGGGCCGGGTCTGCGAACTGGGCGAACTGGATCCGGAAGCCGTCGTCACCCCCGGCATCTTCGTCAAGAGCCTGGTCCGTCGCTAACCCTCAGGAGCCGTCATCAGTGAGCACCGACATTCGCAATCAGATCGCCGCGCGGGTCGCACGCGACATTCCCGAAGGCGCCTATGTAAACCTCGGCATCGGTCTGCCGACGCTGATCGCCAACCATCTGCCGGCTGACAAGGACATCTTCCTGCACAGCGAAAACGGTGTGCTGGGCCGCTGGCAGGCCGCTCCGGCCGGCGAGGAGGACTGGGACATGATCAACGCCGGCAAGGAGGCCATCGCGATCCAGCCCGGCACGGTGTTTTTCCACCACGCCGACTCCTTCGCCATGATGCGCGGCGGCCACCTCGACATCTGCGTGCTGGGCGCCTTTCAGGTCTCGGCGCGCGGCGACCTGGCCAACTGGCATACCGGCAGGCCCGACGCGATCCCGGGGGTCGGCGGCGCGATGGATCTGGCCATTGGCGCCAAGCGGGTGTTCGTGGTCATGGAACACCTGGACCGCAACGGCAAGAGCAAGCTGCTGCCCGAATGCACCTATCCGCTGACGGGCCTGGGTTGCGTGAGCCGCGTCTACACCGAGTATGCGACGTTCGAGTTCGGCGACCAGGGCGTCGAGGTCATCGAACTGGTGGATGGCATGACGGCAGCGGACCTGCAGGCCATCACCGCCATCCCCCTGCGCTTCGCCAGCGGACTGGAGCGCTGAGCCGCCGGGCCCACATCACAGCATTGCCCGTGGACGCCCATGGGGGAGATGAGTATCATGGCGGCCCTCAACGCATCCGTAGCTCAGCTGGATAGAGTACTGCCCTCCGAAGGCAGGGGTCGTGGGTTCGAATCCCGCCGGATGCGCCAGATACGACAAGGCCTCGGGAGCAATCCCGAGGCCTTTTTCTTTTCCGGGCCCTACCGGCCGCTTCACTTGTTCTTCAGCCAGACCTGCTTGATCGCCTGCGCCTTGTAGTTGGGGTTCTGCGCTTCGGCGGCCCGGCGCGCGTCGTTCACCGAATTGCCGTGAACGATCACGCGAAAGGTGGCACTGCCGCCGCCGGCGCGGCCCATGGTGACTTCGTAGGTGGACATGCTGGGGCTCCTTTCGATTGGCGTTGACTGCGGTCGCGGGTCCGGCGCCGAACCCGCGGCGACATATCAGGGCTTCTGGCGCTCTTCCCGGGACAGCTCCTCCTTGAGCACCAGCAGCTCCTTCTCGAACTCCTCAAAGGTGGTTTCCTCCATCGGCCCGGCCATGGCCGCCAGGACTTGCGCGGCGAACTCGGGGCTGTACTCCAGCGCCTCATCGGGCCCCAGGTCGTAGCCGATCATGAACAGCGCCTGTTCGAGGGCGCGCAGGGGTTGCTCGGGAGCAACCAGGGCCTGGAACGGGCTGTCGGCGGCCAGGGGATGGGCCAGAACCCGGCTCAGCACCCAGCTGGCACGCAGGTTCCACAGCGCATGATGACGACCGGAGCGCAGGCGCTTGAAACGCAACGTGCCGCTGCTCGGGTTGCGGCGCTTGGGCAGCCGGGCGCGTTCGTCTTCCTTCGCGGCCGCCCAGGGGAAGCGCAGTGCCTCGGGCACTTCCTCGAGACCCTTCGCCTCGCAGTACCTGACGACGATCATGCCCAGCGCGGCAGCGACACGACTGTCGTAGATGATGAAATCCGGGCAGATCAGCGAGTAGATCTTCGTCATGCCCGAGTTGAACCGCAGCGAGCGGGAGCGCAGCACCGGCGCATCCGGGTCGCCGGCAATCAGAGCCTCCCGGACCTCCTGGATCATGTGGGCAAGCCCCGTCCGATGGGTCCTGAGCCATTCGGCATTGCCCGCCGTGACACCACCCCAGGCCATGACATCCAGGGCCGCCTGCAGCACGCGGTCATCATCGCCGCCCGCGACCAGCAGATCCTGGCGCAGCGGCTCCAGCGCACGCGCATTGCTCGCGGCGCTTACCCCCGGGTTGAAGCCCAGGCGGGCATTGCCGGGATGATTCCAGGCATAGGCCTGATAGGCGCCAAACAGGCTGTCGCATTGCCAGTGCTTGCCCGAACGGCGATCCAGGTACTGGTGCTGGAAGAGGGCCCGGGAATCGAGTTCACCGGCCAGCCATTCAATGAAGTCGGCAACGTGGGGAAGCGCGGCGTAGAGCGGTTCGACTTTCATGAGATACTCCTGTTGGCTGGCCTGGCGCGGGATTGCTTGGCCAGCGAAGGAAATGATCCCAGCCGTCAGAGCCACTTTTTGTCCGTGAGGAATTTTTTTGCCACCCCGCTCGAAAACCACGCTTCATCGCGACGAGCGCCGCCTGATCCTGCGCAAGATCCTGCAGCGTGAAGGGCGCGCCATGTCCACCGAGGAGCTCCACCAGGAGCTGCAGCGCTGGAAGGACACCACCCTCGATAGCCGCACTACCCGGCGTGACCTGAAGGAGCTGACCCGGGCCAACCTCGTGGAACGCGCCGGCAAGAAACACAGGGCTCTGTACTGGAAACTGGGCAGAGCCAGTTTCGATCTGACCCTTTCGCCCACGGAGTCGATGACGCTGGCCGCCATCTTCCAGCACGCGGAGCGGTTCGGCTTCCGTGCCCAGACCGAGCAACTGGTCATGCTGCGCGAATATGCCGAGGGCAAGATTCGCGCCCATTCCAAGCGCCCCCTGGAAGCGATCGGTCGCATCACGACCGGCACCCGCTTCACCGTCCTCAGGCCCGGCCGATACGAACCGGAACACCTTGAGGTGATCCAGCAGGCCCTGCTCGATGAGCATTCCCTGGAAATGGTCTACCGGCCCAGGGACGCGGGAGATGTGCGCTGCACCTACCTGCTCAAGCCACTGGCGCTCTCCTACCAGGACTCGAACATCTACCTGTCGGCATACGTACATCGGGAAACCTGGCCCACGGGGTTCGAGCCGCCGGAGGAAAGGGGCAAGTACAGCAGCAACGGGCCGGGCAAGACCTGCGCGCTCATGCTCCACCGGGTGGACAGCGTCAGAACCTGCAGAGAGGATTTCCCGGGCCCCGAACATTTCGACGTGCATTCCTTCGAGGCACAAAGAGACCTGAACACCATCCACTCCGAACAACCCATCCCCCTGAAATTGCGCCTGAGCGACAACCTGCACAACCGCTTGAGCGAAAACCCGCTCACGGACGATCAGGTCATCACCCGTGACGTGCGCGGCTGGCTGCTGGAGTGCCGCACGCTGGATACCCAGGGTCTGCGCCTGTTCCTGATGAGCAACGCGGCGGACATCGAAGTGCTCGCGCCACAGCCGCTTCGCGTCTACATGCGCGAGACCCTGGCCGCCGCCCTCAGCCAGTACGGGCGATAGGAACCGCCCTTCTCGAGTGCGACGCGATCTGTCGCACCCCTGCGCAACAATGGGACGCTCCAGCACTGCAACCGCAGCCGCTGCCCCATAAAAGGAGACCGCGCGAGTGAACATCGCATTGAGCCTATTGCCCCGCGTGATTGCCCTGGCCGAAGCCATGGGCGATCTGCTTGTCCAGGAATGGAACCGCGAGGGCGGACCGCGTGGCGCCGGCGACAAGGCCGCCATCGATGACGAGATCGAGGCCCACCTGCGCCGTGAGCTGCTGACCTTGCTGGATGTGGATTTCTGGGGCGAGGAAACCGGCTGTTACCTGACGGGCAACCCCTATTGCTGGGTGGTCGACCCGCACGATGGCACCTCCGATTTCCTGCGTGGCCTGCCGGGCAGCTCGGTTTCCATCGCCCTGCTGCACAACGGCATTCCGGTGCTGGGCGTGGTCCATGCCCCGATCAGCCCGGATCGCGGCCGTGACTGCATCGCCTGGGCGGAAGGACTGCCCCACCTGCTGCGCAACGGCCAGCCCGTCCATGTCGACCTGAGCGCCGCGGAACTGAACAAGGACGGCATCGTCTGGGTGAGCTTCGCCGCCTGCAGGAAGCCCGGCCTGAACAGCGAACTCTGCCAGCCGGCCCGCTTCATCGCCCAGCCCAGCATCGCCTATCGCCTGGCCAGGGTGGCCGCGGGCGATGGTGTCTGTGCCGTGTCCCTGGTGCCTCTCTCCGCCCATGATGTCGCCGCCGGCCATGCCCTCCTGCGTGGCGCCAGGGGCGTGCTGCTGAACCAGGGTGGCATGCCGGTCAGCTACCGGCCTGATGCCATGGACCATATGTCCGACCGCTGCTTCGGCGGCGCATTCTCCGCCTGCGCAGCGCTCGCGCTCCGCCCCTGGGGTCGGGTGTTCGACGAACCGAGCGAAATCCGCCTGCCGGGCGGGCAGGAGGCCCGCTTCCCCACCGTCGAGCGGATGAGCCGGGCGATCGGTTGCCTGACCGGCCTGATCGGCGGCGACAACCTGGGCGCCCAGGTCGAGTTCGAGGACGCCGCCAGCATCCGTGAGCGCTGCGCCGGACGCCCGCTGCGCCTGGAGGACGGTGGCGTCTGGAACCTGCTGGCCGGCCAGCCGACCGACGATGGCGAGCTGGCCCTGAGCCTGGCGCGCAGCCTGATCGAGCAGCGCACCTACGCGCCGGAGCATGCCGCCCAGGCCTATGTCGGCTGGCTGCGATCCGCGCCCTTCGATGTCGGCAATACCATCGGCCAGGCCCTGACCGGTCCGTTGCATTTTCCGGAACTGTCGGTCGACGAAGCCTGCCGGCGGACGGCCAACCGCGACAGCCAGGCCAACGGCGCGCTGATGCGGGTAGCGCCCATCGGCATTGCGGCCCATGGTCGTCCGCACCTGGCCGCCGACTGGGCCCGGCAGGATGCCCTGCTCACCCACCCGCACCCGGTCTGCCAGGACGCCAACGCCGCGCTGGCGGCGGCCATCGCGGTCGGCGTGGCAGGCGGCAGCCGTGCCGACATGCTGGAAGCCGCCCTCGGCATGGCGGCCGACGAGGGCGAGGGCGCAGCCGTGCGCCGTTGCCTGGAAGCCGCGGCCGCGGGCGAGCCGGTCGGGGAATTCCAGCAGCAGATGGGCTGGGTGCTGATCGCCCTGCAGAACGCCTTCTTCCACCTCGCGCAGGGCAGCGGTGTTCGGCAGGCGGTGGAGCAGACCCTCGCCTGCGGCGGCGACACCGACACCAACGCCTGCATCGTCGGCGCCCTGATCGGTGCGGTGGACGGCCCGACCGACCTGCATGACTGGAGCCTGACGATCGCCTCCTGCCGGCCGATCGGCACGGCGAGAAAGCGCCCCCATGAGTTCTGGCCCAGCGAGATCGCCTGGCTGGGGCAGGCGCTGGTCAGCAACTAGGCACGCACCGAAGGAGTTTCAGGGAAACCCGAAACTCCTTCCTTTTACAGTTACCCTTGTTCACCTCCACGACCTGCGACATCGAGAGCAGCGTGGAAGTATCCCCAATCATTTCTGAGCTGCCTATACGGCAGTGAACGCTCGGCAGCAGGCCCAGGACGCGCAGCGTCGTTTCTGAGCTGCCTATACGGCAGTGAACGTGGTCTACGCCATGTCGTTCGACTGCATCGATTTCTGAGCTGCCTATACGGCAGTGAACCTTCCCCCCGCGGCTCGCGGTCGCCCCCGGGCTTTCTGAGCTGCCTATACGGCAGTGAACTGCGCTGGAGTGCCTGGCGGCGAGTGAATCATTTTCTGAGCTGCCTATACGGCAGTGAACGCGTTGGCGCTACCGAAATCGGGTTTGCTTCA
>DATGNS010000358.1:0-3683 GCA_035306625.1 Pseudomonas sp. | reverse complement strand
GCGCTGGCGCGCATCAACCAGTTGCTGGCCCGGGCCGACGAGCCGCGTTCCGCCGGCGGGCGCGATCCCTTCAGCGGGCGGCGCACGGTGGGCATCGAGGTGAGCGGGCTGTGCTTCACCTACCGCGACGAGCCGGTGCTGGACAACCTGAACCTGACGATCGCCCCGGGCGAGAAAGTGGCCATTGTCGGCGCCTCCGAGGGCGGCAAGAGCACCCTGGTGCAGCTGCTGCTCGGCCTGTACCAGCCCCAGGCCGGCAGCATCCGCTTCGGTGGCGAGACGCTGCAGGACATCGGCCTGGAACGGGTGCGCGAGCATGTGGCGGTGGTGCTGCAGCATCCGGCGCTGTTCAACGACACGGTGCGCGCGAACCTGTGCATGGGGCGCGAGCGCAGCGACGCCGACTGCTGGCGGGCGCTGGAGGTGGCCCAGCTGGCCGACACGGTGCGCCAGCTGCCGGAGGGGCTGGACACCGTGGTGGGGCGCGCCGGCGTGCGCCTGTCCGGTGGTCAGCGCCAGCGCCTGGCGATCGCGCGCATGGTGCTGGCCGAGCCCCGGGTGGTGATCCTCGACGAGGCCACCTCGGCCCTGGACGCGGTCACCGAGTTTGCCCTGCACCAGGCGCTGGGTCGTTTCCTGGAAGGCCGCACCACACTGATCATCGCCCACCGCCTGTCGGCGGTGAAGCAGGCGGATCGGGTGCTGGTGTTCGACGGCGGCCGCATCGCCGAGGAGGGCGATCACCAGCAGCTCATCGATGAAGGCGGCCTCTACGCCAGGCTTTACGGTCACCTGCAACACTGAGCGGCCCCTGCGGCAACCGGCCGCAGATCGGAATCTGCCCCCGCATGCTCTCATCCTCGCGATGGGCTTCACGAAGCGCAAATGCCCGTCCGGACGGGCGCTGCGCCGGAAAGGCGCCGCCTCCGAGCGCGACGTTCGGAGCTAACTGCTTGAAATTCAAAGCAGCCTGTGGGCGATTCCGTTCGACTAAAGGGGAACAGCCGCACATTGGGGTGCGTGCCAAGATTCCGGCACACCCCTGATCAGTCCAGTCGTTCCACAAGAACGCAGACGCCCCACCCTAAATCCAATATCAGGCGTGACCCTCGGGTCAGGTCGAGAATGTGCAGGAAATCGTATGTCCGCCCGCAATATTCTGGTGATCAACTGCGGTAGTTCGTCGCTCAAGTTTGCTCTGGTCAATGAAAGTCAGGATGTCTTCCCGTTCCAGGGACTGGCAGAACGGCTCGGCAGCCCCGAGGCGGTCGTCCAGTGGCAGGTCGGTGATGCCGCCAAGGAAACCCGTCAGATTCCCAACGGTGCCCACCGCGAGGCGCTGGAAGCCATCCTGCCCATGGCGCAGGAAATCGCCGGCGGCAAGCTGGATGGCATCGGCCACCGCGTGGTGCACGGGGGTGAGGATTTCACCGGCTCCTGCCTGATCGACGACGCGGTCCTGGAAGGCATCCGGGCCAACGCCCAGCTGGCCCCGCTGCACAACCCGGCCAACCTGATCGGCATCGAGGCGGCCATGTCGCTGTTCCCGGGCCTGCCCCAGGTGGCCGTGTTCGACACCGCCTTCCACCAGTCCATGCCGGATTATGCCTATCGCTACGCGGTGCCGGAGTTCCTCTACAAGGAACACAGCGTGCGTCGCTACGGCTTCCACGGCACCAGCCACCGCTTCGTCAGCCAGCGCGCCGCCGAGATGCTGCAGCTGCCGGTAGACGACAGCAGCTGGCTGGTGGCCCACCTGGGCAACGGCTGCTCCACCTGTGCGGTGGTCAACGGCGAAAGCCGCGACACCAGCATGGGCCTGACCCCGCTGGAAGGCCTGGTGATGGGCACCCGCAGTGGTGACGTGGACCCGGCGCTGCACATTCACCTGACCCGTACCCTGGGCTGGACCCTCGAGCAGGTGGACAACATGCTGACCCGCGAGAGCGGCCTGAAGGGCCTCTCCGGCCTGTCCAATGACATGCGCACCCTGAGCGAGGCCCTGGAAAGCGGCCACGCCGGCGCCACCCTGGCCTTCGAGGTGTTCTGCTACCGCCTGGCCAAGTCGCTGGCCGGCATGGCCTGCGCCCTGCCGCGCGTCAACGGTCTGGTGTTCACCGGCGGCATCGGCGAGAACTCCGCCCTGGTGCGCGCCCGTACCATCGAGCACCTGAAGGTGTTCAACTTCGCCATCGATCCCGAGGCCAACGCGCGCTGCACCCGCGGCGTGGCTGGCCAGATTCAGGCCGAGGGTAGCCCGCGCATCCTGGTGGTGCCGACCAACGAGGAGCGTCAGATCGCCCTCGACACCCTGGAACTGCTGGGCTGATCCCCCCCGAAAACCCGATGGCCGCCGGCCTCGGGTTTTCATCTTTCTAGATCCATGCGGGCAGGTGACGCCTGCCCGCCCTCGAAGGAGATGCCATGCATACGCTCTTTCTCGCTCCCACCGGTTTTGGCGGTGGTCTCAATTCGATCAGCCTGGGGCTGATCCGCGTTCTGGAAAAGGCCGGCTTCAAGGTCGGCTACTTCAAGCCCATTTCCCAGCCGTTCCCGGTCGACCAGGGGCGTGAGCGTTCCTGCCTGCTGGTGGAACGCACCCTGAAGATGGAAGTGGTCGAGCCGGTCAGCCTTGAGCAGGCCGAGCGGCAACTGGCCAGCGGCGATGTCGATCTGTTGCTGGAAGAGGTGGTCAGCCGTTTCCAGAAGGCCTCGGTCGGCAAGGACGTGATGGTGGTCGAGGGCATGGTCCCGACCCGCGAATCCAACTACACCCTGCGCCTGAACAGCCAGCTGGCCAAGAGCCTGGACGCCGAGGTGATCCTGGTGGCCGCGCAGGGCAAGGACGACCTCAAGCGCATGGCCGAGCGCATCGAGATCCAGGCGCAGCTGTTCGGTGGCGTCAAGGAGCCGAAGCTGCTGGGCATGATCCTCAACAAGGCCGAGGGCGAGCCGGGCCTGGCGGATCGCCTGAAGGCCTACCTGCCGGCCCTGGGCGGCCAGGACTTCCGCCTGCTGGGCGTCATTCCCTTCAATCCCGAGCTGAACGCGCTGCGCACCCGCGACATCGCCGAGCTGCTGGGCGCCAAGGTGCTCAACGTGGGCGAGAGCGAAACCCGCCGGGTGCGCGAGGTGCTGCTGTGCGCGCGCACCGTGCCGAACATCGTGCCGCTGCTGCAGAACGGCGTGCTGGTGGTGACCCCGGGTGACCGCGATGACGTGATCCTGGCGGCCAGCATGGCCTCGCTCAAGGGCGTGAAGCTGGCCGGCCTGCTGCTGTGCAGCGACTTCAAGCCGGACGCGCGCATCCTCGACCTGTGCAAGGCCGCCCTGGACGGTGGTCTGCCGGTGCTGCGCGTGGGCACCAATTCCTACGAGACCGCCGCCGCGCTGCACGCGCTGAACCGCGAGACCCCGGCCGATGACATCGAGCGCGCCACCCGCGTTACCGACTACATCGCCGCCCAGCTCGACGCCGAGTATCTGCGCAGTCACCTGAGCGTGCCCCGTGGCGAGATCCGCCTGTCGCCGCCGGCTTTCCGCTATCAGCTGGTCAAGCGCGCCCAGGAAGCCAACAAGCGCATCGTGCTGCCCGAGGGCAGCGAGCCGCGCACCGTGCGCGCCGCCGCCATCTGCCAGGAGCGCGGCATTGCCCGCTGCGTGCTGCTGGCCAAGCCGGAGGA
>DATGNS010000357.1:0-2666 GCA_035306625.1 Pseudomonas sp. | reverse complement strand
CGATGGTGCATGCCATGCCCGCCATGTCGTTCGGCATCAGCCTGGGCGTCATGCGCGTGATGGTCATGGTGAGCATGCGCGTCATGCGGCGCGACCATGGCAACCGACACCGTCGCCGCGGCGGCCGCCTGCAGGGCGGAGAACAGCGGGCCGACGTGAATCATCAGCATGGCGAACAGGCCAAGCCAGATTCCGGTCGATGTGTACTGCCTGCGTCTCACGTGCGGACCCGCGTTGTGGTGTCGCCGCATGGTTGCAACCCATGGGAAGGTTGACCAATGCGACACGGCGCCGCAGGCGGTTCTTTCAGGGGCAGCTTTTGCGCAACAAAAATCTGTTCTTAAGCTCTGTTTTAGTGGAAAACATCAATTTTCAAACAATGCTTGCATCAAAGACCCCTCAACGACTAGCGTTGCGCACATTCCGTTATCACCCGCGCCCACAAGGCCTACCGACGTCGCAGAGAAACGCCATGACCATGCTCAAAGATCCGTCGAAGAAGTACCGCCCGTTCCCGCAGATCAACCTCCCCGACCGCACCTGGCCGAGCAAGGTGATCGACACCGCACCGATCTGGCTGAGCTCCGACCTGCGCGACGGCAACCAGTCGCTGATCGAGCCCATGGATTCCGCGAAGAAGATGCGTTTCTTCAAGACCCTGGTCGCCGTGGGCCTGAAGGAAATCGAAGTGGGCTTCCCGTCCGCCTCGCAGACCGATTTCGACTTCGTGCGCGAGCTGATCGAAGGCGGCCACATTCCCGATGACGTGACCATCCAGGTGCTCACCCAGGCCCGCCAGGACCTGATCGAGCGCACCTTCGAGTCCCTCAAGGGCGCCAAGAAGGCCATCGTCCACTACTACAACGCCACCGCGCCCAGCTTCCGCAAGATCGTCTTCAAGCAGGACAAGGCCGGCGTCAAGCAGATCGCCATCGAGGCGGGCAAGATCATCAAGGGCCTGGCCGAAGCCAACCCGGAAACCGATTGGCGCTTCGAGTATTCGCCGGAAGTGTTCAGCTCCACCGAAACCGAGTTCGCCGTGGAGGTGTGCAACGCAGTGATCGAGGTGTTCCAGCCGACCCCCGAGAAGAAGCTGATCCTCAACCTGCCGGCCACCATCGAGGCGGCGACCCCGAACATCTACGCCGACCAGATCGAGTACTTCTGCCGCCACATCAACAAGCGCGACAGCGTGCTGGTCAGCCTGCACACCCACAACGACCGCGGCACCGGCGTGGCCGCCACCGAGCTGGGCCTGATGGCCGGCGCCGATCGCGTGGAAGGCTGCCTGTTCGGCAACGGCGAGCGTACCGGCAACGTCGACCTGGTGACCGTGGCCCTGAACATGTACACCCAGGGTGTCGACCCGAAGCTGGACTTCTCCGACATTGATGCCGTGCGCAAGGTGGTCGAGGAGTGCAACCAGTTGCCGGTCCACCCGCGCCATCCCTACGTGGGCGACCTGGTGCACACCGCCTTCTCCGGCTCCCACCAGGACGCGATCCGCAAGGGCTTTGCCGTGCAGAAGCCGGACGCCATCTGGGAAGTGCCCTACCTGCCCATCGACCCGGCCGACATCGGCCGCAACTACGAGGCGGTAATTCGGGTGAACAGCCAGTCCGGCAAGGGCGGCATCACCTACCTGCTGGAGCAGGAGTACGGCATCAGCCTGCCGCGTCGCATGCAGATCGAGTTCAGCCAGGTGGTGCAGAAGGAAATGGATCGCCTGGGCCAGGAGATGACCGCCGCGCAGATCTTCGAGCTGCTGGAGCAGGAATATCTCAAGGCCGCCGCGCCCTACGGCCTGAAGGGCCATCGCCTGCAGGAGGAGAACGGCATCAGCCAAGTGGAAGTGGAAGTCGAGGAAGCCAGCGGCGCCAGCCATCGCTGGAGCGGCACCGGCAACGGTCCGCTGGAGGCCCTGGTAGCCGCCCTGCCGGTGCGCCTGGAAGTGATGGACTACGCCGAGCACGCCATCGGCGCCGGCAGCCAGGCCAAGGCCGCCGCCTACATCGAGGTGCGCCTGCCCGGCGGTCGTCCGGTGCACGGCATGGGCATCGACGGCAACCTGACCACTGCCAGCATGCGTGCCCTGTTCAGTGCGCTGAACCGCGCACTGGCGCAGGCGGAAGGCAGGTAAGCCTGCCCCAGCCGTAGTTGCCAGGGCGGTCAACCGAGGAGTTGAGCACCCTGACGCCAGAAACAAGAAGGCCGCTGTCTCGTGCAGCGGCCTTCCTGTTTCTGCGCCCGACGCAGGAGCCGTTTTTCCGCGAAACGTGTCTGGCGATGCCTCGGTGGCCAACGCGTTGCGTTGACCACCCTGCCGTAGGGCGGTCGGCGTTCTTCCGGCCGCCGAACTGGCGGCGTCGACCACCTACCGGAGGACGCGTTCTTACACCTGCAGCAACCGCTGCCGCAGCGCCTGGATCTCGTCGCGCACCTGGGCGGCGGCCTCGAATTCCAGATCGCGGGCGTACTGCATCATCTTCTCCTCCAGCTGGCGGATGCGCTTGTTGATCTCGCTCGGCGAGCGCAGACCGGCGTCGTAGCCGGCGCTCTCTTCCGCCGCCTTGAGCGCCTTGCGCTTGCCGCTGCGCGCCCCCGGCACCACGGCGCCTTCGAGAATGTCGCGCACGTCCTTCTGGATGCCCTTGGGCACGATGCCG
>DATGNS010000356.1:0-2137 GCA_035306625.1 Pseudomonas sp. | reverse complement strand
ACTGGAAGAGATTCCGCGCGTGCGCGAGGACCTGGGCTTCATCCCGCTGGTCACCCCCACTTCGCAGATCGTCGGTACCCAGGCGGTCATCAACGTGCTCACCGGCGAGCGCTACAAGTCCATCACCAAGGAAACCGCCGGTGTCCTGAAGGGCGAGTACGGCGCCGCGCCCGCGCCCTTCAATGCCGAGCTGCAGGCCCGCGTGCTGGATGGCGGCGAGGCGATCACCTGCCGCCCGGCCGACCTGCTGGAGCCGGAGATGGACAAGCTGACCGCCGAACTCAAGGGCATCGCCCAGGAGAAGGGCATCCGCCTGGCCGCCGACGAGATCGATGATGTGCTGACCTACGCACTGTTCCCGCAGATCGGCCTGAAGTTCCTGGAAAATCGTGACAACCCGGCGGCCTTCGAGCCGGCGCCCACCGGCCAGGAACTGGCGCCGCGCGAGGCGGGCAAGCCGGAGGTCTACACCGTGGACGTGAACGGCAAGTCCTTCGTGGTGCAGGTCAGCGATGGTGGCGACATCGAAGGCATCAAGCCGCTCAACGGTGCCGCGTCGCCGGTAGCCGCCGCGCCCGCCGCCGGCGCACTGCCGACCTCTGGCGAGCCGCAGCCGGCGCCGCTGGCCGGCAACATCTTCAAGGTGCTGGTGCAGCCCGGCCAGCTGGTGCAGGAAGGCGACCTGGTGGTGATTCTCGAGGCCATGAAGATGGAAACCGAGATCCGTGCCTTCAAGGCCGGCACCGTGGCCTCGGTCGACGTCAAGGTGGGCGACGCGGTTGCGGTCGGCCATCCGCTGCTGACCATCGCCTGAGGAGACGGACATGGAAAAGTTTCTGACCCTCTGGCAGAGCACCGGCCTCTATCACCTGGAGGCCGGCCAGGTGCTCATGATGCTGGTGTGCGCCGCCCTCATCTACCTGGCCATCCGCAAGGGCTTCGAGCCGCTGCTGCTGATTCCCATCGGCTTCGGCGGCATCCTGGCCAACATCCCGGTGGCCAACATGGCCGAGGGCATGGGCATCCTCAAGCTGTTCTACGATGTCGGTCTGCCGACCAGCGTGTTCCCGCTGCTGATCTTCATGGGCGTGGGCGCCATGACCGACTTCGGTCCCATGCTCGCCAACCCCAAGACCCTGCTGCTGGGCGCGGCGGCGCAGTTCGGCATCTTCGGCACCCTGCTGGGCGCCCTGGCGCTGACCGCCAGCGGCATCCCGGGCATGGAGTTCAGCATCAAGGAAGCGGCCTCGATCGCCATCATCGGCGGTGCGGATGGCCCGACCTCGATCTTCGTGACCTCCAAGCTGGCGCCTGACCTGCTCGGGCCCATCGCCGTGGCCGCGTACTCCTACATGGCCCTGGTGCCGCTGATCCAGCCGCCGATCATGCGCGCCCTGACCACGCCGGCGGAGCGGGCCATCGTCATGACCCAGATGCGCCATGTCAGCCAGGCGGAAAAGATTGTCTTCCCGCTGGTGCTGTGCGTGCTGATCGGCCTGCTGCTGCCGGATGCCGCGCCGCTGATCGGCATGTTCGCCTTCGGCAACCTGCTGCGTGAGTGCGGCGTGGTCGATCGTCTGGCCGACACCACCCGCAATGCCCTGATCAACATCGTCACCATCGCCCTGGGGCTGACCGTGGGGGCCAAGCTGTCCGCCGAGGCCTTCCTGCAGATGAAGACCCTGGGCATCCTGGTACTGGGCATGGTGGCCTTCTCCGCCGGCACGGCCGCCGGGGTGATCATGGCCAAGGTCATGAACCGCTTCAGCGAGACCAAGATCAACCCGCTGATTGGCTCGGCCGGTGTCTCGGCGGTGCCCATGGCGGCGCGGGTGTCGAACAAGCTGGGTCTGGAGGCCAACCCGCAGAACTTCCTGCTCATGCACGCCATGGGGCCCAACGTGGCCGGCGTGATCGGCTCGGGGGTGGCGGCGGGCGTGCTGCTCGCCTTCGTTGGCTGACCCGCTCCCCGCTCTCCTGCAGAACCCCGCTTCGGCGGGGTTTCTGTTTTTCGTCCCGGCCGGCTGTGACGCCGTTCACGCTCTGGCGCGCGCCCGGGCCGGCAGGCGCATCCTGTACTAGAGTTCCGAGGCCAATCCCGCTCCGCCCGCGACGCGGGAACCCGCAGGGCAGAGCC
>DATGNS010000355.1:0-8410 GCA_035306625.1 Pseudomonas sp. | reverse complement strand
ACCACGCGGGCGCCCTCGGCGGCAAAGCGATCCGCCGTGGCGCGACCAATGCCGCTGGCGGCGCCGGTGATCAGGGTGACCTTGTTGTCCAGACGTGTCATGGGATCTCTCTCCGCTTGAAACAGGCTTCCAGTGTAGGGGGCACAATGGGAAGCAGGCTTGATCTGGGGCAGAGAGAATGCCCCTGCCCGGAGGCCGAGCAGGGGCATGGTTCAGGTGCGCCTCTTGATCAGAAGGGCAAGGTCGCGCCGATGCTTACGGCCGACAGGGAGTAGCCCGTCTCATCCAGATACTGAGTGTATTCGGCATTAATGCCGAACTGCGGGCTTGCATAAAGATTGGCACCGAAACCATAGGTAAAACCGCTGTCGGTACCCGAGAGCGATGTTCCTCCGGCGGAAAAGGTGGCTTTCATATTGGTGAAGCCTACCAGGGCATAAACAGACGCTTGTTCACTCAGCGGGAAATGTCCGGTCAGATAAAGGCCAAACATCCGATCCAGATCAACGGCCACGGCAACCTGCTGGCCATAAGCATCGACTCTCACGCTGTCGTCCGTGACACCGAAACCGAGGCGGCCTTCAATCGCCAACTGATCCACCATGAAGTAGCCCAACTTACCAACCAGCGCAGTGGGCTCCGCGTCGGTGGAAACTCCATCCTCACTGTAATTCAGTAAGGCGTAATTCACGCCCGCATAGGAAGTTCCCTGCTGCAACGGGGCCGAGTTGGCCAGGAACGGCATCAGCGCCAGCGTGGCGGCGGCCAGGGCGAGTTTCTTTTTCATTGTCATTTCCTGAATACAACTTGTCGGAAGAATAAAAGGCGCCGGCAACATATCACCGCAGACCAGGTATTACCAGCTTGCTGCATAAGCTCACATGAACAGCCAGGCCACTTCCCGTCCATGCCACTCGGCCTTGGCGGCGGTCATCCGCAGGGGGGAAGGGAATGGCCTCGGCCGATCAGGCTCAGGGCCAGCCAGGGAACCAGGTTGAAGAACAGGATGGTCACCTTGTAGAACGCCAGGCCGGCGTAGTGCAGTGCGTCGAAGGTCTGCGGCGTCAGCCGGAACCAGCGGCCATGCAGGCGATACATCCAGTCTCGGGCAAGGATGAACAGGCCCGCCCAGAGCAGCAGGAACAGGTAATTGAACAGGGTGCACCAGAGCAGAGCGCCCTTGAGGTCGGTGAGGTCCATGCGTCAGTCCTCCGTATCGGATCTGACGGCAGGCTGCCCCTGCCCGCCCGGTCGGTCAACCCGCGCGGTAGGCCCGCATGAACAGTCCGACCACCTCGCGGGCATGCCGCTCGGCCTCGGCGGCGGTCTGGGGCTGGGCCAGGCCGATCAGCAGGCGGAAGTTGTGCCCGCCCTTGAGCAGGGCGCAGAAGTGCTCGGCGGCGGCGCGCGGCTGGGCGATGCGCAGTTCGCCGCGCTGGTCCGCCTGACGCAGGACGCGCTCCAGCTCGCCGAGGATGCGGCCGGGGCCGGCGTCGTAGAACAGCTGCACCAGCGCCGGATTGCTGTGCCCCAGGCCGATCATCAACCGGTGCATGGCCAGGGACTCGGGGCTGTCGATCAGGCGCAGGAAGGCGCGGCCGATGCTGAGCAGCTGCGCTTCGAGGGCGTCGGGCGTGTCCCGGGTCGCGAACAGCTCCGGCAGCTGTTCCTCGCACTTGGCCTTCACCGCTTCCAGGAACAGGGTCTCCTTGTCGCTGAAATGGCTGTACACGGTGAGCTTGGACACGCCGGCCTCGCGGGCGATGGCCTCCATGCTGCTGCCCTCGTAGCCGTGGCGCAGGAACAGTGCCTGGGCGGCGGCGAGGATGGCCTGACGTTTGACGGGGTCTTTGGGGCGCCCTGGCCCGGGATTGGGTGAAGTCATGCGGAAGTTACTGGACTGGGGAGTTCAGTATTTCTACTATGCGCGCCATAACAAATCCAACGCCATGCGTGAAAGGATCCACCATGTCCCGCCATGTCCTGTCTCTCGCTCTGCCTTTTTCACTGATCGTACTGCTCGGTGCCTGTGGCAACGGCCAGGAGGTGGAAGCACCGCCACGGCCGGCCATGGTGGTGCAGCCGCAGCCGGCCGCCGCCCTGCTCGAAACCTTCCCCGGCGAGGTGCGGGCACGCTTCGAGCCCGAGCTGGCCTTCCGCATCGGCGGCAAGGTGGCCAAACGCCTGGTGGAAGTGGGCGAGCGGGTGAAGAAGGACCAGCCGCTGGCCGAGCTGGACCCCCAGGACGTGCGCCTGCAGCTGGAAGCGGTGCGTGCCCAGATGGCCGCCGCCGAGGCCAATCTGCAGCTGGCACGCGCCGAGCGCGACCGCTACCAGGCCCTGCTGGAGCGCCAGATGGTCAGCCGCTCCCACTTCGACAGCGCCGACAACGCCTACCGCTCGGCCGAAGCCCAGTATCAGCAGGTGCGCGCCCAGTACGACGTGGCCCGCAACCAGGCCACCTATGCGGTGCTGACCGCGCCCCAGGACGGCGTGATCGCCGGGCGCCGCGTCGAGGTGGGCCAGGTGGTGGCCGCCGGGCAGACGGTGTTCACCCTCGCCGCCGACGGCGAGCGCGAGGTGGCCATCAGCCTGCCGGAGCAGGCGCTGGAACGCTTCCGCATCGGTCAGGAGGTGGCCGTGGAGCTCTGGTCGCAGCCTGGCCGGCGCTTTGCCGGGCGCATCCGCGAGCTGGCGCCGGCCGCCGATCCCCATTCACGCACCTTCGCGGCGCGGGTGGCCTTCCAGGACGACGGCGTGCCCGCCGAGATCGGCCAGAGCGCCCGGGTGCTGATCAGCCATGCCGACAGCGTGCCGCTGGCCGTGCCCCTGTCGGCGCTGTCCGCCGAGGCGGGCGAGCCCTTCGTGTGGGTGGTCGACCCGGCGACCCGGACCCTGCAGCGGCGCCTGGTGCGCGTCGGCCCCTTCGGCGAGAGCCAGGTGCCGGTGCTGGAAGGCCTGCAGGCCCACGAGTGGGTGGTAGCCGCCGGTGTGCAGGTGCTGCGCGAAGGCCAGAAGGTGCGCCCGATCGATCGCGACAACCGCCCGGTCCCGCTGGGCAGCGCGGAATAAGGGGTCGCCATGAAATTCAACCTGTCCGCCTGGGCGTTGCAGAATCGCTCCATCGTCCTCTACCTGATGATCCTGTTCGGCGTGGTGGGCGCGCTGTCCTACACCAAGCTGGGGCAGAGCGAGGATCCGCCGTTCACCTTCAAGGCCATGGTCATCCAGACCCAGTGGCCGGGCGCCTCCGCCGAGGAGGTGTCGCGCCAGGTCACCGAGCGCATCGAGAAGAAGCTGATGGAGACCGGCGCCTACGAGCGCATCCTGTCCTTCTCGCGGCCGGGCGAGTCCCAGGTGACCTTCATTGCCCGGGACTCCATGCGTTCCGCGGAGATTCCCGAGCTCTGGTACCAGATCCGCAAGAAGATCGGCGACATCCGCCACACGCTGCCCCAGGGGGCGATCGGGCCCTTCTTCAACGACGAGTTCGGCACCACCTTCGGCAACATCTACGCCCTGACCGGCGACGGCTTCGACTACGCGGTGCTCAAGGACTACGCCGACCGCATCCAGCTGCAGCTGCAGCGGGTCAGGGACGTGGGCAAGGTGGAGCTGATCGGCCTGCAGGACGAGAAGATCTGGATCGAGCTGTCCAACACCAAGCTGGCCACCCTCGGCCTGCCGCTGATGGCCGTGCAGCAGGCCCTGGAGGCGCAGAACGCGGTGGCCGCCGCCGGCTTCTTCGAGACCGCCAGCGACCGTATCCAGCTGCGGGTCACCGGCCGCTTCGAGAGCGTCGAGCAGATCCGCGACTTCCCCATCCGCGTCGGCGACCGCACCTTCCATCTGGGCGATGTGGCCGAGGTGAAGCGCGGCTTCAGCGACCCGCCGGCGCCGCGCATGCGCTTCATGGGTGAGGACGCCATCGGCCTGGCGGTGTCCATGCGCGACGGCGGCAACATCCTGGTGCTCGGCGAGGCGCTGGAGGCGGAGTTCGCCCGCCTGCAGGCCAACCTGCCGGCTGGCATGCAGCTGCGCAAGGTGTCCGATCAGCCGGCGGCGGTGCGCACCGGCGTGGGCGAGTTCGTCAAGGTGCTGGCCGAGGCGGTGATCGTCGTGCTGCTGGTCAGCTTCTTCTCCCTGGGCCTGCGCACCGGCATGGTGGTGGCGCTGTCCATTCCGCTGGTGCTGGCGATGACCTTCGCCTGCATGTACTACCTGGACATCGGCCTGCACAAGATTTCCCTGGGCGCCCTGGTGCTGGCGCTGGGCCTTCTGGTGGATGACGCGATCATCGCGGTGGAGATGATGGCCATCAAGATGGAGCAGGGTTTCGACCGCCTGAAGGCGGCCAGCTTCGCCTGGACCAGCACGGCGTTTCCCATGCTCACCGGCACCCTGATCACCGCCGCCGGCTTTCTGCCCATCGCCACCGCCCAGTCCAGCACCGGCGAGTACACGCGCTCGATCTTCGAGGTGGTGACCATCGCGCTGCTGGTATCCTGGATCGCGGCAGTGATGTTCGTGCCCTGGCTGGGCTACCGCCTGCTGCCCGACCTGGCCCGGCTGCACGCCGCCAGGCATGGCAACGGCCAGCCGGACCCCTATGGCACACCCTTCTATCGTCGCGTGCGCCGGGTGATCACCTGGTGCGTGCGCCGGCGCAAGACGGTCATGCTGCTGACCCTGCTGGCCTTCGTCGCCTCGGTCATGCTGTTCCGCCTGGTGCCCCAGCAGTTCTTCCCGCCCTCGGCGCGCCTGGAGCTGATGGTCGACATCAAGCTGGCCGAAGGCGCCTCGCTGAAGGCCACCGAGGCGGAAGTGGCGCGCCTGGAGAAGCTGCTGGCGGAACAGCCGGGTATCGAGAACTACACCGCCTACGTGGGCAGTGGCTCGCCGCGCTTCTACCTGCCGCTGGACCAGCAATTGCCGGCCACCAGTTTCGCCCAGTTCGTGGTGCTGACCGACAGCATCGAGTCCCGCGAGGAGGTCCGCCGCTGGCTGATCGATACCATGGCAAACCAGTTCCCCAGCCTGCGCAGTCGCGTCTCGCGCCTGGAGAACGGCCCGCCGGTGGGCTACCCGATCCAGTACCGGGTCAGCGGCGAGCACATCGACGAGGTGCGTCGCCTGGCCCGCGAGGTGGCCGCCCGGGTGCGCGCCAACCCGCATGTGGCTAACGTGCACCTGGACTGGGAGGAACCGAGCAAGGTCATCCACCTGAACCTGGACCAGGAGCGGGCACGCGCCCTGGGGGTGAGCACTGCCGAGCTGTCGCGCTTCCTGCAGGCCTCGCTGTCCGGCGCGCGGGTCAGCCAGTTCCGCGAAGGCAACGAGCTGATCGAGATCCTGGTGCGTGGCGGCGAGGAGGACCGCACCCTGCTGAGCCTGTTGCCCAGCCTGGCGGTGCCGACCGACAGCGGCCGCAGCGTGCCCCTGTCCCAGGTGGCCACCCTGGAGTACGGATTCGAGGAAGGCATCATCTGGCACCGCAACCGCCTGCCGACCGTGACGGTGCGTGCCGACATCTATGGCGAGGAGCAGCCGGCCACGCTGATCGCGCAGATCCAGCCGTCGCTGGCGGACGTGCGCGCCAGCCTGCCGGACGGCTATCTGCTGGAGGTGGGCGGCACCGTGGAGGACTCGGCGCGCGGGCAGCGCTCGGTGATGGCCGGCATCCCGCTGCTGGTGGTGGTGGTGCTCAGCCTGCTGATGATCCAGCTGCGCAGCTTCTCGCGCTCGCTGATGGTGTTCCTCACCGCGCCGCTGGGGCTGATCGGCGTGACCCTGTTCCTGCTGGTGTTCCAGCAGCCGTTCGGCTTCGTGGCCATGCTCGGTACCATTGCCCTGTCGGGCATGATCATGCGCAACTCCGTGATCCTCGTGGACCAGATCGAGCAGGACATCGCCGCCGGCCACGACCGCTGGACCGCCATCATCGACGCCACGGTGCGCCGCTTCCGCCCCATCGTGCTCACCGCGCTGGCGGCGGTGCTGGCCATGATCCCGCTGTCGCGCAGCGTGTTCTTCGGACCCATGGCGGTGGCCATCATGGGCGGCCTGATCGTCGCCACCGCCCTGACCCTGCTGTTCCTGCCGGCGCTGTACGCGGCCTGGTTCCGGGTCAGGGAAGGGAAGGAGGTCCGGGCCGCCTGATGCACGCATTCCCGTAGGAGAGGCTTCAGCCGCGATTGGGCGAGGCTGCGCCTTACGCTGTTATCGCGGCTGAAACCGCTCCCACGGATTCCTGGCCTGCGCCAGGCTGCGGTGGTGGATACACTGCCACCGGTCACAGGAGTTCCCCATGCCGTCGCCGCGCATTCTTCTCCTCACTCTGCTGGCCCTGCTTGGTTTTGCCGGCAATTCCCTGCTGTGCCGGGCGGCGCTGAAAAGCGGCGCGCTGGACCCCGGCACCTTTACCAGCGTGCGCCTGCTGTCCGGCGCCCTGATGCTCTGGCTGCTGGTCCGTCTCGGGCGGCGCCGGCCCGAAGGCAACTGGCGTTCCGCGCTGGCGCTGTTCGCCTATGCCGCGGGCTTTTCCTTCGCCTATGTGCAACTGGATACCGGCACCGGAGCGTTGCTGCTGTTCGGCGCCGTGCAGGTCGGCATGCTGGGTGCCGGCTGGTGGCGGGGCGAGCGTCTGAACGGCTTGCAGGTGCTCGGCATGGCACTGGTGGTGGGCGGTTTGCTGGTGCTGCTGTTGCCGGGCGCCAGCGCCCCCGATCCGCTTGCCGCACTGCTGATGCTGGGGGCCGGTCTGGCCTGGGCGCTGTATTCCGTGCTCGGACAGCACGCCAGTGATCCGCTGGCGGCTACCGCCGGTAACCTGCTGCGGGCCACGCCGCTGGCGCTGCTGGTCAGCGGACTGCTGCTGGCCGATGCCCGCTGGGATGCTCCGGGGCTGGGCTATGCGGTGCTGTCCGGGGCGCTGGCCTCCGGTGTCTGTTACGCCATCTGGTACAGCCTGCTGCATGACCTGAGCGCCGTGCAGGCGGGCACGGTGCAGCTCAGCGTGCCCATCCTCGCCGCGCTGGGCGGGACCCTGCTGCTGGCCGAACCCTTCACCCTGCGCCTCGCCCTGGTCTCCGTGGCCGTGCTGGGCGGCGTGGCGCTGGTGTTGCGGGCGCGGGCCAGGGCATAGAGGCCGTCTTGGCTCCTGACTCGCAAGCGCCCGAAGGGTCGACCGGATTCGAGTAGCCCGTGGATTCGCAGGTCGGACAGGAAAGCGCTGTCCGCCCCGCAGGCCTGGTGATCGGTAGGGCAGACAACGTCGTTCCTGTCCGCCGGGCGGGGCTGCGGTCGGACAAGGCGCCGACCGCGCCCCTCCTTCTCAACTTCCCCGGCCGGGATGGGTCCCATTCACAGGGCGGTCGGCGCTGTCCCGGGGCACGCCCTGCGTTCAGATCTCGGCTTGGAGGAGAGGGTATGGCAGCCAGATTCAAGGTCGGCGACCACGTCAGCTGGAATTCCGAGGCTGGCCGGGTGAGCGGGCGCATCATCCGCGTGCATACCCGGGACACGGAGTACAAGGGCCATCCGCGTCACGCCAGCGCGGAGCATCCGCAGTACGAGATCAGAAGCGACAGGACCGACCATGTCGCCATGCACAAGGAAGAGGCCCTGACCCGGCTGGATGACTGATGCAAAGCGTCTGGACCATCGGCCACTCCAACCTGCCCGTGGAGCATTTCCTGGCGCTGCTGAAAGGCAACGGCATCGAGGCGCTGGCCGACGTGCGGCGCTTTCCCGGTTCGCGGCGCTGGCCGCAGTTCGGCGCCGAGGCACTGGCACAGCGGCTGGCGCAGGAGGGGATCGACTACCAGTGGTTCGGCGAGCTGGGCGGGCGTCGCCATCCCCGGGCGGATTCCCGCAACGAGGCCTGGCGCAACAGTGCCTTCCGTGGTTACGCGGACCATCTGGCCAGCGAGGAATTCGCCAAGGGCCTGGAGCGCCTGCTGGCGCTGGTGCACGGCAAGCGCACCGCGCTGATGTGCGCCGAGGTGCTCTGGTGGCGCTGTCACCGCGCGCTGATCGCCGACGTGCTGCAGGTGCGCGGGTTTCAGGTGTTGCACATTCGCGGAAGCCAGCCCCCGGAACCGCACCCCTATACCGCACCGGCGCGCCTGCACCAGGGGCGGTTGAGCTATCACCTCGGGGAGGGGCGGCTGCTGAACGACAAGGCGCGCCAGCGCGAACTGCCGCTGTAAACGAGCAGGGCCGCCCGAAGGCGGCCCTGCCGGTCATTGCGCGGTGGCGTCCGACTGGGGTGTGCGCTGGCGATCCAGGGTCACCTGGCGGATCGACAGGCGCACTTCGGCGGGCAGCACGCGCTTGGCCACGCTTTCCACCAGCTCGCCCAGCTTGGGGTGGTGGCTGAGACGGCCGTCGTCATCGGTGCGCAGCACAC
>DATGNS010000354.1:0-8903 GCA_035306625.1 Pseudomonas sp. | reverse complement strand
CGCGGGAGCCGTTGACCACCACGATGCGATCGGCCGCCAGCCAGTCGTCGATTTCCCGGGGAATGCCGTAGTGCAGCTGGTTGGCCTGCCAGTGCAGGGCGAAGTCGCCACGCTCGCGGCGGGCTTGGAATTCCTGCGGTGCCAGGCCGATGGCCTGTTCCTCGCCGACGCTGCCGGAGGGGCGCGTGATCATCCGGGTGGCGATACGGGCACCCAGCGCGGCCAGCGGCTCGGCGGCGGCGCGCAGCAGGCTGTCCTTGCCGGCGCCGGAGGGGCCGATCAGGTAGACCAGGCAGCCGCCCAGGCGTTGGCCGATACGGGCTTCGGGTTGCAGGATGTGGTTCATGGTCTCGGGTCGAGTGCAGGGCGCGGCATCATCCCTCACTGGCCATGGTTGCGCCAGATGCCCGGGTTGATGCGGATGCCTTCCACCTGCCACCAGCTCGGCAGCAGGCGACGGACCTCCGGTTGCGCGAAACGGTCGTCCAGAAGATAGAGGGTGCCCCGGTCGGACGGGGTGCGGATGACCCGACCGGCGGCCTGCACCACCTTCTGCAGGCCGGGGAACAGGTAGGTGTAGTCGTAGCCGCGGCCGAACATGGCCTGCATGCGCTGCTTCATCTGCTCATTGACCGGGTTGATCTGCGGCAGGCCGAGGGTGGCGATGAAGGCACCGATCAGGCGATCGCCGGGCAGGTCGACGCCCTCGCCGAACACGCCGCCCAGCACGGCGAAGCCGATGCCGCGTCCGCCGGGGCGGAACTGCTCGAGAAACAGCTGGCGTTGCGCCTCGTCCATCTGCCGCGACTGCACCCAGACCGGCACCTCCGGATGCTCGGCCTGGAAGCGCTCCAGCACCTGCTGCAGATAGGCGTAGCTGCTGAAGAATGCCAGGTAGTTGCCCGGCTGTTCGGCGTACTGCCGGGCTAGCAGCTCGCTGATCGGTTGCAGCGATGCGGCCCGGTGCTGGTAGCGGGTGGACAGGTTGCGGGTCACGCGCACCTGCAGTTGCTCGGCGTGAAACGGCGAGGCCACGTTCAGCCAGGGGGTGCCTTCGGGCAGGCCCAGCAGATCGGCGTAAAAGGCCGCCGGGCTCAGGGTGGCGGAGAACAGCGTGCAGCTGTGGGCGGCGCGAAAGCGCTCGGCCAGGAAGTGCGCCGGCACCACATTGCGCAGGCACAGTACGGAGGTGGATTGGCGGGCGCTGTCTTCCTCGCGGGTGATATCGAACAGCGAATGGTCGCCGAAGGCCTCGCCCAGCTGGCAGAACACCAGGGCGTCCAGATAGAAGCGCAGCAACTCGGCGTCATTGCCGGTGGGCTGATCGGTCAGGTGATCGGTGATGGCACCCACCGCCTTCTGCAGGGCCAGCAGGAACAGGTCCGGCGCGGCGGGGTAGACCTGATAGGGCACCTCCTGGTCACGATGCAGCTGGTTCCAGTGCCGGTTGACCCGCTCCAGCGCCGATTTCAGTCCGGCCGGAGCGATGCGACGCAGGGCGCGGAAGGCGTGCTGGTCGAGCTCGGCGCTGTACATGGCGCGGCCGCGCTCGATCAGGTTGTGGGCCTCGTCCACCGCCAGGGTCACCCGCCAGTCGTTGAGCACCGTCAGGCTGTAGAGCAGGGCGCTGAGATCGAAGAAATAGTTGTAATCGCCCACCACCACGTCGGCCCAGCGGGCCATTTCCTGGGCCAGGTAGTAGGGACAGATGTCGTGGCGCAGGGCGATGTCGCGCAGGCCGGCCTGGTCGAGCCAGCCCGCTTCGGCGGCTTCCCGGCGCGCGGCGGGCAGGCGGTCGTAGAAGCCCCTGGCCAGCGGACAGGACTCACCGTGGCAGGCCTTGTCGCGGTGTTCGCAGGCCTTGTCCCGGGCGGTCAGCTCCAGTACCCGCAACGGCTGGGCCGCGGGCTGCTCGCGCAGGGTGGCGAGGGCCTCCAGGGCCAGCTGGCGGCCGGTGGTCTTGGCGGTCAGGAAGAACAGCCGGTCCAGCTGCTGGCCGGGGAAGGCCTTCAACTGGGGAAAAATCGTGCCCAGCGTCTTGCCGATGCCGGTGGTAGCCTGGGCCATCAGGCAGTGGCCGTCCCGGGCGGCCCGGTACACCGCCTCGGCCAGTTGGCGCTGCCCGAGACGGAATTCCGGGTAGGGAAAGCGCAGCGCTTCCAGGCCCCGGTCCCGGGCCCGGCGGTGCGCCACTTCCTGCTCCGCCCAGGTGATGAAGCGTTCGCACAGGGTCTCGAAGAAGGTACGCAGCGTTTCTGCCCGGGCGGTTTCCCGGAATACCGTCTCCTTCTTGCTGAGCACGTTGTAGTACACCACCGCCAGCTCGATCTCCTCCAGCCCGCGCTCGGCGCACAGCAGCCAGCCGTAGACCCTGGCCTGGGCCCAGTGCAGCTGGCGATGGTTGTCCGGAATGCGCTCCACCGCGCCGCGGTGGGTCTTGATCTCTTCGAGCAGGTTCCGCGCCGGGTCGTAGCCGTCGGCACGGCCGCTCACCCTGAGCATCCGGTACTCGCCTTCGAGGCGGTATTCGGCGAGATAGTCGGCGCCGCGGCGCGCGACCACGGCCTGATGGCCGGCGATGCCTTCCTGAGCGGTGGGCGAGGGCGTGAAGCGCAGGTCCAGGTCGCCAGCCTTGGCGGCGAACTCGCACAGCGCGCGCACGGCGACTCGGTAGCTCATGGCGCGGCCCACTGCACGTAGCAGACGTCCACCGGCATACCGTGCTCGGCGCAGAAGGCCAGCCAGCGCTTCTGGTTGTCCTGCAGGCGGTCGCCCGGGCCCTTCACCTCGATCATCCGATAGCGCCCCTCGGCCGGCCAGAACTGGATCAGGTCCGGCATGCCGGCGCGGTTGGCGCGCAGGTCCGCGAGCAGGCGCAGGCACCAGACCTTCAGGTGCGCCGCGGGAACGCACTGCAGCGCCTGCTCCAGCAGGACCTCGTCCAGCACGCCCCAGTGCACGAAGGGCGACAGGATGCCCTGCTTGGCGGCGTACATGTCGCGTATGTAATTTCGGTACGTACCATCGTCCAGCCGCTGCAGGCATTGCGCGAACTGCGCGGCGCGGCGGCCGTGGAAGTCGGGGCTGTACAGGTCCATCGGCCCGCTGTGGAAGGGGTGAAAGAAGGCGCCCGGCACCGGGGCGAAGATCGCCTCCCAGCACAGCAGGCCGAACAGGCCGCAGACCAGGCTGTTCTCCACGTAATGCACCGGTGCCTCGGCCGTGGCCAGGTGCCGCGCCACGGCCAGCTCCACGCTTTCGCCGCTGGCCGGCAGCAGCAGGTCCAGGCGGCCGGCCTCGGCCGGTCGCGGGCGCGCCCGCCGGCCCAGCCCAAGCTGGCGTTCCAGGCGCATCAGCGCGCGCTCGATCAGTTGCAATTCGGCCTGGCTTTCCGGGTTGCGCTGGGCCTCCAGGGCCAGCGCATGGGCCTGTTCCGGTCGCTGCAGCAGCTCCAGCACCCGCACGCAGCGCTGGCGGGCGCCGGGGTAGCGGCATTCGCCATACAGCGTCAGCGCCCGCTCCAGCTCGGCCTCGCGCTCCATCTGCTGGGCGATGCGGAACAGCAGCTTGTCGCGCCGGCGCGCCACGTAGGGGTTGTCGCAGTCCAGAGTGCGCAGCCTGGCCAGTACTCCGTCCGGGTCGCCGCCGGCTTCCCAGTCGTCACGGCAGCGCTGGATGGCCAGGTAGGTGTCCAGATCCTCGCGACATCGGAAGCCGCGCGCCTCCGGTCCGATCTCCACGCGTTCGTAGCGAAAGATGCCCAGGTCGGTGAGTACGAACTCGGACCAGTCCTGGCGCAGGTTGCCGAAGAACAGCAGGCGCAGCCGCTCACACAGCTCGCCGATGGTCAGGCTGAACAGCGGCTCGCCCAGCTCCGGGCACCACTCGCTCAGGGGCAGGGCAGCGGTGTGCTGGGGAGCGAGCCGCTCGAACAGCTCCTGCTTCTTCAGGCGTGCATGGGGGCGGGCGGCGGGCAGGTGGCGGCTCAGCTCGTCCTTGCGCAACTGCTCGAACAGTTCGGCCAGGTTCAGCGGCGCGCGGTCGTCAAGCCAGCCCGCCTCGAGCAGGGGCATGGCGGCCGCGCGGACACAGCCGATCTCCGGGTACACCAGCCGGCTGGCGCGAAAATGCGGGCCCTTGCGCATGATCATGCGCACCAGCAGCGCCTGGGACGCCTGCGCCAGCGTCTGGAAACGCTCGATGAAGGCGTGCTCGCGGTCGTCCAGCAGGTCGGCGTAGCGCTCGACCAGCCAGTGCAGGCCCTTGTGGAAGTTGCTCAGGTAGTACAGCTCGGGTGGCATGGCGCGTGGCAGGGCTGGTTTTTTATACAGTAATCGAGCCGGGGATCGTCGGGCAAGAACAGGCGAGCGGGGTCTGTGGTCCGGGCGATGTGCGGCGGGAAATGATCGATATCAAAGGAATGGCTGAAAGCTATCAAGCCGACTGTTCGACCCGCCGGTCACAGCCGTAGGATTTTTCCATCCCCCATACAAGGAGCTTCGTCATGTTTCCCGAATACCGTGATCTGATCAGCCGCCTGAAGAACGAGGATGCCCACTTCGGCCGCCTGTTCGACGAGCACAACGAGCTGGACCAGCGCATCAAGAACATGGAGGCGCATATCGAGCCCGGCACGCCGGCGGAGATCGACAGGTTGAAGAAGGAAAAGCTGCGCCTGAAGGACCAGATGCATGTGGTGCTGAAGAAGGCCGCTGAAGCCTGACGGACCTCCCGGGCCGCCGGCTGACCGCAGGGCGGCCCGGGGAAGCGAATCCTGCCTGCCGCCCTCGAATCTGCAGATTCCACGAGATGGAGGGCAGGGCATGACACAGGCGCAACGCGATCCCGGCGACAACCAGATCGACTTCCCGGGCACCCCCGAGCAGGACGAGCCGCGCCGCGACCCCGGCGTCGAGCAGGTGCCGGAAGACGAGCCCGAGGAGGACGACGTGGGTGTCGACCCCGACCTGGGCGACCTCGACAACGGCAAGGCGCCGGCTCGGGAGCAGCGCTGAGTCCCTGGCCGGCTAGCGGCGGTCGAGGGAGAATCTGCCCGGTCCGGTGAGCCCCAGCAACAGCAGGCCGCCCATGATGGCGAGGTTCTTCAGGAACTGGGTGCTGTTGGCGGCCCGTGCCGCACCCTCCATGTTCCAGAAGGCGTGACCGAGCAGCGCGGTGCCCAGCACGAACAGGGCGAACAGGAAGGCCAGCGGGCGGGTGTAGAAGCCGAGAAGGATGGCAATGGCCACGAAGACCTCCATGAGCACGGCGATCGCCGCCGCCAGCCAGGGCAGGGGCGCGCCCAGCGACGCCATGTAGCCCACCGTGCCGGCGAAGCCGGTCAGCTTGCTCCAGCCGGAGAGAAGAAACAGCAGCATCAGCAGAACGCGCGCCAGCAGCAGAATCGCATCGCGCTGACTTTCCAGCAGACCGTATCGCATGGCAATCACCATCAGGGATTCCGAGGGGGCAGCTATAACGATAGGCTCTCCCCCCTGCGGTCATCACAGAAGGAAAGACAGATGCACTACCGTCCACTCGGCAGGACTTCCATCCAGGTCAGCGCCCTGGCCCTGGGCAGCATGACCTGGGGTGAGCAGAACAGCGAAGCCGAGGCGTTCGAGCAGATCCGCCGCGCCCGGGCCGCCGGCATCAACTTCATCGACACTGCCGAGATGTACCCGGTGCCGCCGAAGGCCGAGACCTGTGGCGCCACCGAAACCATCATCGGTAATTACCTGCAGCGCCATGGCGGGCGGGGTGACTGGATCATCGCCACCAAGGCGGCGGCGCCCGGCAACGGCATGAACCACATTCGCGGCGGACGCAACCATTTCGACCGCACCAACCTGACCCAGGCCGTCGACTCCAGTCTGCGGCGCCTGCAGACCGACTATATCGACCTGTATCAGCTGCACTGGCCGGACCGGCAGACCAACTTCTTCGGCCAGCTGGGCTACCGGCACGATCCAGACGCCCATATCACCCCCATCGAGGACACCCTGGAGGTGCTCGACGAGCTGGTGAAGAGCGGCAAGATCCGCCACATCGGCGTGTCCAACGAGACGCCCTGGGGCCTGCATCGTTTCCTGCACCTGGCCGAGACCCGGGGCTGGCCGCGCATCGTGTCCATCCAGAACCCTTACAACCTGCTCAATCGCAGTTTCGAGGTGGGTCTGGCGGAAATCGCCATCCGCGAACAGGTGGGCCTGCTGGCCTATTCCCCACTGGCGTTCGGCCTGCTGTCGGGCAAGTACGAGAACAGCGCCCAGCCGCCCAGGGCGCGGTTGACCCTGTACGCCCGCTTTCAGCGCTACAACAATTCCCAGGCGCGCCGCGCGGCCAGCGCCTATATCGCCCTGGCGCGCGAACACGGCCTGGACCCGGCGCAAATGGCCCTGGCCTATGTCACCAGCCGGCCGTTCGTGACCAGCAACATCATCGGCGCCACCACCCTGGAGCAGCTGGACAGCAACCTGGGCAGCCTGCAGCTCACCCTGAGCGACGAGCTGCTGCAAGCCATCGAGCAGCTGCATGTGGAGCAGCCCAACCCGGCTCCGTGATCGAGCCGGGTTCGCCCCTTAATACGCCCTTAATCTCGCGGCCACAGACTCGCGGGCGGGGACAGGATGCCCCCTGATCCGCTTTTCCGGAGTAGACGATGTTGAGTGTGAGTGTGGGTCCGCTGGCGCTGGGCATGGCTCAGGTGCTGCTGATCGTCAGCTTCCTGCTGGCGTTGCTGGTGGGCTGGTGGACCGGCCGCCGGTCCGCCTGCAATCCCGAGCCTCAGCTGTTCCGCCTGCTGCTGACGGGGCTGCTGGTGGCGCGGCTGGCGTTTGTCGTCCGCTATTTCGAGCTGTACCGGGAGTCTCCCTGGAGCATGCTGGACGTGCGGGATGGTGGCTTTCTGGCCCTGCCCGGGCTGCTGGCCAGCCTGGCTCTGGGCATCTGGCTGGTCTGGCGGGATGCCCGTCTGCGTCGGCCGCTGGGTCAGGGGCTGCTGGTCGGTGTGCTGGTGTGGAGCGGCGGGCATCTGCTCCACCAGGCCCTGGAACGCTCGAGCCGGTTGCCGTCTCAGACGCTGGTTGACCTGCACGGACAACCGGTACAGCTTGCCGACTACCGTGGCCAACCCCTTGTCATCAATCTCTGGGCAACCTGGTGCCCGCCCTGCCGGCGCGAGATGCCGGTGCTGGCCGAGGCCCAGCAGCGGGAGAACGGTGTGACCTTCCTGTTCGTCAACCAGGGCGAGGGCGCGCGCACCGTACGCGATTACCTGACCGAACACGGCCTGTGGCTGGACAACGTGCTGCTGGACAGTGGCAGCCGCCTGGGCGCCCAGGTGGGCTCCGGTCTGCTGCCCACCACGCTGTTCTACGACGCCGATGGGCGGCAGCGGGGCAGCCATCTGGGCGAGCTATCGAGCGCCAGTCTGACTCACGGGCTGAAACGCATCGTCGTCGAGCCGCCGCCCCATGAGTTCACCGATCCCGAATGCTTGAGTAGTGCTTGCGAGGAAACGCCATGAGCAAATCTGATGAAACGCTTTCGACCGGCCGGCGCGGCCTGCTCAAGGACCTGCTGGGCCTGAGCGCCGCGGTGAGCCTGCTGCCCCTGGCGAGCACCGCCCAGGCCGGCATCGGCGACCAGCCGCCCCGTCGCCCGGGCATGGAGGGCAAGCGCTACGGCATGCTGGTCGATCTGCGCAAATGCATCGGCTGTCAGGCCTGCACGGTGAGCTGTTCGGTGGAGAACCTGCCGCCGATCGGCCAGTTCCGCACCACGGTGCTGCAGTACGAGGTCACCGAGACGCCGGATGCGCCCTCGGCGCTGATCAACCTGCCGCGCCTGTGCAATCACTGCGACGAGCCGCCGTGTGTGCCGGTCTGCCCGGTGCAGGCGACCTTCCAGCGCACCGACGGCATCGTGCTGGTCGACAACGAACGCTGCGTGGGCTGCGGCTACTGCGTGCAGGCCTGCCCGTACGACGCGCGCTTCATCAACCACGAGACCCAGACCGCCGACAAGTGCACCTTCTGCGAGCACCGCCTGGAGGTCGGGCTGCTGCCGGCCTGCGTGGAAAGCTGCGTGGGCGGCGCGCGGGTGATCGGTGACCTCAACGACCCGCAGAGCGAGATTTCCCGCCGGATGGACGTTCACAAGGACGAGATCCGCGTCCTCAAGCCGGACATGAACACCGACCCGCACGTGTACTACATCGGCCTGCCCGAGGCCTTCGTCAATGAAGTCGACGGCCAGGCGGGCATCCGTCTGATCGCCAAGCATTAAGGACGCCGCCATGCAGATCGTTGAACTGCTGACCCCCGACTACGAAGCCGCCTGGCTGCCCTGGGCGGTGCAATATTTCTTCTTCATCGGCATCGCCGCCACCGCCGGGCTCACCGCCGCCATCCTGGCGTTCGGCAAGCCCGGGTCGCCGTCGGCGCGCCTGCTGCCGGCGGCGGTGGTGGTGCTGCTGGTCACGGCCATTGCCGCGCCGGTCTCTCTGCTGGCCGACCTGCACCAGCCGGGGCGCTTCTGGCATTTCTATGCGCACTTCACGCCCTGGTCGTGGATGTCCATCGGCGCCTACCTGCTGCCGCTGTTCGTCATGCTGGCCCTGGGTTTCTGCCTGCTGTGGTGGCTGCGCCGCGAGCGCCTGCTGCGCCTGACCGGCCTGGCCCTGGCGCTGCTGGCGGTGAGCATCCTGGTCTACACCGGCGCCGAGATCATGGTGGTGCGCGCGCGGCCGCTGTGGAACACGCTGCTGCTGCCGTGGAACTTCGCCGTCACCGGCTGGCTGGCCGCCCTGGGCGCCATGCTGCTGGTCGGCCGCTGGCTGCCGGGCGGTCTGGCGGCGATGCCGCTGGAATTGTTGCGTCGCCTGGGCATCAGCGCGTTGG
>DATGNS010000353.1:0-19004 GCA_035306625.1 Pseudomonas sp. | reverse complement strand
AAGCAAACAAAAAAGCCCGCAACCAAAGGGCGCGGGCTTTTCGTAGGGTGGTCAACGCGAATGCGTTGGCCACCAAGCTCGGCGTCGGAGCACCCCGTCATCGGCGGCCGGGAAAACGCCGACCGCCCTGCCGATTACAGCGGCTTGCCGCGGTTGCCGTGCTGGCTGACGAACTGCTGGACGGCCTTCAGGTCGTTGGGCAGCACGGTCAGGCGTTCCTCGCGCTCGAACAGGTCCGCCAGGTGCGCGGGCAGGCTCGGCGCCTGGCCGACACCGGCCTTGATGACGGCGTCCGGGAACTTGACCGGGTGGGCGGTGCCCAGGGTGACCATGGGCGTGGCCAGGCTGCGACGGCATTCGCGGGCGGCGCGCACGCCGATGGCGGTATGCGGGTCGAGCAGCTCGCCGCATTCCTTGTAGACCTGGGCGATGGTTTCGCAGGTCTGCTCATCATTCACGGCCAGGGAGTCGAACAGCTTGCGGGCCTCGCTCCAGCGGTCGGCCTCGACGCTGAAACCGCCACCCTGCTTGAAGGTATCCATCAGCGCGGCGATGGCGGCGCCGTTGCGGCCGTGCAGGTCGAACAGCAGGCGCTCGAAGTTCGAGGACACCATGATGTCCATGGACGGCGACAGGGTCGGGTGCAGGGTTTCCTTGACGTACTGGTTGCCGCTCATGAAGCGGTGCAGGATGTCGTTGCGGTTGGTGGCCACCACCAGCTGATTGATCGGCAAGCCCATGTTGCGCGCCAGGTAGCCGGCGAAGATGTCGCCGAAGTTGCCGGTGGGCACCGAGAAGGCCACGGAACGGGCCGGCGCGCCCAGCTGGATGGCGGCGTGGAAGTAGTAGACGATCTGGGCCATGATCCGCGCCCAGTTGATCGAGTTCACGGCCACCAGGCGGGTGCCCTTGAGGAAGCCCTGGTCGGCGAAGCTGGCCTTGACCATCTCCTGGCAGTCGTCGAAGTTGCCCTCGATGGCGATGTTGTGGATGTTGTCGCCCTTGATGGTGGTCATCTGGCGACGCTGCACCTCGGACACGCGGTTGTGCGGGTGCAGGATGAAGATGTCGACGTTCTCGCAGGCCTTGCAGCCTTCGATGGCCGCCGAGCCGGTGTCGCCGGAGGTGGCGCCGATGATTACCACGCGCTCGTTGCGCTTGGCCAGCACGTAGTCCAGCAGGCGACCCAGCAGTTGCAGGGCGAAGTCCTTGAACGCCAGGGTCGGGCCGTGGAACAGCTCCAGCACCCACTCGTTGCCATCCAGCTGACGCAGCGGCGCCACGGCGCTGTGGGCGAACACGGCGTAGGTTTCTTCGAGGATCTTCTTGAAGTCGGCGTCCGGGATGCTGCCGGCCACGAACGGGCGCATCACCCGGAAGGCCAGCTCGTGGTACGGCAGGCCGGCCCAGGAGGCGATCTCCTCGACGGTGAAGCGCGGCAGGTTTTCCGGCACGTACAGGCCGCCGTCGCTGGCCAGGCCGGCGAGCAGCACATCTTCGAAATTCAGGGCCGGAGCCTGACCACGGGTACTGATATAACGCATGTCTGGAACCTTCGCTGCGAGCCCGGCGCCCCTGCCCCGGGCCCTGATTCGTTAGTTGAGCTGTTCTACGCGGATACGCACCACGTTGCCGCTGACGTCCTCGAGGGCCTCCAGGGCGGCGATGGCGTCGTCGATCTTGCGCTCGACCACGCGATGCGTCACCAGGATCATCGGCACCAGACCGTCCTGCTCCTCGGCTTCCTTCTGCATGATCGATTCGATGTTGATGCCGCGCTCGGACAGGATGGTGGCCACCTTGGCCAGCACGCCCGGACGATCCTGGGCATGGATGCGCAGGTAGTAGGCGCTCTCGCACTCGGCGATCGGCAGGATCGGCAGATCGGACAGGGCATCGTTCTGGAAGCCCAGGGCCGGCACGCGGCCGTCCGGTGTGGTGGACAGCGCGCGGGCCACATCCACCAGGTCGGCCACCACCGCCGAGGCGGTCGGCTCCATGCCGGCGCCGGCGCCGTAGTACAGGGTGCTGCCCACGGCGTCGCCGTTGACCATCACCGCGTTCATCACGCCGTTGACGTTGGCGATCAGGCGATCGGCGGGAATCAGGGTCGGGTGCACGCGCAGCTCGACGCCGGCCTCGGTGCGGCGGGCCACACCCAGGTGCTTGATGCGGTAGCCCAGCGCCTCGGCGTAGTTCACGTCGGCGGTGGTCAGCCGGGTGATGCCCTCGGTGTAGGCCTTGTCGAACTGCAGCGGAATGCCGAAGGCGATGGAGGCCAGGATGGTCAGCTTGTGGGCGGCGTCGATGCCTTCCACATCGAAGGTCGGGTCGGCCTCGGCATAGCCCAGGGCCTGGGCTTCCTTGAGCACGTCCTCGAAGGCGCGGCCCTTCTCGCGCATTTCGGTGAGGATGAAGTTGCCGGTGCCGTTGATGATGCCGGCCAGCCAGTTGATGCGATTGGCGGACAGACCTTCGCGGATGGCCTTGATCACCGGGATGCCGCCGGCCACGGCGGCTTCATAGGCGACAATCACCCCCTTCTCGCGGGCGCGGGCAAAGATCTCGTTGCCGTGCACGGCGATCAGCGCCTTGTTGGCGGTGACCACGTGCTTGCCGTGCTCGATGGCCTTGAGCACCAGTTCCTTGGCGATGGTGTAGCCGCCGATCAGCTCGACGACCACGTCGATCTCGGGGTTGGTGACCAGCTCGAATACGTCGGCGGTAATGGGGGTACCGGTGGTGTCGCACTTCGGGTTGGTGTCACGGGCGGCAATCTGCGCAACCTCAATGGTGCACCCGGCGCGCCGGGCGATCTCCTCTGCGTTGCGTTTGAGTACATTGAAGGTACCGCCACCGACGGTGCCCAACCCACAGATGCCTACTTTCACCGATTTCACGCTTGACTCCCCATGTGTGCGGCGTGGCGCGCCCGCAGGCGCAAGGAAAAGAGCCGCACATTACGAAGGCCCGGGGGGCAAGTCAATCGGCCGGGCGCCTGGAGCGTCAGTCGGTCAGCCCGTGACGACGGTGCCAGTCGGCCAGGGACTCGTCGGGGTAGTCGTCGAAACAGCGATCTCCCGGCGCCCGCTCCACCTGAACCCAGGGCGCCCGGGAGCCGAGCATCATGTGCACGCGCTCGGGCGGCACCGGCAGGGGCGTGTCGATGGCCGAGGCATGGGGATGGACCAGGTCCGGCCAGGTGGGGTCGTACAGCCAGAGCGCACTGCCACAGTGCCGGCAGAAATGGCGCTGGCCGCTGCTGGGTTCGCCATCGGCCAGGCGGGCGCGGTAGACGGACAGGTTTTCCCGCCCTTCCACCTGCAGGCTGGCGTAATCGGCGCCCAGGTTGATGGCGTAGCCGCCACCACCGGCCGTCTTGCGGCAGATGGAGCAGTAGCAGCGCATGAAGGGATAGGGCTGGTGCGCCTCGACGCTGAAGCGCACCGCGCCGCAATGACAGGACCCCTGCAGTCGCATGGCATGCCCTCCTCTACCTGATGGGGTCTTGGAGGACAGGCCCGACCGGCGGTTCCGAAAAAGCACCAACCCCTGACAGGCACAAACATACAAGCGGCTTCAGCCGCGATTGTCGAAGCGCGTCTTGGCCTGTATCGCGGCTGAAGCCGCCCCCACGGTTTCCGGAAGGTTCCGTGAGGGGCCGTGCAGGCCCGGCCTCAGCGTGCCTGCAGCGCGGCCGGCGCCAGCTTGTCCGCCGGCTGGTAGCCCGGGATCAGTTGCCCGTTGGCCAGGAAGATGGCCGGGGTGCCCTGCACGCCGATCATCTGACCCAGCTTGTACTGCGCTTCCACCGGGTTGTCACAGGTGGCGGCCGGGATCTTCTTGCGCGCCTTGGCCTGGTTCATGGCCTCCTGCTGATCCTTGGCGCACCAGACGCTGACCAGGTCCTTGTAGGTGCTCGAACCCACGCCGGCGCGCGGATAGGCCACGTAGCGCACTTCCACGCCCTGGCGGTTGAGCTCGGGGACTTCCTTGTGCAGCAGCTGGCAGTAGCCGCAGTCGGTGTCGGTGAACACGGTGATGTGGGTCCTGGGATTCTTCGGCGCGAAGATCACCATTTCATTGCGCGGCAGGGCGTTGAGCTGGCGGGCCACGGCCGCGCTCTCGGCCTGCTCGGTGAGGTTGACCATCCCCCCGTCACGCATCTGGTACAGGTAGCCCTGCATCAGGTACTGGCCATCGCCGCTCATGTAGAGCACCCGACCGCCCTCCAGCTGCACCTGGTAAAGGCCCCTGACCGGGCTCTCGGCAACCGACTCGATCTTCAGGTCCGCCTGCAGACTGTTGAGCGTCTTGCGGATCGCCTGCTCGGCGTCGCTGGCCTGCGCCAGGGGTGCGATTGCCAGGGCCAGGGCGGCGAAGAGCGGGGAAATGCGCATGAGGGCTCCTAAAGCTGATTGCAAGGCGACCGAGCCTACCACAGCTCAGCCACGCGGATGATGCCGCGCATGCAGCTCCTGCAGCCGGGCGCGGGCGACATGGGTGTAGATCTGGGTCGTCGACAGGTCGCTGTGGCCGAGCAGCATCTGCACCGAGCGCAGGTCGGCACCGTGGTTGAGCAGGTGGGTGGCGAAGGCGTGACGCAGCGTGTGCGGCGACAGGTGCTTGTCGATCCCCGCGCTGCGGGCATGCAGCTTGATACGGTGCCAGAAGGTCTGCCGGGTCATCTGTTCGGCCAGCCGGCTGGGAAACAGCACATCGCTCGGCCGACCGGCCAGCAGCGCGCCACGCCCCTCGCGCAGGTAGCGCTCCAGCCAGTGCAGCGCCTCCTCGCCCAGCGGCACCAGGCGTTCCTTGCTGCCCTTGCCGTACACCAGGATCACGCCCTGGCGCAGGTTGAGCTGTTCCAGGGTCAGCGACACCAGCTCGGTGACCCGCAGCCCGCAGGCATAGAGCACTTCCAGCATGGCGCGGTCGCGCAGGCCCAGCGGGTCTTCCATATCCGGCGCGGCCAGCAGCGCCTCCACATCCGCCTCGCTCAGGGACTGCGGCAGGGAGCGCCCCAGGCGCGGCTGCTCGACCAGCAGGGTCGGGTCCTCGGTGATCAGACCCTCACGCAGCAGATAGCGATAGAACCCCCGCAGCCCGGACAGCAGACGGGCCGTCGAGCGGGCGTGATAGCCCTGGTCGAGGCGCCAGGCCAGATGATCCCCCAGTGCCTCGCGGGACACCGCCAGCAGCTCGATGCCCCGTTCATGGAGCCAGCCATGGAAGTGCATCAGATCACTGCGATAGGAGGCGCGGGTATTGGCCGACAGGCCCTTTTCCAGCCACAGGGCTTCCAGGAAGCGGTCGATCAGAGGGTGTTCAAGGGCGGACATGGCGGTTACTTCCGAGCATTCGCCGGCAGTGTTTCATATCGCGGGTGGCGGGACCATTGCGCGACCAAAGTCGCAGAGGGTTGGGGTGGTTTTCCAACCCTTTGTTTAGTGACACCGTTCACACCCGACGGGATGATGGCGGCCTCCGTGTCGTTCGGAAGTACGGACATGTCAGCGATTCCTCCCTCCACCGGCAGCCGGCGTCTGGCCGCCACCCTTCTGTTCGTTCTCGCGGCATTGCCCCTGACAACCTTCGGCGGCCTGCGTGAACTCGGCGAACCCGAACTGCGCAAGGTCCACGCCCAGGGCTTCGGCGAGCTGTTCGCGGCCAGCGACGAGCACCATGAGCCGACACAATGGCTGCAGCTGTTCAATCCGCTGTTTGCCTGGCTGGATGCGGATGTGCAGATCCGCGGCCGCAGCACCCTCCACACCGCCCGCCACGCGGATGGCACCCTGGAACTGCGCCTGGCCGGCTCCACCGAGGAAATTCGCTTCGACAACCTGCGGGTACGCGGCGCGCCACTGGAGCAGAGCTTCGGCAGCCTGGCTTTCGAGCAGGTGAATTTCTCCGGGAGCAGTCTGCGGATCCGGCAGCTGCCTTGAGCAGGCATCGCCGGATGACGCGGCCCGTGATCCGGGCGGCGATAATGGGGCAAGGCGCAACCTCGGCAATCGCGGCTGAAACCGCTCCCACGAGATTTGTGCGGGCCAGTGGGCGTTCGTGCGGGCCGGGCGCGCCGGATTACTCCAGCAGCTCCACCGGCATGCCCACTTCCAGCCAGCCCTGGCCTTCCACCACCAGGTTCTGACCGAACATCACGCCCTTCTCGCTCTTGCGATAGCGCGCCAGGGTGGCCAGCGGTTCCTGGTCGGCGCTGCGTTCGCCGGTGTCCGGGTCCAGGGTGGTGATGATGCAGCGGGTGCAGGGCTTGACCGGGCGCAGGATCAGGTCACCGATGCGGATGCGCCGCCAGCCGTCCTCGGCATAGGGCGCGCTGCCCGCGATCACCAGGTTGGGCCGGAAGCGCCGCATCTCCAGGGGCCGGCCGACCCGGGCCGAGAGATCGTCCAGCGAGCCCTGACCGATCAGCAGCAGCGGGAAGCCGTCGGCCAGAGCCACGCGCTGGCCCGGCTCGGCATATTTCGGATCGACCTGGCGGGCCTGCGCCGGCGGCAGGTAGACCAGCCGGCAGTCGCGTCCCAGCCAGCGGCTGACCCAGTCGGCGGCGGCGTCACCGGCATCGGTGGCCAGCGGCTCGTCCTTCCAGATGCTCACCCGGCGCTGCGCCGCACCCTCTTCCGGCACCGGCACATCCAGATCCGGCATGCCCGGCGCGCGCAGGCACAGCCCCTGCTCGCCCTGCCAGCGCGCCAGCAGCTGGGTCATCTGCGGCAGCACGCGCTGGGTGAGGAAACGCCCGCTGTCGGCCTCGACCAGCATCCAGCGGCGGTCGCCGCGGATGCCCAGGCCATCCACCCAGGCGCGGTCCAGGGGTTCGCCAATGGCGGATTTGAGCGGGTAGCGGTAGAGGGCGGCGAGCTGCATGTAAGCCTCGGATCAGCGGAACGGGAGGAGCAGCATAAACGCGCCGCCTCCCGTTCGCACGATCTTCAGGCGTCGCGCTGCAGGCGATCGCGGATCACGTCGATCAGGCGTTCCGGCTGGAACTTGGAGAGGAAGTTGTCGCAGCCCACCTTCTTGACCATCGCCTCGTTGAAGGCGCCCGACAGGGAGGTGTGCAGCACCACGTACAGATCCTTCATGCGCGGATCGTTGCGGATCTCGGCGGTCAGCCGATAGCCGTCCATCTCCGGCATTTCCGCGTCGGTGAAGACCATCAGCAGCTTCTCGTTGAGGTCGTGGCCTTCGTCGGCCCACTGACGCAGCCGGCGCAGACCCGCCTGACCGTTGCTGGCGGTGTGGATCTTCAGGTCCAGCTGCTCGAGGGTCTCGGAGAGCTGGGCGAGCGCCACGCTGGAGTCGTCCACCAGCAGCACCTCGCGTCCCGCGGCCCTGGCCAGCAGCGGGTCTTCCAGCTTCTCGCTGGGTACCCGGGCGTTGTAGGGCACGATCTCGGCGAGCACCTTCTCCACGTCGATCACCTCCACCAGTTGGTCATCCACGCGGGTGATGGCGGTCAGGTAGTGGGAACGACCGCTGCCACCGGGCGGCGGCTGCACCTCTTCCCAGTTGAGGTTGTAGATGCGCTCCACGCTGTTCACCAGGAACGCCTGCACCGAGCGGTTGTACTCGGCGACGATGATGGTGTTGGCTTCCGGCTGCAGCGGACGCATGCCGATGGCCTTGGACAGGTCGATCACCGGCAGGGTCTGACCGCGCAGGTTGATCACCCCGCATACGCACGGATGGCGATGTGGCATGCGGTTGAGGCGCGGCAGGTGCAGGACTTCCTGCACCTTGAAGACGTTGATCGCGAAGAGCTGCCGACCGGCAAGACGGAACAGCAGGATTTCCAGGCGATTCTCACCTACCAGTTGGGTGCGCTGATCGACCGAGTCGAGAATACTCGCCATGTGATTACCTGACATCGAAGGGGTGGATTGCTGCGCGGCGTTGAAGAGGTTATCGGCCGCGACGCCGGGGAGTTTAACTCCCGGGCCAGTATCCCCCGGACGCCGGCCGTGCGGGTGCGACGCGTCACTCTGTCGCGTCGCCGGTCAGCAGCGGCGAGTCCGCGGGCAGATGCAGGCGCAGGGCCCCGGGTCTCACCGCGAAGCGTACCCGCTCGTTGTGCAGGGGCTCGCCGTCCAGATTCAGGTCCAGGCCGTCCGGAGCCTCCACTTCCAGCCAGGGCAGGCGAGCGGTCACCGCGATCGACTCGAGCCCCAGGATGCCACCGCTGAGCAGGACCCGCAGGGTCTCGCCCACATCCTGGGGCGCGGGAATCAGGCACAGGTCGAGCAGGCCGTCGGTGATGCAGGCGCGCGGACAGAGCGCCTGGCCGCCCCCGGCCATGCGTCCGTTGCCCAGGCCCATGGCCAGGAAATCCCCCTCCCACTCGAACCCCGGGCCGCGGAAGCGGCCGAAGGCGCTGCGCACCTCGCCGAACCGGGTAAGCCCGGTGAGCAGGTAGGCGCCACCGCCGAGGATCTTCTTCAGGTCTTCCGAGGTGTTGGCAGTGACCTGCGAACCGAAGCCACCGGTGGCCATGTTGACGAACAGGCTGGCATCGGCCACCCCCACGTCCACCGCAATCGCCTCGCTTTCCAGCAGGGCCAGGGCCGCGTCGGGCTCCAGCGGAATCTGCGCGGCACGGGCGAAGTCGTTGGCCGAGCCCAGCGGCAGCAGGGCCAGGCTGGCTTCGCCCTGCAGCTCGAGCAGCGCCGAGGCCACTTCATTGAGGGTGCCATCACCGCCGGCGGCAACCAGACAGCCGTAGCCGGCCTGCAGCCCTTCCCGCACCAGGCGGTGCGCGTCGCCGGCTTCCCAGGTGAGCCGCACCGCCAGATCCCAGCCCGCGCCGCGGCGCGCCTGGATCGCCGCGCGCACCTCATCGTTCTGCGCCTGCTTGCCGTGCAGGATGACCCACGCCCGCCGCCCCATGATGCACCCTCCCCCGTTGCCCGTGCATTGGAAAGCGCGGGTGGCGGGATGGTTCTGGCCCCTTCCGGGGAACGGCCTCAGCCCAGCAGTTCGCTGAAGGGAATGAAACGCACCGGCTCGCCTTCGGCGAGGGTGCGTTCCTCGCGCACCTCCACCAGGCCGTCGGCCCAGGCCGCGCTGCGCAGCACGCCGGAACTCTGGTTGGGATGCGGCACGGCGCGGCCCTGTTCCAGGCGGGCGCGCAGGTATTCGCGGCGGCCGCCGGCGCGCGGCCAGGCGAAGCCGGCCGGCACCTCGAAGCCCAGCGGCTCGATGGCCTCGACGCCCAGGCGGCGCAGCAGGTAGGGACGCGCCAGCAGGCCGAAGGTGACCAGGGTGGAGGCCGGATTGCCCGGCAGGCCCAGCACCGGCACGCCCTGGTAGTGCCCGCAGGTGAGCGGCTTGCCGGGCTTGATGGCCAGTTTCCAGAGCGCCAGTTCGCCCGCCTCGCGCAGCGCCTGGCCGAGGAAATCCGCCTCGCCGACCGACACGCCGCCGGTGGAGAGAATCAGGTCCACACTGGTGAGCCCGGCCAGCGCTGCGCGCGTAGCCTGCAGGTCATCCGCCAAAATTCCGGCGTCATGAACTTCACAACCCAGCCGCCGCAGCCAGGCGGCCAGCAGGCGACGGTTGCTGTTGTAGATCTGCCCCGGTCCCAGCGGCTGGCCGGGTTCCACCAGCTCGTCACCAGTAGACAGCAGGGCCACCCGGGGGCGGCGCCGCACGCTCAGGGTCTCGACGCCCAGGCTGGCGGCCAGGGCCAGCTCGACAGGCCCCAGGCGCGTGCCGGCGGCGAGGATGACTTCGCCGGCGCGTGCCTCCTGGCCACGTGGGCGGATATTGCGTCCGAGGCGCAGGGCTTGCAGGAAGCGCACCCTGCCGTCGTCGAGCACCTCGGTGTTTTCCTGCATCTCCACGCAATCGGCGCCGGCCGGCAGGGGTGCACCGGTGAAGATGCGCGCACAGGTGCCCGGCTGCAGCGCCTGCGGCGCGTCACCGGCGAGGATGCGCTGGCTGACCGGCAGCGGCTCGCCCTGCCAGTCGGCCAGGCGCAGGGCATAGCCGTCCATGGCGCTGTTGTCCCAGGGCGGCAGGTCCAGGCCGGCCAGCAGCGGCGCGGCCAGCACGCGGCCGTCGGCTTGCTCCAGCGGGACCACTTCGCAGGCCTTGATGGGCTGCTGCCCGGCCCAGTCCAGCAGGCGCCGGCGGGCCTCCTCGACGCTGATCAGGCTCATGCGCGGCTCTCGCAGGGGGCGGCCTTGCGCAGGTGCGGCACGAAGTTGCAGGGCCGGTGGCTGGCGTCCAGCTGCTGGGCGAGGATGCCGTCCCAGGCGGTGCGACAGGCGTTGGTGGAGCCCGGCAGGCAGCACACCAGAGTACCGTTGGCCAGGCCGGCCAGGGCCCGCGACTGGATGGTGGAGGTGCCGATGTCCTGATAGGAGATCTGCCGGAACAGCTCGCCGAAACCGTCCACCTGCTTGTCCAGCAGACAGGCCACGGCTTCCGGCGTGCTGTCCCGGGCGGTGAAGCCGGTGCCGCCGGTGATCAGCACCACCTGCACGGTCGGATCGGCGATCCAGGCGGCCACCACCGCACGGATCTGATAGAGGTCGTCCTTGAGCAGCACCCGGTCCGCCAGATGATGGCCGGCCTCGGTCAGTCGTTCGACCAGCAGCTGCCCGGAGGTATCGGTCTGCAGGGTGCGGGTGTCGCTGACGGTCAGCACGGCGATGTTCAGCGGGGTGAAGGGTACGGATTCCTTGTGGGACATGGGCGAGACCTGATTGAGGGTTCGGATGCGCAGTGTTATATCACAGCCAACCCTGCCCGCCCGGAGGCCACCATGCCCGCAACCCCTGCCCCTGCTCCCTGCTCCGTACTGCTGCTCGCCGGGGGACGTGGCCAGCGCATGGGGGGCCGCGACAAGGGCCTGGTGGAGTGGCGCGGCCGGCCGATGATCGCCTGGCTGCACGACCTGGTGCGGCCGCTCACCGACGACCTGATCATTTCCTGCAATCGCAACGCCGAACGCTATCGCTCCTTCGCCGACCAGCTGGTGTCGGATGCCGAGCCGGACTTCCCCGGTCCGCTGGCCGGCATCCGCGCCGGCCTGGCCGTGGCCCGCCAGCCCTGGCTGCTGGTGCTCCCCTGCGATGCACCCGGCATGGACCGCGCCCTGCTGGAGCGCATGCGCCACGCCGCCCTGCCGGACCGGCCCCTGCTGCTGCGCCAGGGCGAGCAGTGGCAGCCGCTGTTCTGCCTGCTGCCCGCGAGCCTGGCCCCCCACCTGGAGCGCGCCTGGCAGGAAGGCCAGCGCTCCCCCCGGCACATCTTCGCCCAGCGCAACCCGGTACTCCTGGATTGCGCCGAGGACGATCCCCGCCTGGCCAACGTCAACAGCCCCGAGCTGCTCGAATGAACCCGCCACGGCCCCGGCAAATCGGCGCGACCGGGCCGAATGCAAAAATTTTTGCTCTAACCCCTTGTGCATCAAAAGTTTTTCTGTAGAATGCGCGCCATCCAAACGGAGCGTAGCGCAGCTTGGTAGCGCGTCTCGTTCGGGACGAGAAGGTCGCTGGTTCGAATCCAGTCGCTCCGACCAAATCCCCGCAAAGCCCGCCTCACGGCGGGTTTTGTCATTTCCCCGAACTGTTCCGAGCGCCCTGACGAAGCGCCGGAAACAGTCATCAGATCGTCACCCAATCCGGGCACCCTGGCAGGCGACCACCGATCGCTGACACAGCCAGCAACCCGGCAAACAGCAAAGGTCCGGCTAAGCTCAGTCACACGACATGCGCGCCGGCACAGCCGAAAATCCGGCACGGCATTTGCTTTATATTTCCAGAATCACTGGAATCGGAACCAACACCCGCCCTCTTCGCTCCCATGCAGGCATGCCAAAGAAAGCCGCCTGGGCCACCTTGAGCGGGTCATAACGAACAAGGAAACAACCATGAGCAATCATCATCATGCCGAGCGGGCCATCAGCGCCCTGCGCGAAGCCTTCGCACCACTGGACTGCTACATCGTCGCGCCCGGTCGCAAGGGCGGCTTCAGCTTCACGCTGGTCGACCAGCATGGCGTCGCCCGCCACAGCGAGCGCCTCTACCCCGAACACCTGCAGGGCGACCGCCTGCAGCAGATCATCGAACGCACCCGCCAGAAGGCCCTGCAGGCCTGATCGCGGTGGCGATCGTCTGCAGCGTGCCAGCGGCCTGCCCTGCCATGATCAGTGCAGGTTGCGCAGGCCCATCGGCACGCTGATCTCCGCCACCGGCTCCCAGGGCCCCTCCGGCCGCGCCGCACACTGCCATTCCCCTTCCCAGCGGTAGTACAGGCGCTCGCGGTAATACAGCTGCCGGCCCGTCACCACATACACCCCCAGATGCGCATCCCAGCGCGCTTCCACATGCGGAGGCGGGGCGTAGCGCGGGTGGGTGGTCGTGCTTTCCGGCGCAGGGGGAATGTCCGGGCGAGGCGGCACCGGCGTGATCACCGGCCGCGAGGGTTCGGGCGTCGGCGCCGGCCGGGATTGCGGCCAGGGCTGGGATGGCTGCCGGGAACCCGGCAGCTGATAGATGTCACTGGCGCAGCCGCTCAGCAGCAGGCTGCCGAGCAGCAGCGCCCGGCCTGCGGCACGCTGCATGTCCTTCTCCGGGGCCGGTGCAAGCGGCCGTCAGCGCTTCTCGGGCTGATCGATACGCAGGGTCTGCAGCTGTTCATCGCTGCTGCTGATCGCACCGCTGCGTCCGATCCACTCGCCGGCGGTGGCATTGCCGCTGCGCGACACGCGCGCCAGCAGCTCCACCTGCGGGAAGTTCGACAAGCGTAGCTGCTCCAGCATGGCATCCGCATCGCTGAGCACCACGTCCGCCGGCAGGTCGGCGACCTTCAGACGCTTGACCGCCAGCGGCATGGCCTCACCGACCGCCGGACGGGCGAATACGAACACGTTGTCCTCAGGCTGCACCTGGCTGGCCACCTCGGGCGCCAGCTCCACGCGCACGCGCAGTTGCGCATTGCCGGCCGCCGCGGGTGCCGGCGTCTCGCCCAGCATCTCGCGGGCGCGCTGAATGCCCTGCTCGATGGCCATGCGGTTGGGATCCTGCGGATCCAGGCCCTCGACGATCACCTGCCAGTGCTGGATGGCCTCGCGCGGACGGCCCGCCTCGAAGGCGACGATGCCCAGCAGGCCGCGGCTGGTCATTTCACCCGGATCGGCCTTCAGCGCCTCGTCGGTCAGGCCCTGGATCTGTTCGTCGAACTGCTGACCGTTGGCGAAGTACAGGGCCTGCGCCCACTGGCCGAGCAGCGACGGATCGCGCCCAGCCAGCGCCACGGTGCGCTCGAAGGCCCGGGCGGCGTCGCCCGGGCGCTCCATGGCCATGTAGCCGCGGGCCAGGAAGTACCAGCCTTCCACCCCGTCGGGCTGCGCCTTCACCACCTGCTCCAGACGCGCCACCATCTCCTCCATGGAGGCCGGCTGGTGGTCGAACTGGCGCGCCAGCTCCAGCTTGTCGCTGGCGCCCCAGTACAGGTACAGCGCCAGGCCCAGCACCGGCACCAGCACGGCGGCGGCGATGGGCACCGCGCGGCCCAGGTGGGCCTGGCGCCGCACGTCACCTTCGGTGTCCGTCAGCAGCTCGCGGGCGGCCTCGGCCTTGCCGGCGGCCAGCTGTTCGTCGCTCAGGGTGCCGGCACCGTGCTGGGTTTCCAGTTCGCGCACCCGCTCTTCGTAGAGCGCCACGTTGAGGGCGGTACGGTCTTCCTCGGTCTGGGCGCGCTGACCGTGCAGCACCGGCACCAGGATGAACGCCAGGGCGGCCAGCAGCAGCAGGCCGGCGACAAGCCAGAGATCGATCATGGGTCTTTCTTATCCAGCAATTGGGAAAGGCGCTCCTGCTCCTCGGCGGACAGCAGGGCATTGTGCGGGGCGTTCTCGACCCGGCGACGGCGGACCACGATGACCGCCAGGGTCAGCAGGCCACCGCCCAGCAGTACCCAGGGTCCGTACCAGAGCAGCAGGGTGCGCAGCTCCACCGGCGGCTTGTAGCGCACGAAGTCGCCGTAGCGATCGACCAGGTGTTCGACGATCTGGTCATCGCTGCGACCACTCTCCAGCATGCGGTGGATTTCCCGGCGCAGGTCCATGGCGATGGGCGCGTCGGAATCGGCGATGTTCTGGTTCTGGCACTTGGGGCAGCGCAGCTCGCTGGTCAGCTGGCGAAAGCGCTGGCGTTCGGCCTCGCTGCTGAACTCGTAGGTGTCGATGGCGGCCTGGGCGAAGCCGCCCAGGGCCAGGCTGCAGAACAGCACGGCAAGCAGTCGTTTCATTGCTCGAGCAGCTCCTGGTAGAGCGGCGCCAGCTGCTGGCGCCAGACGCGCTCGTCAATGGCGCCGACGTACTTGTGGCGGATGATGCCGTCCCTGTCGATCAGGAAGGTCTCCGGCGCGCCGTACACGCCCAGATCGAAGCCCAGCTCGCCGCGGGGGTCCTCGACGTTGAGGCGATAGGGATTGCCCAGCTCGTTGAGCCAGCGGCGCGCGGCGTCGCCGCTGTCCTTGTAGTTGATGCCGTAGACCGCCACGCCCTGCTCGGCCAGGCGATTGAGCATCTCGTGCTCGGCGCGGCAGGTCGGGCACCAGGTGGCCCAGACGTTGACCAGCGCCGGCTCGCCCGGCACGAAGTCGGCGGTGCCCAGGGTGCGCTCGGGATTCTCCAGCGACGGCAGGGAGAACGCCGGCAGCGGCTTGCCGATCATGGTGGTGCCGATGTCGCGGGGGTCCAGGAACAGGCCCTTGTAGAGGAAGCCGGCGACCACCAGGAAGATCGCCAGGGGAATCAGCAGCAGTGCGCGTCTCATGCCGGTTGTGCTCCAGAGATGCCCAGCGCCTCGCGGACGCGGGTCTTGACCTTGATGCGATAGCGGCGGTCGAGGGTGGACAGCAGGCCGCCGAAGGCCATCAGCAGGCCGCCCAGCCAGATCCAGCGCACGAAGGGCTTGACGTGCAGGCGCACGGCCCAGGCGCCATCCTCCAGCGGCTCGCCGAGGGCCACGTACAGGTCGCGGAACAGGCCCGGATCGATGCCGGCTTCGGTCATGGGCATCATCTGCACGGTGTACAGGCGCTTCTCCGGGTGCAGCACGGCGATCTGCCGGCCGTCCTGCAGCACGCGCACGGTGGCGCGGTCGGAGGTGTAGTTGGGGCCCTCATGGTGCTGGGCGCCCTCGAACACGAACTGGTAGCCGCCCAGCTCCTGCATGTCGCCCGGCGCCATGCGCAGGTCGCGCTCGGCATTGTGCTGGGTGGACAGCACGATGCCGACGGCGCACACGGCGATGCCCAGGTGGCCCAGCTGCATGCCCCAGTAGCTGCGGGTCATGCGCGTGATGCCCTTGAGCAGGCCGGTGTGACGGGTCTTGTCGAGCAGGTCGCGCACGCCGGTGAGCACCACCCAGAACGACAGCAGGCACACGGCCAGCACGGCCCACTGGAAGTCGTCGAGCAGCAGGCAGGCCACCCCGGCCAGCCCGGCGCTGAGGATCAGCACCGGGGTCAGCATGCCGGCCAGCCACTTGCCGGGGGTGTCCTTCCAGCGCACCAGCACGCCGACGCCCACCGCCACCATGAGGATGGCCATCAGCGGCAGGAACAGGGCGTTGAAGTAGGGCGGGCCGACCGACAGCTTGGCGCCGGTCAGGGCGTCAAGCAGCAGCGGATACAAAGTGCCCAGCAGGATCATCGCGCAGGCCACCACCAGGATCAGGTTGTTGGCCAGCAGCAGGGTTTCCCGCGACCAGAGGGCGAAGCCCACCTTGCTCTTGACCACCGGCGCACGCAGGGCGAACAGGGTCAGGGAGGCGCCCACCACGATGAGCAGGAAGGCCAGGATGAAGGTGCCACGCGCCGGGTCGGCGGCGAAGGCGTGCACCGAGGTCAGCACGCCGGAACGCACCAGGAAGGTGCCCAGCAGGCTGAGGGAGAAGGCGGCGATGGCCAGCAGCACGGTCCAGCTCTTGAACACGCCGCGCTTTTCGGTGACCGCCAGCGAGTGGATCAGCGCGGTGCCCACCAGCCAGGGCATGAAGGAGGCGTTCTCCACCGGGTCCCAGAACCACCAGCCGCCCCAGCCCAGCTCGTAGTAGGCCCACCAGGAGCCCAGCACGATGCCGACGCCCAGGCTGGCCCAGGCCACCAGGGTCCAGGGTCGCGACCAGCGCGCCCAGGCGGCGTCCAGGCGGCCGCCCAGCAGCGCGGCGACGGCGAAGGCGAAGGCCACCGAGAAGCCCACGTAGCCCATGTACAGCATCGGCGGGTGGACGATCAGGCCGAAGTCCTGCAGCAGCGGGTTGAGGTCGCGGCCGTCGGTCGGCGCCTGCGGCAGCAGGCGCTCGAAGGGGTTGGAGGTGACGATCAGGAACAGCAGGAAGCCGATGCTGATGATGCCCATCACCGCCAGTACGCGGGCGAGCATCTCCTCGGGCAGTTGACGGGACAGCATCGCCACGGCGAAGGTCCAGCCGCCGAGGATCATCGCCCACAGCAGCAGCGAGCCCTCGTGGGCGCCCCACACAGCGCTGAACTTGTAGTACCAGGGCAGCGCCGAGTTGGAGTTGTGCGCCACGTAGGCCACGGAGAAGTCGTCGACCATGAAGGCCCAGGTCAGGCAGGCGAACGACAGCAGCAGGAAGAAGAACTGGCCCGAGGCTGCCGGACGGGCAACGCCCATCCACAGGCGGTCGCCGCGCCAGGCGCCGATCAGCGGCAGCGTGGACTGCACCAGCGCCAGGCACAGGGCCAGGATCAGGGCCAGATGGCCGATTTCAGGGATCATTGCGCATTCTCCGCCTTCGCCTGGATGGCCTTGTCCATCGCCTGCGCGACTTCCGGCGGCATGTAGTTCTCGTCGTGCTTGGCCAGCACCTCGTCGGCGACCAGCACGCCGTCCGCGTTCAGGCGGCCCAGGGCGACGATGCCCTGCCCTTCACGGAACAGGTCGGGCAGGATGCCCCGGTAGCGCATGGCCACCTCGGCGGCTCCGTCATGCACCACGAACTCCACGTCCAGGGAATCGCCGGTGCGCTTGAGGGAGCCTTCCTTGACCATGCCGCCGGCGCGGATGCGCACGCCGTCCGGCACCTCGCCATTGGCAATCTGGGTCGGGGTGTAGAACAGGTTGATGTTCTGCTGCAGGGCCGAGAGGGCCAGGCCGACGGTCGCACCCACCCCGACGAGCAGGGCGAGGATGATGTACAGACGTTTCTTGCGGACCGGATTCACTTCATTTCCTCCCGGCGCAGACGGCGCGCCTCATCTTGCAGGTAACGCCGGCGTCCCAGCAGCGGCAGAGCGACATTGAGCAGCAGGACCACCAGGCCGGCGCCGTAGCTGGTCCACACGTAGACGCCATGGTTGCCCATGGCCAGGAATTCGGAGAAGGAGGCAAAGCTCACGGACGACCCTCCACCTGGGCGCGCAGCTCGGCCCTGACCCAGCTGGTGCGCGCTTCACGCTTGAGAATTTCCAGGCGCATGCGCATCAGCAGCACGGCGCCCAGGAAGCAGTAGAACCCGATGACCATCACCAGCAGCGGCAGCCACATCTCCGGCGGCATGGCCGGCTTCTCGGTGAGCCTGAAGGTGGCAGGCTGGTGCAGGGTGTTCCACCACTCCACCGAGTACTTGATGATCGGGATGTTCACCACGCCGACGATGGCGAGCACGGCGCAGGCCTTGGCGGCGCTGTCGCGGTTGGTGATGGCGTTGCCCAGGGCGATGATGCCGAAGTACAGGAACAGCAGGATGAGCATGGCGGTCAGGCGCGCGTCCCACACCCACCAGGCGCCCCAGGTGGGCTTGCCCCACACCGCGCCGGTGAGCAGCGCCAGGAAGGTCATCCAGGCGCCGATGGGCGCGGCCTGCTGCAGCGCCACGTCGGCCAGCTTCATCTTCCACACCAGGCCGACCACGCCGGCCACCGCCAGCATCACGTAGATGGACTGGGCGAGGATGGCCGTGGGCACGTGCAGGTAGATGATCCGGAAGCTGTTGCCCTGCTGGTAGTCCTGCGGGGCGAAGGCCAGCCCCCAGACACTGCCCACCAGCAGCAGGACCACCGCGGCGCCGCTCAGCCAGGGCAGCCAGCGACCGCTGATTTCGTAGAACCACTTGGGCGAGCCCAGCTTGTGAAACCATGTCCAGTTCATTGCAACTCTCTTCGTTTCGCGGAGCCGGCATGCCGCTCCACTTGCCTTCAACCGGTCGAACCGGGGTGTGTGCCTATTCGCCGACGCTGATCTTCAGGCCCGCCGCGATGGCAAAGGGCGTGAGGGTCACCGCCAGGGCGGTCAGGGTGGCCAGCCACAACAGGTGGCCCGCCGTGGGCAGTCCTTGCAGGTCCGCCTGCAGCGCTCCGCTGCCGAGAATCAGCACCGGGATGTACAGGGGCAGGATCAGCAGCGCCAGCAGCAACCCGCCGCGCTTGAGGCCCACGGTCAGCGCCGCGCCCACGGCTCCCAGCAGGCTCAGCACCGGGGTGCCGAGCAGCAGCGAGAGCAGCAGCACCGGCAGGCAGCGCGGCGGCAGGCCGAGCATCAGGGCCAGCAGCGGCGACAGCAGCACCAGGGCCAGCCCGGTAAATAACCAGTGCGCGAGCACCTTGGCCAGCACCAGCAGCGCCAGCGGCTGCGGCGAAACGACCCACTGCTCCAGGGAGCCGTCCTCGAAATCGCTGCGAAACAGCCCGTCCAGCGACAGCAGCACCGCCAGCAGCGCGGCCAGCCACACCAGGCCCGGCGACAGGGTCTGCAGCAACTGGCTCTCCGGTCCCACCGCCAGCGGGAACAGGGCGATGACGATGGCGAAGAACACCAGCGGGTTGGCCAGCTCGGCCGGGCGACGGAACAGCAGGCGGCTTTCGCGGGCCAGCAACAGGGTGAAGACACTACTCATGCGGCGCGCTGCCCCAGATCCAGTTCGCGGTAGCCCGACGGCGTGTTCGTCAGGGTGTGGTGGGTGGTCAGCACCACCATGCCGCCCCGCTCGCAATGCCCG